>NZ_JBHFFP010000009.1:172432-237346 GCF_042611105.1 Neorhizobium fuzhouense | reverse complement strand
GAAACTACTCGCTCAAGTGAGGCATGCCAATTAGCTTCACCCTGCCCGCAAGGCGCACTTCAGCATGAACTGACAGGGTTGCGGCCGATGCGGCAAAGACCATCGCCTATCTCGACGAGCTGGAAGCCTTCGATATCGGCAAGGGTTGGTACCGTGACGGGCCGGCAAGGCGGATTGACCATTACATTTCCTTGGCCATGCATTTCTATGGCCTAATCTACACCGTGCTTGCCCAGGACGATGAGGCGCGCAAGGCCCGGATACGCGCGCGGGCGCAAAATTTGCCGGTGAGATCCACCACTGGTTGGGGCCGGACGGCGCAGCACTCGCCGTTGGTCGCAGCCAGACCTAGCGATCTGCCGCCGGCGAATTCTGGGCAACACTTGTTCTCACCGATCTGGAAGCCCTGCCCTGGCCGAAGTTCAAGGGTATTACATGCGCCATATCCGCTGGTGGTCGGCCCTCCCGATCGCCGACCGCGACGGCGTCCTGTTGGTCGGCTACGGCTATCCGAACCTGCTGATGAGCGAGAGCTACAATTCCGCAGGCTCGCCCTACTGGGCCTTCAAGTTCCTTCTGGCGCTCGCTTTGCCGGAGGATCATTCCTTCTGGCAGGCGCAAGAGACAGAGCAGCCTGCCTTTGCCGAACCCGTGGAACTCGGAAAACTCGGCATGGTGGCCATGCCCACGCCGGGCAATGTCGTCGTCCTCTCGTCGGGCCAGGAGCATGACAAGATGCAGGGCTCGAAAGAGAAATACGCAAAATTTGCCTATTCTACCCGCTACGCCTTCAATATCGAAGCTAGTGGCAGGCATTTCGATGCGGCAAGTTTGACAAGATGCTTCGCCTGACGGATCACGGTGTGTATTTTCGCATGTGCTAGACGCTCGAGGAGGCGATCGTCGCGCAAGACATGCTCTATTCGCGATGGAAACCTAGGGCGGCGTGACTATGGAGACCTGGCTCGTCCCAGCCAGCGCTGGCATACCCGGCTTTACCGGATCGCCACCCCACGTGACCTCCAATTGATCGAAGGCGGCTTTGCGATTTCCCGCGCCGACTTTGACCGCGGCGAGGAAGGGGAGCCCGCGCGGTCTGGCATGGCCAGGCGAACCTAAGCGCGATCATCGATCTTGGCACCGTCAAGCGCCAGGGCCGCGCCCATCTGCCGATTGCCAACACCAACCTCATCCATGCCAAGACCAACCTGCCGCAGTTGCGCGGCGTGACCCAGGCACGCGAGACCCTGCTTGCCACCGCCGTATTCGCCCCTCCCCTTGGCGAAGCGGCAAGCGTTGCCCTTGCCAGGCCTCAGGCTCTCACGGATCTGGCGGACATCCAGCGGCTCTTTACGGAGCACGGCCGCAGAGTCGGAGCCTTTGACATGTGAAGGATAGTGACGGCTGCGCGCACACCGTCAGTTGGGGACGAGCAGGTTCGGTCCGGAAATGGTATGCTTGGCGGAACGGCCTGCCAAGGCAAGGCTCCCGGTCGCAGCCAGGTTACGGAGTTCATCGACATACGCAACTTATAAGCCAAGGATGCGGGTTGCCGTCCAGGTGAAACCGACAAGCGCGATTGCGGCCGAGAGCGGCTGGACGATGCGGTTACGGTACCACGGCTTGTCCTTCCACCAGAAGAGGACAAGGCCGAAGAGGAGGCCGACGACGGCTAGCTGGCCCGCCTCGACGCCGAGATTGAAGGCGATCACGGCGGCGAGACGGTAATTGGTCGGAAGCCCCAGCTCCGTCAGCACGCCGGCAAAACCCAGCCCGTGCATGAGCCCGAAGCCGAAGACCAGCAGCGGCCGCCATGGCGTCATCTGCCGCACCAGAATGTTCTCGACGGCGACATAGCTGATCGACAGCGCAATCAGCGGCTCCACCACAGAACCCGGCAGGGCAATCACCCCTTGCAGCGCAAGCAGCAGCGTCAGGCAATGCGCCACGGTGAAGGCGGTGATCTGCGTGATGAGGGGGCGCAGGCGCGTCGATAGAAGAACGAGCCCGGTCACGAACAGCACATGATCCGGCCCGCCGGGCAGGATATGGGTAAAGCCAAGCTGGAGATAGTCTACGACAAGCCTTGGCAGCGTTTCTGCCGGACCGGGGTGAAACGGCAGAGGCGGGCTTGCCTCGTCGCCCTCCAGCCAGTAGCTGCGGCCGGAGAGCTGCAGCGCATAGCGGCTCTTCAACAGATCGAATTGCCAGGTCATGGCCGTAGCATTCTCCGGCATCGCCCCTGCCACCTTGAGGACAAGCACCGCCGGGCGCAAAACGTCCGTCGGGAACTCGAGACGCTCGATCCCGACCGTGACAGTCGCCGGCGCTCCATCGATGGCGATATGGAAATGGGCGGGCAGGTCGGCTTGTAACTCAGTGAGAAGGGAAAGTGCCTTCTGCTCATCGAGATCCCGGCTGGGCGGTCGGCCGGCCAGAAGTTCCAGCCGGTTGATGAGGGCTGTCGGCGCGGTCGTGAACAGCGCCGTCCAGGAGACGGCGTCATGCGCGATGATGACGCGGCTGTCGCCGATATCATGCGCCGCGGCTGTCGTCACAGCCATGAACGGCAAAGGCAGCAGCAGGAGGAGCAGGATGATGAGCGCGCGGACCCGGCACGTCGTCATGGCTGTGGTCTCTGGAGTGTGAGGGATGACCAATGGCTTTGCCAGTCCTCATGGGCGAACCAGCCGGCGCGTTCCATCCAGACGATCTGCAGCAGCCAGATGCCGCCGTTCTGGATCTGCAGCGAAAAGCGGCCGTCGCTCCCGGTTCTTACCGTCAGCGGGAGGCGCGGATCATCCTTTCTGCGCGCAATCAAAAGCCCGCCCGCCAGAGGTTCAGCGCGCCAGAGCACCCGACCCGTGAGGATCGGTGCCGCGTCCTGCGTCGGATCGCCATCGACCAGGATTTCGAGCCTCTGGCCAAGGGCCTTGCTGGCGAGCATCGGATCGGCCACCATTCCGCCGAGCAGCGCCTTTGCATGGCGGTAAAAATCTTCGCGCCCCGGCTCTAGGGTTTCATGGCGTAACGCCCGCTCGCGGATCACCCATTCCAGGCCATGGCTTTCAAGATAGCGTTCGAAGCGATCGGCAGGCAGGCTCACCGTGCCGCCTTCGCCGCTATAGGCAATAAGCGCGGTGCCTTCGCCCCCGACCGCGGTCATGCCTGCCGGCGTCAGGCCGTCGGCGCCCGAGACCGGGCGCGGGGCGTCCGTTCCGGACTGCAGGGTAAACACATCGATCGCCCGCGCCCGGCGCGGCACGGAATCGCCGACGAATTCCTCGCCGACCTTCAGATCGAGGGCCACGGCTGCCCCGGCGCCGGGGGTGAAGCTCGAGGGCTCGATCCAGAAATCATGGGCAGCGGCAGGTCGTGAAAGAAGGAGGATCGTTGCAAGGGAGAGTGCTGGCCACCGCAGCGGCCAGCCCGCTTTTGCCGTCCTACGTCGTGGCCAGCGCATAGACGTTCCGGATGACCCGCCAGAGGTGGCGCAGGAGGATGCGCAGTCCCTGCACCAGACCCCAGGACACCAGCAGCAGCACGATGACGGCTGCAACGATATAGGGCGTCAGCGAACGGGTGGGCGGCGGGGCCGGTGGCTTATCCGGCCACGGCTCGGCGAGATAGGGAAACTGCGGCAGGAATTCCTTGTCGTTTTTAGTGGACCGCGGAAAGCCGCCCTCGATGAAGGAAATGTCCATCAGCAGGCAATCACCCGCAGCGCAGGTCTGCGCCACCACGTCATCGCTGATGCGCCGGCCGTTCGGATAGCCGACGGGGAAGCGGTCGCTGTAGATCATCACGTCGGGCTGGTTGTCGTACTTGCGCAGGAGAAACGACGTCTCCATCAGTTCGGCGAGCGCTCTCGACCACCACTCGGTGTTTCCCTTGAGGAAATTGTAGATGTCGTTCGTGCGGGTCGATTGCTTGAGAAGCGCCGGCACCTGCTCATTGGCGGCAACCGTATTGAGAAAGCCAAAGCGCGGCAGTTGCGTGCGGATGGAGCGGCCGACATGGTCGATCTGCTGGCCGTCCTTCGCCGTCGTGCCCCACAGGATAAAATCCTTCTGGCCGGCCGGGAAAGCATTGCGCGGAATGCTCAATGCCATGGTGATGGCGTTGACGCCGTAGAAGCGGGGGAAGTTGAACGGATCGTCACGGACGCCGAAACTGGTTACGATATCTGCCGTGTTCTGCAATCCCTCGTATTCGATCCGATCAAGGCCTGCGTCGTTATTGAGCCGGATGCGCACCTTGGCATCGGCATGAAGCTTTGACGGCTCCTTCACCGTTCCGCCGTATCGGGCGACATCAGCGGCATTGTCGAAGGAAATCGGGGTGGTGAGATCGAGGTTCACCTCATAGACATAGGGTGAGAGATCATAGGGCGGCTTCGTGCTCAAGGAGCGGCGCACGTTGAAGATCAGGATCAGCCGGTCATTCTCGGGAAAGAAGATGAGATCGGTGATATTGCTTTCCGGCCCCATCAGATTGGTTGGATCGGCATGGTCCGAGGCCTGCGCGACGCCCGCCCAGCCAAGGCATGCGATCATCAGGACTGCCGCGCATTGTTGCAGCCATCTCCCTGCCGGGCTCCTCCTATGCTTGTAAAGAGCGTCAGCCATCCGCTGCGCCATCTGCCGAAGATGCCTGCCCATTGTCGCCTCCACACCCTTGAGAGAAACACCGCACGCGAGAGCTGATATTCATTGTACCCGTATTAGTAGAATTGCACCAAAGTGAATGCTCTTCAAGGTAGATTTTACTGTCTGCGTTTCCCGCTCTGGCTGAGTGGCAGAGGTTCCAGGGTGACGGAGGCAGGGCAGGGGGTACCTGTCTTCGTTTCAATTTCATTTGAATTTCGTTTCTGATCGATTATATTTCGTTTCACAAAATGCGCTGAAGCATGACGCAGGGAGATGAAACATGGCGCGCGCGCCCCTCTTCGACATTTTCGTGATCGGTGGCGGGATCAACGGCTGCGGGATCGCGCGTGACGCGGCCGGCCGTGGCTATTCGGTGGTCCTGGCAGAAATGAATGATTTTGCCTCCGGCACCTCGTCCGGTGCGACGAAACTGATCCATGGCGGATTGCGCTACCTCGAACATTACGAATTTCGCCTGGTGCGCGAGGCCCTGATGGAGCGCGAGGTGCTTTGGGCCATGGCGCCGCATGTCATCTGGCCGCTGCGCTTTGTGCTGCCCATCCAGAAGGGAGGGGTGCGGCCCGCCTGGCTGGTGCGGCTCGGTCTGTTCCTCTACGATCATCTGGGCGGCAGAAAACTGCTGCCGGCGACACGGACGCTCAATCTCGCGCGTGACGAGGCCGGCCGATCGTTGAAGCCGGAATTTCGTCGGGCGTTTGAATATTCCGACGGCTGGGTCGATGATGCGCGCATGGTGGTGCTCAATGCCCGCGATGCGCAGATCCGCGGCGCGACCATTCTCAGCCGTGCCAAGGTCGTGTCTGCCCAGCGCGAGGCGGATCACTGGGTGATCACGACGAAATCGACACGCGACGGATCAACCGAAACCCATCGGGCCCGCATGGTTGTCAATGCCGCCGGCCCCTGGGTAGATCAGGTTCTGGCTGGCGCCATGGGCCGCAACAATGCCCATAATGTGCGCCTCGTTCAGGGCAGCCACATCATCGTGCGCAAGAAGTTCAACCACGACCGCGCCTATTTCTTCCAGAACCCGGACAACCGCATCATCTTCGCCATTCCTTATGAGGGTGATTTCACGCTGATCGGCACCACCGACCGCGATTTCAAGGACGACCCGAAGGACGTGCGCATCAGCGAGGAGGAGGTCCATTACCTCTGCGATGCCGCAAGCGATTACTTCAAGGAGCCGATCCTTCCGGCGGATATCGTCTGGAGCTATTCGGCGGTGCGTCCGCTGTTTGATGACGGGGCCTCGAAGGCCCAGGAAGCCACGCGCGATTACGTTTTGAAGGTGGAAGCGCCAGAGGACGGTGCGCCGCTGTTGAACGTCTTCGGCGGCAAGCTCACCACCTACCGGCGCCTTGCCGAGCATGCGCTGGAAAAGATTGCCGAAGTGATCGGTGCGAAGGGCAGCCCGTGGACGGCCGGCAGCCATCTGCCGGGTGGCGATTTCCCGGTAACGGGTGCCGGAAAGGCGGTGTCCGAACTGATGTCACACGCGCCGTTTCTCGCGCGCGGCCATGCCGAGCGGCTGATCCGCTGCTATGGAACCGATGCCCGCACCCTGCTGTCCTCGGCGAAGACGGCCGAAGATCTCGGCCGTCATTTCGGCGGCACGCTGTATGAGGTCGAAGTGCGCTGGCTGATCGATAGGGAATGGGCGGTTTCGGCCGAGGATATCCTGTGGCGGCGAACCAAACAGGGGCTGTTCCTCACCCCCGACGAAGTCGGGGGACTTGAGGATTATCTGCAGGCGGCCATGGCCGCCTGAGCCCATCGTGCCGCCTAGGAAAGCGTTCAGACTGTCGCCCGGAAAACAAGCCGGGCGGCAGGTTCGACACTGTGTCAGCGCGCCATGTCAAATAGCAGGGCGCGCCCGTCGGTGATCCAGGTGAGTTCTTCGAACTCGCCGGCGCCGATCTCGACAGCATCACCCGAGGCGAGCCTTTCCCCCTCCAGCATCGCCACGCCTTCGATGATGTGCAGGAAGGCAAGGCGTCCTGCGGTCGTAGGAAGCGGCGTGCGGTCGCCATCACGGGCATTGGCGATGAAGAGCTGCGTGTCGGACTGAAGCGTCAGCGGCGCGTCACCGGCCCTGCCGCTTGCCAGAAGCGACCAGCCGCCGTCCCCCCGGTCGGCGGGAAGGGCGGCCTGCTGGTAGAGCGGCGTGCCACCCAACAGGTTGGGGATGAGCCAGATCTGCAGGAAATGCGCCGAATCCCGGCCCGAAGCATTCATTTCCGAGTGGCGCACACCGCTTCCGGCATACATCAGCTGTGCTTCTCCAGGCGCAATGGTAACGAGATTGCCCAGCGTGTCCTTGTGCTTGAGCTTTCCGGACAAAACCAGCGTCAGGATGTCCATGTCCGCATGGCCGTGCTCGGAAAAGCCGGAACCGGGTGCAATCCAGTCCTCGTTGATGACCCGCAGAGCGCCGTATCCCATGCGGGTCGGGTCCTGAAAGCCACCGAAGGAGAAGGTGTGATAGCTGTTCAGCCAGCCGGTATCGGTATGGCCGCGATTCATGCTTTCGTGGATGAGGGTCATTGCCAGCCTCCGTCTGCTCGCGCGAAACGCCAAGCATTTGCTACTATAGGGACTGTTCCAGGATCACCGTGCTTGCGCCGTTCTTTCCTGGCAGTCACGCGCCGTGTCTGGCGCCGTGACCTCAAGATGGGGCAGGGCGCGGCGTTTCGGAAGAGCAATAATTCTCAATAGATTGTTTCGAAAGCGACAACTATGGGGCCTGTTTGGGCGGTCGGCCCATGCAGCCTGACCCGGCCTCAGGTGTCAGGCGAGGCCGGACGCACGGGACGTGTGGTCCGCCAGCCAGTCCTTGAGGGCGTCGGCGCGCATCGGGCGCGACAGCCAGAAGCCCTGGATCTCGTCGCAGCCCATCGTTTGCAGCAGATCGGAGGCTTCTGCCGATTCAACGCCTTCCGCTACCACCCGGTAGCCGAGGCTGTGCGACAGGTTGATCATCGAGCGCACCAGAACCCGTTCGCGATGGCCCTTCGCCATGTCGGTAATGAAGGAGCGGTCGATCTTGACGATCGTGGCCGGCAATTTCTGCATATAGGCAAGGCTTGAATAGCCTGTGCCGAAATCATCGATCGCAAGCCGGATGCCCGTATCCGTCAGTCTCTGCAGAAGGTCGAGCGCGCGATCGGTCTCCTTCATCATGGCCGTTTCCGTGAGTTCCAGCTCGATGCAGGCGGGATCGACGGCATAGTCCTTAAGCTTGTCCATCATCCGCTCGAAGAAATCCGGTTCTTCCAGATTGAGTGCCGACAGGTTGATGGAAAGCTTGAAACCGAGCCCCTGGGCTTTCCATTCGGCAAGATGGCGCAAGGACTGATCGATCACCCAGGCGCTGAGCCCACGGGCGAAGGTGGAAGCCTCGACGATGGGGATGAATTCCGCCGGGGAGATCGGGCCCAGAACCGGATGGTTCCATCGCAGCAGCGCTTCGGCAATCTCTACGCTGCCGCTGTCGAGATCCATCCGCGGCTGGAAGACAAGGAAAAGCTCGTCCTCGGTTTCGAGTGCCACGGGAAAATCCTGGAGGAGACGGAAATTGCGGCGGTGGCGCATATCAGTGGCGGAGGAAAACCAGCCGATCCCGGTATCGCTGTCGCGCGCATCCTGCACGGCGCTCTGCAGCGAACGCAACACGTCCTCCGCCTGCATCTCAGTCGGATCAAACGTCATGACGCCGATCGAAGGGGTCATCGTCATGTGGAAATCGCTCTGTCGCTCGATTTCCATGAGGATATCCAGCAAGGTCTGCGAATAGAGATCGGCCTCGGTGGCGGCTGGTGCAAAAAACGCAAATTGCGTGGGGCCGACGTGATAGGGCGTCGAGTCCTGGCCGACATGGGTGTTCAGGATGCGCGCGACACTGCGAATCAGGCTGTCGAGATAGGACGGACCCATGACGCGCGACAGGCTGTCGAACTGCGCCGTCTGGGCAAGATCGAGCAGGCTGATGATGTGCCGCCCACCGGGCCTGCGCTGGGCAAGGTCGGAGAGGTCGTTCAGCAACTGGAACCGGTTCGGCAGGCCGCTCGACGGTTCTATGCGACCCACTGCATGCTGCAGTTCGATCTGGTCCATCACCATGGCGGCCAGATCCGTCAATGTCGCCATTTCGTCATCGGTGATATTGCGCGGCTCGGCGCCCAGCACACAGAGCGCGCCCAGCCCATAGCCATCCGGCGTCAGGAGCGGCGCGCCTGCGTAGAAGCGGATGCCGGCATTGCCGAGGGTGCTGTCGGCGTAATAGTTGTCCGCGTGAAAATCGCGGATCACCAGCATGCGGCCGGTTTCGGCCACTTCCGCACACGGCGCCTTGTGGCGCGGAATGCGGTCATGCTCCACCCCAACTTTCGACTTGAACCACTGGCGGTCGACGTCGGTCAAGGAGACGGCGGCGATGGGCAGGTTGAAATAGGAGGCGACAAGTCGCGTGATGCGGTCAAAACTTTCGCTGGGCAGGGTATCAAGAAGCCGCAGGTTGCGAAGGCTATTCAGCCGCGCCAGTTCGTCGGAGGCATTCATGATGGGCTCGATCCTTGCGCTCGTCGCCCGTCGAAGTCAGGTTCATGCGCAGTGTGGTGATATCCAGGACAGATACGGCAAACCGTCCGGGCGTTCAATCCGCCATGAAGGCGGTTCAATTCGGGAACGCGGTTGGTACGGCATCATGCCATGAGCTATCGCAATAGCTGCCGTCGCTGAATATGAGCCATTGTTTCCAGAGGCCAATAGGCTTCTTCTAAATTAGCGGATTCGGATGGCGTCACGGTTAATGAACGGTATCTGCCTTCAACCACCCGCAAGGATGCCAATGCCGATCCTGACATCTGAAGGAGAACGCGCAAGACCAGCCCTGTCATTCGGCAGCCGTTGCCTCGCCCGCCGCCGGTCGCCACGGCACCACAGTGCCGGCGGCCGCCTGGCATTGGCGCGAAAAGGCGCTCAAAAGTGCTTCCAGGTCACTGCCCGGCACGGTCTTGGCGAGATCGCAGAGCAGTTCGTCGACAATCTCGAAGCCCAGCGAACGATAGCTTTCGAACTGCGACTCATCGAACCACTGATCCGCGGTCGGATCGTGCGGAAAGGCCTCGTCCTCGTTGGCATAGGCCCGGATACCGGCCTCTTCCGTGCCATGATAGCTCGGCTTGATATAGAGGATGTAGCCATCCTCGCCTGCCCCGTCGGCATCGGCATAATGAATGTGCCCGATGGTGCAGTAGGGCGCAGAGCTTGCCTTTTCGCCGGCGCGGATGCGCGGCCGCAACTGGTCGAGATAGGGGAAGGAAACGGACACGCCGAGGTCGATCTGGATCTTGCGCACCGCATTGCCGAGATCGGCAAAGGTGAAATCGGGATCGCAGCCGGCATCCGACAGCACGATCAACCGGCAGCGTCGGCGAACCATTTCGTAAAGGCCGAGATTTTCGAAATGGCCGCCATCGGAGAGATTGATATAGGCCCGGTCGGATGTCGTCAGGCCGAAGGCTTCCTGCAGCCAGGGAAGGATGGCCTGCCGCGGGCCGCTGAGGCGCCAGGTCCGGCTTCCCGTCGGCCCCGGATTGCCAAGCCACCAGCCCAGCCGAATGTTGAACAGGGCAAACAGAAGCGTCACCGAAGGCGCCGAATTGTAACCCATGTTGGGATTGGCGGCCGCCCCGGAAACCGCCATGGCCGTGCCGAGCGAAATGCCCTTTTTCCCGCCGTAAAGTGCCGACGGGCGGTAGGCGCCGGCATAGCGACCGGAATGACCACGCCAGCAGGAGCGTGGGTGAAGGTCTGCCGCGCCAGCATGGCGCGGCGTGATGACAAAGGAGATCGCCTTACGCTGCTGCCAGGCCTTGTTGCGGGTGGAGACGACATTCAGCGTGCAGTTGACCACATGGAAGAGACGCGACACGGGCGTTTCCTGCGCCACCGTTTTCTGCGGCCAGATCGTGCTGATCAGCGGATTGTCCTCCAGATCGAAACCGGTGAACGGGTTGGGCGTGCGTCTGCGATGCGTAGCACCGAGATAGGCCCTGACCAGCCGGTTGCGGTAAAGGTCGTGCAGGGAAAAGCGGTTGATGTTGACGCTGCGAGAGATGACATAGGCAAATCCCGCCAGCACGATTGCGCCTGACAGAAGCCTGCCGAACACTTCGGCTTCCGCGACCGGTGTTGCGAGCTTCGCGCCGAACAGCAGTGTGTCGAGTTCCGTCTGGTCGGCACCGATGGTGGCAGGTGCGGTGATCGCATTGGCAAGCAGCAGATCAAGCAGCGATCCATCCAGGAGCAGGTAGTCGAGAACACCTGACAGCACGATCAGCAGCAGGGCAAGGAACAGCTGGCCACCGACCACCTGCAAAAACTTGCGCAGCCGTGCCAACGAGCCGGAAACCACCCCACCCGTGCCCCCATCGCCACCGCCACTGCTGGCAAGCGCGATCCCGGCGGTGGCCGCCAGACCGCCGCCGGTCAGCGACTGGTAGACATAGCTGGTATCGGCGAGCAGGACATCCATCAGGCGCGACCCGAGCACGCCGAGCACGATGGCCGCCGTCCAGCAGATCCCGGCGGCAACAAACAGGCCTGCGGCGCGTGCAAACCATTCCCGCTGGGCATCCGAGCGGGTTTCGCTGCTGGTTGCGGCCACATAGATGGTCTCGGCGGTGATCTGCGCCATCAGCAGCCAGGGCGGACCGAACACGACAAGCGCCAGAAGCCGGGCCGGCGCATAGGCAATGTCGGCCACCAGCGCGAGCCCCGTCGAGACGACGAGGCCCCAGACGAGACCGGCCGCCACCCAGCGGGCGAACCGCAGCCAGGGATCATGCGGCTGGCCGAGATGCGCGCGCAGCGACAGGAGGAAACTTGCGGAAAACAGGCCGATGGCGAAGAGGAGGACAAGCGGGGCCTCCGGTCCCTGCTCGTCCCAGCCGACGGGCAGGATGGCCCAGGTGGTGAGAAGTGCGCCGCCAAACGCCGCGGCCAGGAGATCGAACTGCACGAAGCGGGCCTGATTGCCACCGCGGCCATCCCCCTGGGAATAATTGGTCAGCGTATAGCACTGGCCGATGAGCAGCAGCAGCACCCCGCCACCGAAAAGCGCCCATCGGGCAACCGGCGACTCGGCCAGCGGGCCTGTTGCGCCGACCGACGCAATGGTCACCAGCACGAGTTTCAGCGCCAGGAGCGCCGTCGCAAGGGTCGAAATCACCAGAAGCCAGATCAGGACCAGATTGCGCACCACGATGGAGGCAGCCGTCCAGGTATCGACGGATGTCAGCCCCACCTGCGGCGTCAGGTAGTTGCTGTCGCGGCGCAGGTCGCGGATCGGCGGGGGTTCGACATCCGGCCCTTCCGGCCGCGCCGTCAATTGCCGCTGGACATCGACAAAGCTTTCGCGGCTGAGCCAGGCCGACAGCCAGCTGCCGATATAGCCTCCGCCCGACACGGTGGAGAGATAGCGAAACCGCCCGAGCAGGGCATCCTGCGGCTCTGCGGGTTCGTTTGCCGATCGTCGCGGATGGGTGGCCAGCGCCTGGATGACGCCGAGCGCAAAGGTTGCGCTGCGGATACCGCCGCCGGAGATGCAGAGCGCCGACCGGTTCAGCCGGTTCAGCCGGCGGTTCAGCGCCACGCCGTGCACGTCATGAGGTATGACCTCGCCTTCGATCTCGAACGCCTCCTGCCGCAGCAGAGCTTCCGTGTCGGTCGGCATTCCCAGGAAGTCTTCGTCCATCACATCCCCCTTTCGGTTTTGCGATCCCTCAGGCGCGGCCGGATTGTTGCAGGATCACCTCTGCTGCCTTTTCGCCGATCATGTAGACGGCACTCACGATGAAGAAGCCGGGAATGCGGGGAAACACGCTCGCATCCACCACCCGCAGGCCGCGCACGCCATGCACGGTAAAATCGCTCGCCAGCACGCCGAACCGGTCGCGCGGGCCGATCGGGCAGGTGCAGGAGGCATGATGCCCCCAGGCATTGTCACGCACGAACTGTGCCAGTGCTTCGTCGCTCTGCACCTGCTCCCCCGGCAGATGCTCCTTGACGATGAGGCCGAGCTTCTTCAGCGGCGCCGTCATGGTGCGCACGAACTTGATACCGGCAACGACGGAATCGAGATCGGCGCCGTTTTGGTCATTGCCTTCCTCGAAATAGTGAAAGTCGATCTGCGGCCGGTCGCGCGGATCGCTTGAACGCAGAGTCACGGTGCCGGCGGTATTGACCGTGTGCGCCTTGAGGATCGCCCAGGTGAGGTAATTGAGGTGAGCGGGAAACAGCGCCGAATAGCCGGGGAAATAACCGCGGAACAGGCCAAGCAGGCCGAAGCAGAAGAGATCCGGCAGCGGCCGCTCCGGCAGCGAGCGCTTGATGACGGCAATGACGGCACCGTTCGTCGTATAGACACCGTCGCGCCGGTTTTTCCACTCCTGATACTGCGGATCGCCGGCGGCGAATTTCGCCCCCTTCAGAACCTCCCAGTCGGTATTCATCTCGTTGACGACGCCGACCTCGTAACGATCCTGCATGTTGCGCCCGACACCCGGCAGATCGACGCGCACCTTGATGCCGTGCTCTTCCAGATGCACCTTAGGCCCGATGCCCGAGAGCATCAGAAGCTGCGGCGTGTTGAAGGCGCCGCCCGACAAGATGACCTCGCGCGAGCACAGGATCTCGCGGCGCGCAGGCTCGGCCACGGCCGGATTATAGGCGGCGCGGTAGAGCCGTTCGCCCTGCATCACCTCCACGCCGATCGCCTGGTTGTGGGCGTCAAACAACACGCGGGTTACCAGCGTATCGAGAAGCACCGTCAGCCGTTCGGGATAGCGTGCCTGCACTTCCAGCACGCGCTCGCGCGTGCCCAGCCGCTGGTGGTTGCGGTTGGAGAGCGGCGGATAGCGGATACCCGTGGCGTTCTGACGCACAAGGCGCCAGTCATTGGGATCGCCTTGGCCCTGGACAGTCCAGTCAAACCCCTCCTCCCGGTTGGGCTGGGCCTTGCCGGCCTTGACGGCACTGTCGAGGATGGTGGTGACCAGCCCCTTGTCTCCGAGCGCCTGCAGCGGAATGGCCTTTTCGGTCCGAAGCCAGCCCTTCCAGCCGTGACGCGTCGGATTGATGCCAAGCTTTGCCAGCCAGCGGTACAGGAAGAAGCGATGATGGCAGTTTTCCAAGCGCTCGAAGATCTTGCGCATGTTCTCATGGTTCCAGCTGTCGTCGCCGGTCAGTTCCGCAATGGCGTCCCAATCGTCGTTGTGCGGATAGACGAAGATCTGCGCATTGTGCGCGGTGCAACCGCCGAGCGTTCCGGCCCGCGGATAAAGCACGCCATCCTCTTCGGCGACGAATTTCGGATCGCGCTCCTGCAGCTTTCGGCTGGCATAATGCCGCACGAAGAAATCCCAGCGCATGGCGGTGTTTTCGGACGCGAAGGGATGCATGACAGGGACATCATAATCATCCGGCAGGCGGTTTTCCCCCGGATAGGCCGGATCGCCGCCTTTCAGCGTCCGCGGATCGCCACCCGCCTCGATCAGCAGAACCGTCGCGCCGGCTTCGGCAAGCCGTGCCGCCAGCGTTCCGCCGCCGGCACCGGATCCCACGACGATATATTCGAAATCCTTACCCTTATGGCTGGTGACATTTTCCATAGCCATCGACCCGTCCCCCAAATTTGCCTGGAAAAGGAAAAAGGGCGGGGCTGTGACACCCCGCCCCCGCTCAGAAGGTCTTCAGGAAGGCGATCAGCGCTTCCTTGTCGGCATCGCTCAGACCTTGCGGAGCCGGTACGCCTGCAAGGCTCGGCACCTTGTCGCTGCCGAAATAGTGGCCGCGATTGACTTCGAAGTCGGCGCATTTGCTGAGCGCCAGAAGCGGGTCCTTGAGATTTGCAAACACCTTGATCGCGTCCGCGTCGCTCGCATTGGCACCCAGTTCCTTCAAGTCCTTCTTGATCTTCAGGAGAAGCGAGACGAGCTTCACGTCCTGGTCGAGGTTCTGGAGCTTGCTCGCCTGATCCAGGCGCAGTTCGAGGTTGGACAGGATATTGACCGGCGTGCCCTTCGGAACTGGTCCGATCTTGACGCCGCCATCGCCGAACAGCCATGGCAGGTAGCGCTCCAGAGGTCCCACGAGCTTGGCAAGACCTTCCGGCAGATAGCCGGCCGGCACTTCCAGGTAGGAGGTCGTATCGGTGCGGTAGATCTCGCCGACGCCCTTGGCGCCAAGGACCGGATCCTTCTTGCGCGTTTCGGGCCACAGCATCTGGCGAATGCCGGCCTCGAAGGCCTTGACGCGATACTCCACGCTCGGATTGGGACTGTCATAGCCCATGTCGTCGCCGACGCTGTTGTTGAGCAGATAGGGCGCCGTCGACCAGAGGCTCGCCAGGTTTGCCGGTCGCGAATAGCCGCGACCGCCAGCCGGCATGGCATAATCCTTCGCCTCGCCGGTGAACGGATCCTTGATCTTGATCGTGCCGACGGAGGGCAGGTCCTTGTAGGACTGCGAGGTGAAATTATCCCAGATATTGCCGCCAATGCCGTTGGTCGCCAGCGGCGAGCAGGCATTGGTTTCCAGAAGCGTCACCGGCACGCGCATTTCCGTCGACAGATAATTTCCGTCGAGGAAATCGGGGCGAAGTGCGATCTCCACCATGGCCTTCTTGTAGGCCGGCGTCTGGACATAGCCCCAGTAGGCGTTCCAGCGCTTGATATAATCCGGCCCGACACTGTCGCGCGGATCAACGCCCGCCGGGAAGTCCGGCTGCTTGGCCGAATGGCAGGCCGCGCAGTTTTCGGCAAAGACCGTCTTGCCGCGGGTCAGCGTTGCCTCATTTGCGGTCAGGAACTGCTGGCCGGACGGGGCATCCTTCAGGTGGTGCGGCGCACCGATGGATGTGTTCAGGAAGAACTGCGCAACGAACGGCGTCTGCTCTTCGGTGGCCTGCCAGTAGACGGAATTCTTGCGACCATCCTCGATGCGGATGGGGCTTACCGACTTGCCACCGACAAGCGGATTGAAGTGCAACAGCCATTCCTCGCTGAACAGGCCGATATTGATATAGACGCGGTTGAGCGCACCGAGCACGCCGACGGAATCGGCACCGTCCTTCAGCACATGCGGCGTCCAGACGGTGTCCGGCGCCTTGTAGGTGGCAGCAAAGGCCTCATAGCCCGGGAAATCCTTGAACTGCTTGTTGTCGAGCCCGCCACCACCAAGCTTTTCCTTGCCGAGCCGAAGCCCAAGCTCCACGCGTTCCTTGGTCTGGTAGACCGCATTCATCGTGCGCGGATTGTTGATATAGTCGGTGGAGACCAGCGAGGTATCGAGCGTTCCGGGCTTTGCGGTGTGCACGAGCTGGAAGATGAAGTTCTTCTGGTTGGCATCCCAGGAGAAGATACGGTCGATCCAGAAGAACTGCGCGCCGACGACCGAGGAAAGGTTTTCCCATTTCGGATTGTTCGGATCGGCCGGCGAATTGGTGGGATCCGGGCCGACGTGGCAGAAGCCGCAGCCCATGCCGACGCGGTAGGGACGCACGAGGTCCTTGCGGTTGTAGTAGCTCGGATCCTTGTAATAGCGCTCGGCGTCCCAGTCCTTGGCGGCCTTCTCGTCAAAGGCGGGGTTGGGAAACAGCCGCAGACCGACGATGCCCGTCGGCTCGCCGTAATAGGAGCCGACCGGCAGAACCTTGCCGGTCTTCGGATCCTTCGTCTTGCCGCGCCCGCCAATGGCCACGCCCTTGTATTTATCGGCATTGGCAAAGGGATCGGCGGCGCATTTGTCGTCCCGCACATCCAGCCACAGGCCGAAATGGTCGGGATCGGGCTTTGTCGGCTTGGCAAAGCAGGGTTCGTTGACGAGCCCGAGATAGCTCCAGCGGTTGTCGCGCGATGCCTTGAGGCCGGGATAGCTGGAAATCGTCTTCAGGAGGTCGAAGCTGCCGAAGGAGGAATTGGTGAGCCCATCCCACAACCGGTCATTGCCGCCGGTCCAGACGATCCAGTTGTTGCGGCCCTTCACCTCGGCGGCAGAGAGTTTTACGCCCTTATAGCCGCCGTCCATGTCGGCGAAGAAATCCTCATCTGCCGCCGGGAAGGACTTGAGGTCGCGGCCTGCGAGCATCGCCTCGTCCTTCACCTGGCCGGGCTTCGGTCCACCGCCACCGGTCAGAAGAGATACCGCGACGGCAAGCCCTGCCACCACAACGACCACACCGGCGGTCCACCACACCCATTTGCGCTTCGCCATTTCCGCCCCCTTGAACACCTTAAAGGTGTATCGACCGCAAAAGCCCCAATAGGTAGAGTTAATGCTCGTTCAAGTGGATTGGCAATCGGTTTTTCATTTAAAGGTAGTATTTTTTGAATAACACGCGCGGAAAGAGCGCATCTGGAAGACTGCGTGTCGCGCAGGACAGTCAAAAGCCAGTAAAAGTCAGGGGAGAAGCCGTTCTTGTCTCACGGGATCGCGTGTCGATGCCGCAGATGCCCAAGGATGACAGGCACGGAAGCGCAACCGCGAGGAGCGGTGCTTGCGGGTCAGAGAAGTGGCAGGACAGGCGCAAAGCGCAGCACATCCCGGCCGTGAGCCGGATGCACTGCCGGAAGAACAGGCAGCCTTGGGGCCGAGATCAGATGCGAATGTTGCGCGCCCGCAGCATCGACTGGATATGGACGACCGAGCCAGTGTCGATCGAGGCATTGGCGGCAATGCCGGTCAGAATGGACCAGGCGCCGGCCACATGATCGGAGGCACGGCCATAGCGGTCGGGCTCCATCCCCTCCGGATTGAAGATATAGCCAAGCATGACCGGATCGGCCCCGCCATGCGACCCTTGCGCCTTCGGCACGTCGAGGAGCCTCGGCCGCTCGCCGGCAAGATGCAGTTCCGTGGTAATGGCCTCCTCATCGGCATGATCGCGCACGCCGCCAAACACGCCATGCACCTCCACATGCCGGTGGGTGATTTCGCCCTTGGTGCCCTGGAACTTGATCTCCAGTCCCTCCCAGGGTGAATAGGCCGTCAGCGTGTAATTGGCGGTGACGCCCGAGGCATAGCGGATATGGGCCTGCATCGTATCCTCGATGCCGATCTCCTCATCGAACACACAAAGGTCGCGGAAATAGCCGTCCTCGTGCTCGGCCTCCAGGTAGAGCGCGCGCAGATTCTCGTCGGCGGCAAGATCCAGACGAACCGGACAGGCATCCGCGACCGGACAGAGGGCGCAGCGCGGTCCCCGGTCTTGCAACCCCATTTCGACGGCCGTTTCCGGCCTGTAGAAGACGCGCCGCCCCGAGGCCAATACCTCCGTCGGCACCGTGCCCAGCCACCAATTCAGAAGATCGAAATGGTGGGTGGATTTATGCACGAGAAGGCCGCCCGAACTTTCCTTCTGGCGATGCCAGCGGCGAAAATAATCAGCGCCATGCACGCGGTCGAGATGCCAGCGGAAGTCCACGGCCGTCACCGTGCCGATGACGCCCGACGAGATCAGTTCCTTGATCTGCGTGCGGGCCGGCGAATAGCGGTAATTGAAGGTGACCTTCACCTGGCGGCCGGTGCGCGCCTGCGCGTCGACGATCATCTTCAGCCGCGACAGATCAATCGTCAGCGGCTTTTCGCAGATCACGTCGCATCCGGCTTCGAAGGCGCGCACGATGTAATCGGCATGCAGGAAATCGGGCGTTGCCACGACCACGGTATCCGGCCGCTGCTCGGCGA
Source organism: Neorhizobium fuzhouense (assembly GCF_042611105.1). NCBI lineage: Bacteria > Pseudomonadati > Pseudomonadota > Alphaproteobacteria > Hyphomicrobiales > Rhizobiaceae > Neorhizobium > Neorhizobium fuzhouense. Next base: position 218,927 of record NZ_JBHFFP010000009.1, on the reverse strand, counting down.
TCAGACGGTCGAAATCGCCCGCCAGATAGGTTGCGACACCGTTGGTGCCCGGTTTCGACACGGCCTTTGCCGCTTCGCTGAGGCGATGCGGGTTGCTGTCGCAGAGCGCCACGATCTCATGCCGGTCGGCGTAGTCCTCGGTTACCGCATCGCGAAACATCTGATGGCGGGAGCCACATCCAACAATTGCTATCTTCAAAACCGTCTCTACCTCGTCTCATCAGCGGTTGCGTCCGGGAGGGACGCCCGCTCTTCCTGCCGTCGGTTCAGTGCGTGCCGGACACGCCCTGATGTGCAAAGGCTGAAGCTTGCGGCTCGACCCGCTCTCCGCTTGCATCGAAATAATGGAGATCGGACATGTCAAAGCCGATCGGGACGGTCTGCCCGGCGCGATAGGCGGCCTGACCGCCCGCCGTTGCCAGCAGGATCTGCCCGCTCGACAGCGCAATGTGCAACAGCGTCTCGTTGCCGAGATATTCGACAAGCCGGATCACGCCCTCGCCCACCACGTCACCTGCGCCGATGCGCAGCGACCCCGGCCGCACGCAGAGCGTCAGGGCGCTATCCGTGGTCGGCAGCTGCGGGAGCGAAAAATCGCCCAAGCCCTCGACGCTTGCCATGCGCCCGCCTGCCGTCACCTTTGCCTCCAGCTTGTTGATTTTTGGCGATCCGATGAAGCCCGCGACGAAGAGGTTCTGCGGGCGCGTATAGAGCTCCTGCGGGGTGCCTACCTGCTCGATCTTGCCGGATCGCAGGACGACGATACGGCTTGCCATGGTCATGGCTTCCACCTGGTCATGCGTCACATAGATCATCGTCGTGCCAAGGCGGGCATAGAGCGAGGCAAGTTCGGCGCGCATCTGCACACGCAGTTCCGCATCGAGATTGGACAGCGGCTCGTCGAACAGGAAGAGCTTTGGCTCACGCACGATCGCCCGGCCGATGGCAACGCGCTGCTTCTGGCCGCCCGAGAGCTGGCGCGGCTTGCGGTCCATCAGCGGCTCGATCTGCAGGATACGGGCGGCATCCGCCACCCGGCGCTCCACTTCGGCGCGCGGCATGCGGAAGTTCTGCAGGCCGAAGGCGAGGTTTTTGCGCACGGTCATGTGCGGATAGAGCGCGTAGCTCTGGAACACCATCGAAAGCTCGCGCTTGGACGCCGGCAGGTCGTTCACTACCTGGGCGCCGATCGCAACCGTTCCGTCGGTGATATCCTCAAGCCCGGCGATCATGCGCAAAAGCGTCGACTTGCCGCAGCCGGAGGGGCCGACGAGCACCAGAAATTCGCCGTCGTGGATATCGAGATTGAGGCCCTTGATGATCTGCAGGGCGCCGTAGCTCTTGCCGACATTGCGCAGTGTCAAACCCGCCATTTTGCTTTCCTTGTTTCCTGTACGGCGCTTATTTCATTCCGGACGTGGCAATGCCGCGGACGATGAATTTCTGGAAAAGGACGAAGAAGAGAACGACCGGCACCAGCGAGAGCACCGACATGGCAAACATCTGGCCATAGGCGGACTGCCCCTCCTGATCGAGAAACAGACGAAGTGCGAGCGGCACCGTGTAGCTCTTGATGTCGTTCAGATAGATGAGCGGCGCCAGAAAATCCTCCCAGACCCAGATCATCGAGAAGATGGCGGCCGTTCCCATGGCCGGCAGCGACAGGGGCAGGATCACGGCCCAGTAGATCTTGAAGGGCGAGCAGCCGTCGATCATCGCCGCCTCGTCCAGTTCGCGCGGAAGCTGGCGGAAGAACTGCACCATCAGGAAGATGAAGAAGGTATCGGAGGCCAGGAACCGCGGCACGACCAGCGGAAGGTAGGTATCCACCCAGCCAAGCTGCAGAAACTGCACATATTGCGGGATGAGCACCACGTGATACGGGATCATCAGCGTCATCATCATCAGCGCGAAGAAGAAGTTGCGGCCGGTGAACCGCAGGCGCGCGAACGCATAGGCTGCAAAGGAGCAGGAAATCAGGTTGCCGATGACCGAGAGGATCGTGACGATGGCCGAATTGACATAAAACACCGAAAAGGATTGCGGCAGCGCATGCCAGCCGGCGGTGTAATTGTCGAATTTGAATGTCGAGGGCCAAAGGTCGAGATTGCCGAAAATCTCGTTCTCCGGCTTCAGCGAGGCCGACAAAAGCCAGACCAGCGGATAGAGCATGATGAAGGACACGCCGATCAGAAAGGCGTGCTTCAGGAGGCGGGCATTGCGATCGCGCTTCTTGCGCTGGAGCATGAAGGCATGCGCAAGGCGGGTCGCCTCGTCCAGTTCCATCGCGGCTTCAAGGTCAGTCACGCTCGTTTTCATAATGCACCCAGTATTTCGAGGTGAAGAAAGCGATCGCCGTGAAGATCGCAATGATGATCAGGAGCACCCAGGCAAGTGCCGAGGCATAGCCCATGCGGAAGAACTTGAAGGCTTCGTTGAACAGATAGACTGTATAAAACAGCAGGCTGTCGGCCGGCGCGCCGCTGCCGTTCGAAATGATGAAGGCGCTTGAAAACGTCTTGAAGGCCTCAATGGTCTGCAGCACCAGGTTGAAGAAGATGACGGGGGCGAGAAGCGGCAGCGTGATGCGGGTGAACTGGCGCCAGGGCGGCGTTCCGTCGATTTCGGCGGCCTCGTAAAGATCGCGGGGAATGCCGCGAAGGCCGGCGAGAAAGATCAGCATGGGCGAGCCGAACTGCCACATGGCAAGGATCACCAGCGTATAGAGCGAGGTGTCCGGATTGGTCAGCCAGTTCGGCCCGGAGACACCGAAATAGCCGAGTGTCTGGTTGACGACGCCGTTTGCATCGAAAAGCTGGCGCCAGAGGATGGCAATGGCGATCGAGGCACCGAGCAGCGAGGGCAGATAGAAGATCGCCCGGTAAAACCCGATGCTGCGCAGGCCCTTGTCGAGCAGCATCGCCACGCCAAGCGCCATGATCAGCCGCGCCGGAACGGCCAGCACCACGTAATGGAACGTCACCTCCAGCGCCTTCCAGAAGCGGCGGTCGCGGGTGAACATGTAGGTGTAGTTGTCAAAGCCTATCCAGCGCGGCGCATTCACCATGTCGTATCGGGTAAACGACAGGTAGAGCGAGGCCAGGATCGGCCCGAGCGCCAGCAGGAAAAACCCGATGAACCAGGGCATGAGGAACAGGTATCCGGGGGCATTGCGGGCAATGAAACGTTTCATGGCGGTGCCTTTGCAAGCGTTGCCGATATCTGCAGGCACTGAAAAATGGCCTTGCCGGCAGATGCCGATCGGTTTCAGCGGGCGCGCGCGACGATGGACGCGGGCGCCAGGCTCAGCTTTCCAGAAAGGCAGCGCTCATCCATCCGAAAGCACGCGGTGCTCACGCGCCCGGCTCTGCGCGTAGCAGCCTTTGCCCGACGGGCTCCTGCCCGTTGCAGCGCGCAACGTCTGTCGGCCGGGCCCGACAGGGCACCCTTTGCCGCTGGACCTTTCGAAAAATGTCTTCGTGTGACCCATGCCATGACACCCTCCTCCTTTGTACGGCCTCTTCATGCCGGCAATCTTGTTCCCGAAGGCCTCCACTCCTTCGGTCTTCGCCCGGCCCCGGGGGCCGAACGGTAGGCATGCGGCTGTCGGCCCGCCTCAATCGGATGCCGGAACTCCTGACAGGATCTCCGGGACAGACAACTTGAGGCGCACCCTGACCGTCCGATCACTCAAGCGGCAGAGCCAGCTGCGGCCTATGACAAGTCATATAATCATCATATGACTTGTGCAAGTCTCCGAACGAAGCGAGACGCGTTACGCCGTTCCGCCACCCTTTGGGCGCAGCGCGCGGGCAATGGCGCGGTAGCGTTCCTGCGAGCCTTCCAGGTGCCGGCGCATCGCCGCGCGGGCCGCCTCGGGCTCTTGCGCCGAGATTGCATCGGCAATTCGCGCGTGCTCCTCCACCACCTGCCCCAGATAGGCCTCGCTATGCGAGGAGGCGAGGTTGGGCAGATTGGCACGCGGAATGGCGGCAAGGCCGAAGCGCACCATGGCATTGACATAGAAACTGTTGTTGGTGGCGCGGGCGATGGCGAGGTGGAAATCGTAATCCGCCTGAGAGGCGGATGCCTTGGCCGCCACCAGATCTGCCATCTCGTCATTGCTGGCCCGGATCTCGAACTCCTGCGCCGACGAGCGGCGCACGGCCGCAAGTGCTGCACTTTCCGTCTCGATCCCGACGCGAAGTTCCAGCATTTCCAGCGTCTTTGGAATGGACCCCTGGTCTTCCGGGCTCAGAAACGGCTCGTTGCCAGGCGCCGTGTCGCAGACGAAAACGCCGCGCCCCTGCTCCGCCTTGATGAGACCCGCCGCCCGCAACTCGGCCAGCGCCTCGCGGATCACGGTGCGGCTCACGCCAAACCGTTCAATCAGCCCAGGCTCGGTCGGCAGTTGCGCGCCGGCGGCCAGACGCCCGTCGGCAATATCGAGGCGCAGCTGCGCGATCACGGCTTCGGCAAGCCGTGCCTTGCGCGGTTCCTCTTTCGCCAATGGCATCTTGTCCATACCGCCCCCCGACACCCCGTCTTGCGGTTTCCGATCGCCAAAATTCATATTATGAATTTATTTTCACCTTTAAACACGCCGAAACGCGCCAGCGCAAGTCCTGTCGCGCCGAGCGACATCAAAGCGTGCCGGTCTGCGCGCCTTGAGGCTCAGACGGGATGAGCAAAATTGACGCATTGCCGGTTGGCGGGACGGCGTGTAAGCCTGTGTTCCAGGGAAGGCGCGAAGAGGCAAGCGACGACAGGCATGACGAGGTCTATTTCCATGGCTGGGATGGTGCGCATCATGTGTGCGCTTGCCTTGCTGTGCCTCGGCCTTGTCCACAAGCCTCCCGTCATTGCGACGGCGGGGATCCCGCTGACAGAGATCGCCGCCTATGTGCTGCCGGATGGCACGCTGCCCGTCCTTTGCGTCACCAGTCACGACGACGGCAAGGCGCATCCTCATGATGAGGGTCGCAGCACCGGCTGCGAGGCCTGCCGCCTCAATGCCTCCGTCATCCTGCCGGCCCCTGCCCTCGTTGCGTTCGCAACGGTTGAGCGTGTGCGCAATACCGTTCTGCCAAAGCGCTCCGAAGCACATTACCGGCAGTTGTTTCCGCCCAACACCGGCCCCCGCGCCCCGCCTTCCGGCCTGATTGCCTGAAACCCTCGCGCCCTTGTCGGGCTGCGGGATCCTTCAGCCAGCGCCGGCTCAACACTGCCCCCTGCGGCATCCCGGCGCGCAGTTCGGATATCTCCCATGTTCCACTTCTTCCTGCCCTGTGCTCCGGAGCAGCCCCTCGCTGCGACGCTGCGTTCACGCGTGGCCTTTGTCGCGACCCCCATCTGCAAGGCGGCTTCGCGATGAGCACCGTGACCCACACGATCGACGCAAAACCGGCCGCCGGCTTCCAGCGCCGCTTCTACATCACCGCCTGGCGCTGGCATTTCTACGCGGGGCTTTACGTCGCCCCTTTCCTTGCGATGCTGGCCGTGACCGGCCTCATCATGCTGTGGTCTTCGGTGCTTGCTGGCCGCGACGGCGAAAATCTCTATTCCGTTGCACCGCTTTCGCAAACGCTCGCCGTCTCGCAACAGGCCCAGGCCGCGCTCGCCGTCGTGCCGGACGGTGTCCTGAAACAGTATATCGCACCGCGCACCGACGATCAGGCCGCCCTCTTCCGCGTCAACAGCGGGTCGCAATCGATCATGGTGGCGGTCGATCCCTATCGCGGCGTGGCGCTTGGCCAGTGGCAGCGCCGCACCGCCCTTTACGATCTGGCCGATACCATTCACGGCACGCTGCTGATCGGAACGCTTGGCGACCGGCTGATCGAAATCGCCGCGGGCTTTGCCGTGATGCTGGTGGTGACCGGCCTTTACCTCTGGTGGCCCCGCGACACCGGCTGGCGCTCCGTTCTTGTGCCGCAGCTTGCGACGCGGGGCCGAGCCCTATGGAAATCGCTGCATATGACAGTCGGGTTCTACGCCAGCATCATCCTTCTCGCCTTCCTTCTGTCCGGCCTTACCTGGGCCGGCATCTGGGGCGAAAAATTCACCCAGGCCTGGAGCACCTTCCCGGCTGAAAAGTGGGACAACGTGCCGTTGTCCGATGCGACGCACGCCAGCATGAACCATGACGGCGTGAAAAACGTGCCCTGGGCGCTGGAGCAGACGCCGATGCCGGCCTCCGGTTCCAGCGCCGGCGTGACCGGGATTGCGCAAGGTCATCCGGTCGACCTCGACGGCGTGGTCGCGCTTGCCCGCAGGCTGGGCTTTGACCAACGGTTCCAGCTGTCCTTCCCCGGCGGCGAAACAGGCGTCTGGACGATCGCCCGCGACACGATGAGCAATGACAGCAGCGATCCGCTGTCGGATCGCACCGTGCATGTCGATCGCTACACCGGCCGGATCCTTGCCGACATCGGCTTTGCCGATTACGGCGTAGCCGGGAAGGCCATGGCCGTCGGCGTCGCGCTTCATGAGGGCGACATGGGCGTCTGGAATATCGCGCTCAACACCCTGTTTTGCCTTTCCATCCTGTTTCTGTCGGTAAGCGGCGTGGTGATGTGGTGGAAAAGGCGCCCGAGGCGCGCCGGCCTTCGCCTGATGGCGCCAACGGTCACCGAGCCAGGCCCGCTCTGGAAGGGCGGCGCGCTGGTGATGCTGGCGCTGTCGGTTCTCTTTCCGCTTTCCGGCGCGGTTCTTGTCACCGTCATCGCCGCCGATCTGCTGATCCTCAGACATCTGAAACCGCTGAAGCGCGCCATCGGCTGAAATCCTTTGGGTCGCCGGCGGCAAAGCACCCGGCGGCCCTACCCGAAAACCGTCACACCCGCTATTTGACCCTTCAAGAGAAGACAGGAACAGTATCATGAAAAGACAGATCGCAGCCGCCTGCACCGCCTTGTTTCTCCTCGTCGCGCAGGGCGCGTCCGCCCATGGCTTCAAGGTCGGCCCGCTGGAGATCGGCCACCCCTATTCCCGCGCCATGCTGCCGGGCGCCAAGGTGGGTGGCGGCTATTTCAAAATCGTCAACACTGGCGACACGGCAGACCGGCTGGTGAGCGTCACCTCCGATCGTTCGCCCGACGTCCAGATCCACGAGATGAAGATGGAGGGCGCCATCATGGAAATGCGCCCGCTGCCCAACGGTCTTGCCGTGCCGGCCCATGAAACGGTGGAGCTGAAGCCCGCCAGCTATCACGTGATGTTCACCAACGTCACCCAGCCGTTCAAGGAAGGCGAAATGATCAAGGCCACGCTCAATTTTGAAAAGGCAGGCCCGGTCGAGGTGGAATTCGTTGTCGGACCGGCCGGTGGTGACAAGGCAGGCGGCGAAGCGGGCGGCCACGATGCGCATAAGGACCATGGAAAATGAGCCGCGCACCGCTTTCGCTGGCAGCACTTGGTCTTGCCAGCATCTTTGTTGCCGCGCTGGTTGCCGTCATGGTCTGGGTATCGGCCGATAGCGCCCGTGCCCGTCCCGGCCCCTTTCACGCGGCGTTTTCGCTGGTCGACGACCGGGGCAACCCGGTCGATGAAACCCTCTTCAAGCGGGGGCCGGCGCTCGTCTATTTCGGCTATACCCATTGCCCGGAAGTGTGCCCGACCACGCTGTTTGAAGTGGCGGGCTGGCTGAAGCAGCTGGGCCCGGAAGGAGAAAAGCTCGGCGCCTATTTCTTCACCATCGATCCGGCGCGCGACAGCCCGCAGGTCATGCATGACTATGTCACCTCCATCACCGACCGCATCACCGGGATTACCGGCCCCGATGCGGAAATGAAAAAGGTGACCGCCGGCTGGATGATCCACGCGGAACGATCCTATGGCGATGACAGCGACTATCACATGAGCCATACGACATCGCTCTTGATGGTGGGCGCAGATGGCCGCCTGAAGGGCATGATCCCCTACGGATCCGATGACGAGACGGCGCTCAACAAGATCCGCACGACGCTGTTGCGCTGAAACGCCCTGGACGAGCGCGGGTGCCGAATGTCCGGAATGGACTCGGCATCAACTCTCCTCGGCGTTTCCTTTGATCGCCTCGACATCTTCCAGATCATGCTGGTGCTTTTCCGGCACGTTGCCGTTGCTTTCCGCCCGGTCGCGGTGAAGGGCGGCGCGCGCCAGAAGCATGAAGGTGATCGGCGTCGTCACGGTCACGAACAGGCCGATGAGGATTTCGTGCAGAACAGGCCGTGACGACGAAACGGAGAAATACACCATGGAAGCCAGCATGATGCCGCCGACACCCCAGCTCGTGCCAAGCGTCGGCGCGTGCAGGCGTTCATAGAAGGTCGGCAGCCGCAGGAAGCCGATGGCGCCGATGAGAGCCAAGGCCGATCCGAAGATCAGGAAGGCCGCCACCACGATGGCTGCCCAGAGCGGCAGGTCCGAGACGGGCTGGATCATTCGATCACCTCCCCGCGCATGAGGAATTTGGCAAGGGCAACGGTTGCGACAAAGCCCAGCATCCCGATGACCAGCGCTGCCTCGAAATAGATGGTGCTGCCGGTTCCAATGCCGAAGGTGACGAGCATCAGCATGGCATTGATATAGAGCGTGTCGAGGCCGATGATGCGGTCCTGCGCGCGGGGTCCCCGGAACATGCGCACCGAGGCAATCGCCATGGCAAGTGCAATGAGCAGCTGGGCGATGGAAATGGCAGTGAGAAGGATCACGGCGCTCATGCGAAAATCTCCAGCAACAGGGCCTCGTAGCGGTGCTTGATCGTTGCGATCCACTGCTCTTCGTCAATGAGGTCGAGCACATGCAGAAGCACGGTGCGGTCGCGGCTGTCATATTCCAGCCAGGCTGAGCCGGGCGTGCTGGTGAGGATAATGGCGAGAAGCGCCAACGCCGTCTTGTTTTCGATCTCCAGCGGCAAAAGCAGGAAGCCAGAGGTGTGCGGCCGGCGCTTGCCCTTCAGGATCAGCGTTGCAACGGCAAGGTTCGAGCGCAGGATATCGACGAAGACGACAGTGACAAGTTTCGGAATAAGCCACCATTTGCGCAGCTTCGGCTTATCCGGACGAAGCGAGGCAAGCGCCCAGGAGGCAAAGAGCGCGACGAGCGCGCCGAGAACCAGCTGTCCCCAGCTGAAGCCGTTGAGCATAAGCCACATCAGAAGCAGGCAGACGGCCAGGATCGGGTAAGGCAGCATCATTGGCCCTCCGCGCTTCTGGCCGCGCGTTCCTTCCAGCCCTCCACCGTTGCGGCGTTGTGCACCGCATCGATATAGACGGCCGGATTTGAAAGCGTTCGGATGGTCGTATCCATGTATTGCATGGCCGGACCCGCCTGCACCGACAAGGCAAGCGTCAGCGACAGCAGAAACATCACCGGCACCAACTCGATCACCAGCACCCGCGGCACCACGCCTTCCAGCGAACTCCAGAAGGTGCGGATGCCGACACGGCTCATGGCAATCAGAGCCGCAACTCCCGACAGGATGACCAGCACGCAGAGCATCCAAACCGCCGGCGTCGGCGGCACGCCGATGGCACCGGTTCCCATCATGGCAGACAGCATGGCGAATTTGGCGATGAAGCCGGAGAGTGGCGGCAGGCCGGCAAGAAGAATGCCGCAGGCGGCAAAGCAGGTGCCCAGAATGGCCATCGTGCCGGGCATTGTCACGCCTTCGCCCTCGTCCAGCCGGTCTTCGTCACCATCGCCATAGGCCTCCATGGTGACGGCCAGAACGTTTGCGCCGGCATCCTGTCCGCGCTCCACCAGTTCGATCAGCATGAAGAAGGCGCTGATGGTGAAGGTGGAGCTGACGAGATAGAGCAGCGCGCCCGACGAGATGGCGCCATCATTGATGCCAAGCACCATCAGCATCGTGCCTGACGAGACCAGCACGGAATATCCGGCCATGCGGCCGAGCGCCTGCGACGCCAAGACGCCGATCGTGCCGAAGATGAGGGTCGCCGTGCCGCCCCAGAGCAGAACGGTCGCGCCGAAGCCGGCCGACGGGCCTTCGCCGAAGAGCAGCATGGTGAGCCGCAGGATGACATAGATGCCGAGCTTGCTCAGAATGGCGAACATGCCGGCAACCGGTGCGGAGGCGGCACTATAGGCCGTCGGCAGCCAGAAGCAGAGCGGCCACATGCCGGCCTTGATGAGGAAAGCCACGCCGAGAACGCCCGCGCCCGCCTCCATCAGCATCAGCCGGTCCGGCTCGATCTGCGGAATGCGCGCAGCAAGATCGGCCATGTTGAGCGTGCCTGTCGTGCCGTAGATGAGACTGACACCGATGAGGAAGAACAAGGCCGCGACCAGGTTGACGGCGATGTAATGCATCCCCGCCTTGACGCGCAGCGGTCCTGAGCCATGCAGCAGCAGACCATAGGAGGCGGCCAGCATCACCTCGAAGAAGACGAAGAGATTGAACAGGTCACCGGTGAGGAAGGCACCGTTCAGCCCCATCAGCAAGAGCTGGAACATGCTGTGGAAATGGGCGCCGACCGAGTGCCAGCGGGCAAGCGAAAAGACCAGCGTCGCAAGGGCCAGAAGTGCCGCCAGGAGCAGCATCAGCGCCGAAAGGCCGTCAAGCACCAGCACGATCCCGAAGGGAGCCGCCCAGTTGCCCAGCAGATAGACGCCTTCGAAATCGTTGGGGCCGCTTTCGATGCGAAACAGGATGACGGCGATCATGCCGAGGATGATCGTCGAGGCCAGGCTGATCATCGCCTTCGTCACGCGCCGGCGCTCGTCGAAGAACAGCAGCAGAGCGGCGGCCATCATGGGCACCAGGATCGGCGCAATGATGAGATGGTGTTCCCAGCCGTTCATTTACGCTCATTCCTCCCGTCGACATGGTCGTTGCCCGTCAGCCCCCGCGAGGCAAGCAGCACGACGAGAAACAGCGCCGTGGTGGCAAAGCCGATGACGATGGCCGTCAGCACCAGCGCCTGCGGCACCGGATCGGAGAGCGTCGATGAGACCACCCCACCGCCCAGGATGGGTGGAAGATTGCTCTTCACCCCGCCGACCCCGAAGATGAACAGGTTGACGGCATAGGACAGAAGCGACAGGCCGACGATGACCTGATAGGTGCGCGGGCGAAGGATCAGCCAGACGCCGCAGCCGGTCATGACGCCGATGGCAATGGACAGCACGAGTTCCATCAGCTTTCCTCCGTTTTGGCGGCATCATGGCTGCGCACGCGCCGGATGCGCACCGACTGGTGGGCAAGCGCCACCAGGATCAGCACCGTGGAGCCGACAACCAGCGAAAACACGCCGAGATCAAACAGAAGCGCGGTCGCCGCCGGCATCTTGCCGATGAGCGGCAGCTCGACATAGCGGAAGTGCGAGGTGAGGAACGGATAGCCGAGGAACCAGGCGCCCACCCCTGTCGCAAGCGCGGTCAAAAGGCCACCACCCATCCAGCGCAGCGGCAGGATCCGCAGCCGGTCCTCAGCCCAGCGCGTGCCGCCGGCCAGATATTGCAACAGGAAGGCAATCGACATGGTCAGGCCCGCCGAAAATCCGCCGCCCGGCATGTCGTGCCCGCGCATGAAGATATAGACGGCAAAGGTGATGATGACCGGAAACAGCCATTGCATGATGAGCGACGGCACGGCCAGATAATCGCGCACGGTATCTCCCGGGGCGCGCTCCGGCCGTTCCTCGTCGAACCGGTTCTGGATGCGCTGCTGCTCGGGCATGTCGAGACTGTCGGAGGCCGGGCGGAAACGGCGCAGCAGGGCAAAGACGGTCAGCGCCACCACACCGAGAACGGCGATTTCGCCCAGCGTGTCGAAGCCGCGAAAATCCACCAGAATGACGTTGACGACATTGCGTCCGCCGCCCTGCTCATAGGCATTGTCGAGGAAATAGGTAGCGATCGTATCCGGCACCGGCATGGTCATGACGGCAAAGGCGACGAAGGACATGCCGACGCCGCAGGCAATCGCCAGCACCAGATCGCGGAAGCGCCGGAACCGGCCGCGCAGCGAGATGAAGGCGCCCATGTCCGGATTGCGCTTGGGAAGCCAGCGCAGGCCGAGAAGGATGAGAACGGTGGTGACGATTTCCACCAGAAGCTGGGTAATCGCCAGATCTGGCGCCGACAGCCACACGAAGGTGATGCAGACGATGAGACCGACGCCCCCCAGCATGACAAGGGCGGCGAGGCGATGATACTTGGCCATATAGGCGGCCGCAAGCGACAGCGCCATGCCGATGGCCCACATTGCCGCAAAGGCCGGATCGATGCCGGAAAAGGTGAACATGCGGGCTTCGAAACCGGACACGTAAAGCGGCAGAAGACCCGCCAGGAAACCGCAGGCGACAACCCAGCGCAGCTGTGGCTGCAGATTGCGCGTGCCCATCCGGCTTTCGGCAAGCCGCGCCCAGCGCCAGGAGACAGTCACCAGAACACGCTCGAAGATGCGCTGGCCGCGCAGATTGCGCAGGAACGGCGGCCCGTCTTCGCAGCGGGCAAAATAGCCACGTAGCAGGATGTAGAGCAGCGCGCCCCCCGCCAAAGCCAGGATGCTCATCAGCAGTGGCAGGTTGAAGCCGTGCCAGATCGAAAGGCTGTATTCCGGCGTCCGGCTGCCCAGCACGCTTTCCACCGCCATCTGCAGGAAAGGCCCGATCGAATAGGCCGGCACGACGCCGACCACGAGGCAGACGATCACCAGAAATTCGATGGGGAAGCGCATCCAGTGCGGCGGTTCATGCGGCGTAGCAATGGGAAGATCGGTGGGCTTCGGCCCGAAAAACACGGTGTGGATGAAGCGCAGCGAATAGGTGACGCTGAAGGCGCCTGCAAGGGTGGCGATATAGGGAAGCGCCCGGTCGAGGATGGAATCCGCATGGGTTTCCACCGCTTCGGCAAAGAACATTTCCTTCGACAGGAAGCCGTTGAGGAGCGGCACGCCGGCCATCGAGGCGCTGGCCACCATGGCAAGCGTGGCAGTAATCGGCAGGAAGCGGAAGAGCCCGCTCAGGCGTCGCATGTCGCGCGTGCCGGTCTCGTGGTCGATGATGCCGGCGGCCATGAACAGCGAGGCCTTGAACGTTGCATGGTTCAGCATGTGGAAGATGGCGGCGACGGTTGCAAGCGGACTGCCGAGGCTGAGCAGCGTGGTGATGAGACCGAGATGGCTGATCGTCGAATAGGCGAGCAACCCCTTCAGATCCCGCTGGAACATGGCGAAATAGGCGCCGAGCAAAAGCGTCAGCGTGCCGGCAAGGCCCACCAGCCAGAACCATTCATAGGTGCCCGACAGCACCGGCCAGAGCCTGACGAGCAGAAATACGCCGGCCTTCACCAGCGTTGCCGAATGCAGGAAGGCCGACACGGGCGTGGGTGCCGCCATGGCGTTCGGAAGCCAGAAGTGGAATGGAAACTGCGCGCTCTTGGTCAGCGCCCCGAGCAGGATGAAGATCAGCGCCGGCAGGTAGAGCGCATGATTGCGGATGACATCGCCGGAAGCCAGCACCTTGTCGAGATCATAGCTGCCGACGATGTTGCCGAGAAGCAGCATGCCGATCAGCAGGCAGAAGCCGCCGATGCCGGTAATCGTCAGCGCCATGCGGGCGCCGTCGCGGGCGGTGGAATTGTTGTGCCAGTAGCTGATCAGCAGGAAGGAAAAGATGCTGGTCAGTTCCCAGAACACCGAGATGAGGATGATGTTGCCGGAAATGACGATGCCGAGCATGGCGCCCATGAAGGCGAGCAGGAAGGCGAAGAAGCGCGGGATAGGGTCGTCTTCCGACATGTAATAGCGGGCGTAGAGGACGACGAGAAAGCCGATGGCGGTGATCAGCATGGCAAAGATCCATGCAAATCCATCGAGCCGAAGCGTGAAGTTGAGGCCGAACTGCGGCAGCCATTGCGCATCGAACCGCAGGACATTGCCGTTGGCGAGCGCGGGATAAAAGCTTGCGGTCAGAAGTGCGGCCAGAAGCGTCACGGCACCGGCCACGAAGACGGGAAGATCGCGCGACGTGGTGTTGAGGATCAAGCCTGTTGCCAGGCTGCCGAGAAACGGCAGAGCCAGAAGGACGACCAGAAGAAATGGCTCAAACGTTATCCCAATGCCCCAGATCCCTCTCTGTGCCGTTAAAGTCAGACTGCAAGGGGCAAAGTGCCCCATCTAGCAATCGGCGTGGAAACGCCATATATGGTTGATATCGACCAATATGGGCAACGTGCTGCGATGGGTCAACCCAAGGCCATGATATTATTGAGCCCGTCTCTCTGTCGGGCGGCCCGCGGGCTGCTCGACTGGACGCAAGCCGATCTTGCCGAGCGCTCCGGCGTGTCGCGCAGCACCATCCGCGATTACGAAGGCAGCCGCCACGAGGCCCACCGCGCCACCGAAGCCCAGTTGCGCCTTGCCTTCGAAGAGGGCGGCATCACCTTCATCAAAGTCGATGGCGAAAAGATCGGCATCTGTTCCGGCAAGGTGGAGGAGTGACCACCGGCGCACGTAGCGCGCCGATGGTGTGTTATTTGCCGTAAGCGGTTCAATGGCGACGCAGTCAGGCTTTTGCCGTAACCGCCTCGCCTGCCGCAGCCCGGCGGCGGGTGCGCCAATCGCCGAGGAACAGCAGAATGGGTGCGGCGATAAAGACCGACGACGATGCGGCAATGAAGATGCCGAACACCATCGGAACGGCAAAGCTTTCCACCGCACTGCCGCCCCAGATTGCCATGGGTACCATGGCCAGGAAGGCCGTGGCGGACGTATAAAGGCTGCGCGCCAGCGTTTCATTGATCGACAGGTTGATCAGGTCGCGAAACGGCATCGTCTTGTAGAGGCGCATGTTTTCGCGCATGCGGTCATAGACCACCACCTTGTCATTGACGGAATAGCCGACAAGCGTCAGCAGGGCAGCAATTGCCGTCAGGTTGAAGTCGAGCCCGGTCAGCGCAAAGAAACCGATGGTCTTCGTCACATCGAGAACGAGCGTGACAATCGCACCGACGGCAAACGGCCATTCGAAGCGCACCCAAATGTAGATGAGCATGGCAAGGCTTGCGAGCACCACGGACGTGATGCCGGCGGTTGCAAGCTCTCCGCTCACCTTCGGCCCGACGACTTCCGTCCGCTCGATCTTGGCGGTTGGGTCGATCGTGACGACTGCGCTGCGCAGCTTCTCGATGGCCTCGGTCTGGGCCGTCTCCGGTCCCGGCTGGCGTTCGAGCCTCACCAGAATATGGTTGCGGTCCCCAAACTCCTGCAGCGCCACCTCGCCAAGCCCCAGCCCCTCGATCCCGGAACGGAAGGCCGAAAGATCCGCCGGCGCACCGGTCGAGACCTCCACCTGGATGCCGCCCTTGAAATCGACGCCGTAATTGAGGCCCGGCGTGATGAAGAGGACGATGGACGAGATGGACAGGAAGGCCGAGATGCCGATGCCCACCATGCGCGCCTTCATGAAGTCGATCCTGGTGCCGTCGCGGATAAGCCCGAGCGGCAGAAGCGGGCGGATGTTGATCGTCTTCAGCCTGGCGCGGGCGGCAATCGCAATCATGGCGACACGCACGACGGAGACGGCCGTGAACATCGAAATGGCAATGCCAAGGCCCATGGTGACGGCAAAGCCGCGCACCGGGCCCGAGCCGAACCAGAACAGCAGCACGGTGGCAATGAGGGCGGTGACATTGCTGTCGATGATCGTGGAATAGGCCTTGTTGAAGCCGAGATCGATGGCGGCAAACGCCCCCCTTCCCTTCCGGCTTTCCTCGCGGATGCGCTCGTTGATCAGCACGTTGGCGTCGACCGCAAGGCCGATGCCGAGCACGATGCCGGCAATGCCCGGCAGCGTCAGCGTTGCGCCGATGAGGCTGAGGCCGGCGAAGGTAAGGATGACGTTCAGCGTCAGGGCAACGACTGCAAGGATGCCCCAGCCGCCATAGAGGGCGAGGATAAAGCCGACGACCAGCGCAAAGCCGATGAGGCCGGAGGTAATGCCGCGCTCGATCGCATCGCCGCCGAGATCGGCGCCGACCGTGCGCTCCTCGATCACCGTCAGCTTGGCCGGCAGCGCGCCGGCGCGCAGAAGGGCAGCCAGCGTATTGGCATCCGAGACGGAAAACGCGCCAGAAATCTGGCCTGCGCCCCCGGTGATCGGCTCGCGGATGACCGGAGCGCTCAAGACCTTGCCGTCGAGCACGATGGCGAAGGGCCGTCCGACATTCTGGCGGGTGATGTCGGCAAAGCGGGTGGCACCCGTCTGGTCGAAGCGGAAGCTCACCACCGGCTGGTTATTGTTGGGATCGAAGGCGACGCGCGCATCCGTCAGCCTGTCGCCCGAGAGCAGTACCCGGTCCTCGACCGGATACGCCTGGCCTTCCTCGTCGGAGCGCACCGTCACCCCTCGCTCGCCTTCACGGCCAAGAAGGTGAAAACTCATCTTGGCGGTAGAGCCGAGAAGCGCGCGCAGATTGGAGGGATCCTGTTCGCCGGGCAGCTGCACCAGCACGCGGTCGGCGCCGACACGCTGGATGGCCGGCTCGGCGACCCCCACCTGGTCGACACGCTGGCGAATGATCTCAAGGCTTTGCTCGACGGCGCTGCTCATGCGGTGGGTGATGCCGGCATCAGACGGCCGGATCGTCAGCGCGTCCGTACCCCGGTCGGCAATGGTGAGATCCGGGCTGGTCGTCAGCCCCGTGGTCACGGGGTTGGAAAGGCCCGCAAGTGCTGCGCGGGCCGCCTCGCGCTTCTGTGCATCGGCAAGCGTGACAGCGACGGCTGCTTTTTCCCGCTGCACAGACCGTATTTCGACGCCGGCTTCGCGCAGCGCCACGCGCGTCTCCTGCGTCAGGGTCTGCAGCCATTCGTCTTCGAGTGCGGGCCGGTCCACTTCCAGAACCAAATGCGAGCCGCCGCGCAGGTCAAGCCCGAGCGACACCTTCTGGTTCGGCAGAAAGGACGGCCAGCTGGCAAGGGTTTTGTCCGACAGGACATTCGGCAGGGCAACGAGCAGCCCGACCAGGATGATGACCAGATAGGTCACCACCTTCCATGTTGAGTTTCTCACAGGGTCTTTTCCAGCATAGGACGCGGCACGCATAAGGCCTAGCCGTCGTGCGTGCGCGCCGTGGTGATCGTGATGGCGAAGGAAAACCTTCGGGCGATGGGATCAGGTGGCAACGCTCGGCGGCGCGCGCGGCTGGTAGGGAGAAAGGGCGGCTGCAAGGACCGGGCGCTTTTGCCCGTCGGGTCCGATCGCCGGGTTTGCACAGCGACGAAGGCTAAACGCACCGCCGGGCAGGATTGCATCGGGCAGATCACAGGCACGGGCCTTGCCGTAAAGGCGCAGATCCGCCGAAAGGACGACGCGGACGGGATCGCGCTTTCCGAAAAACGCCGTCTGCGACGGCACCGGCGCCGAAGATGCGCCAAGGAGAGAGGCGCTGTCGTCTCCGGCTGCGGGTGTCGACAGAACGAGAAGCACCGCCAGCAGGAAACTCTGGACGGCGGCAACCGCAATCGCGATTCCCTGCCCGTTTAGCCGTGCCTGCAATGTCGAAAGCGGTGTGCGGATGACCTGCCCCTTGAATGTTCGTCTATGTCATCTTTCGCATAGGCGCGCCGGCAACTCTACCCCATGGCGCAGCAAATCCGCCACTCATACCAAGTCTCGATGGCGTGAAAGATGCAGCTTTGGCCGCAATTCCCGGCAAGCCACCATCAACCATCGTCATGAAACAGCAGTCAAAACTTCACGTAACAGTCACGGAACGTTGCTCGATCCATCACAAATGCCCGTTAAACCGCCCCTCGATTTCCGGGGGGACTGACGCCGGAAACTTTTCTGAAACGAGGGACTCGCGATGAAGATTTTTGCCTTGAAGACCGTTCTGGCCGGCCTGATGGCCGCCACCACGCTGGGTGCTGCCCCGGCCTTTGCCGAAAAGACCAAGTTCGAATTCTGGTACGGCCTGTCGGGCGATCTGGGCGAGCGCGTTCAGGATGCCTGCAAGAAGTTCAACGACTCGCAGGCCGATTACGAAATCGTCTGCACCTCGCAGAACGCCTATGACGCCACGCTGCAGAACACCATTGCCGCCTATCGCGCCAAGAAGCAGCCGGCCATCACCCAGATCTACGATGCCGGCACGCTGGACCTGATGCTGTCGGGCGCCTTTATCCCCGCCAAGAAGCTGATGGCCGACAACGGCTACAAGATCGACTGGAACAACTATTTCGGCGGCATTGCCAACTATTACGCAACGGCCGGCGGCGAGCTGCAGTCCTTCCCGTTCAATTCCTCCACGGCGATGTTCTATTACAACGAGACCGCCTTCGAAAAGGCCGGCATCACCTTCAAGCCGGAAACCTGGGAACAGGTGGAAGAAGCCGCCCGCAAGCTGAAGGCTGCAGGCTACGAGTGCCCGCTCGGCTTCAACTTCGACACCTGGGCGATCATGGAGCAGTTCTCCGCCATCCATAACCAGCCGCTCGCCACCAAGGCCAACGGCTACCAGGGTCTGGATGCCGAAGTCGTCTTCAACAAGACGAAGTTCGTCGATCACGTCAAATTCTTCAAGAAGATGCAGGACGAGAAGCTGTTCGTCGTCAAGACCAAGCAGCTCGGCATGGATATCGTGCCCGCCTTCACCTCGCAGACCTGCCAGATGATGCAGACCTCGATTGCCGACCACGGCACCGTTGGCAAGACGCTGCCGGAAGGTGTGAAGTGGCAGGCCACCATGCTGCCGGTCTGGAAAGGCACCGAGCGCAAGAACTCGCTCGTCGGCGGTGCTTCGCTGTGGGTGATGGCCGGCCGTCCGGACGCCGAATACAAGGGCGCTGCCGCTTTCCTCAACTTCATCGGCCAGCCGGAGATGGTTCAGTGGTGGTCGACGGTCACCGGCTACATCCCGGTCACCAAGACCGGCTTTGACGCCATGAAGGCTAACGGCTTCTACGACAAGGCCCCCTACAAGGGTCGTGAACTGGCCATCGCCAGCCTCACCTACACGCCGACCTCGGAAAACACCCGCGGTATCCGCCTCGGCGGCTTCACGCAGATCCGCAAGGAAGTCGGGACGGCCCTCGAAGCCATCTTCATGCAGAACGCCGATGTCCAGAAGGAACTGGACCAGGCCGCCGAGCGCTCCAATGCCGTGCTGCGCCGCTTCGAAAAGACCTATGCAGGCCAGAAGCTGAACTAATCCTTCTGCCGCATGTCATCGGGGGAGCCTGCCGCGCGTCGGCCGGCTCCCCCTCTCCTGCTGATCGTCTTGCATTGGTCCACTCATGGAAAAACGCGCCGTTTTCAAGAGCTGGTGGCTGCCTGTTCTGTTTGCCCTGCCGCAGCTCGTCCTGATCCTCCTGTTCTTCTACTGGCCGGTCGCGGCCGTGGTGAACTGGGCCTTCACGCTGGAGCCGCCGTTCGGCGGTGCTGCGGAATTCGTCGGGTTTGCCAATTTCCGGGAGGCGCTGTCTGACCCCTTCTACTGGAACTCGGTGGTTGTCAGCCTGATCTTTGCAACGGTCGGCCCGTTCTTCTGCATCTTCATCGGACTGACACTGGCGCTTGCGGTTGATCGCCAGCTGCCGGGCTCCGGTTTCTTCCGCTTCTTCTACATCCTGCCCTTTGCCATTGCGGGTCCTGCCGCCGGCATGGCCTTCCGCTTCATCCTGTCGCCCGAGCGCGGGCTTGCCGCCTCCATCAATGCGCTGTCGCCGGATCTGTGGAACCCGGCCAAATACGGCAGCCATGCGCTGGCGCTCGTCATCATCATCTTCATCTGGAAGTGGTCGGGCTACACCTTCATCTTCCTGCTCGCCGGCCTGCAATCGGTCCCGCGGGCGCTGG
Source organism: Neorhizobium fuzhouense (assembly GCF_042611105.1). Lineage (NCBI taxonomy): Bacteria > Pseudomonadati > Pseudomonadota > Alphaproteobacteria > Hyphomicrobiales > Rhizobiaceae > Neorhizobium > Neorhizobium fuzhouense. The sequence goes on along the minus strand of NZ_JBHFFP010000009.1, from coordinate 199,119 downwards.
GCGAAGCCGCTGCCATGGACGGCGCCGGCCCCATCCGCCGCGCCATCGACGTGCAGGTGCCGCTTCTCGCGCCGACCCTGTTCTTCCTGCTGGTCACCATGATGACCGAAGGTTTTGTCGGCGCCGATACGTTCGGCATCGTGCACTCCGTCACCGGCGGCGGTCCGAACCACGGCACCGAGGTGATGGTCTACCGCATCGTCGATGAGGCCTTCCAGGGTCTCAACTATTCCGGCGCCTCGGCGCAGAGCATCATCCTGATCGGGCTGATCATGCTCTTCACCTTCATCCAGTTCCGCTTCATCGAGAAGCGGGTGCATTACAAGTGAGGCCGGAATGATCCAGCGCACCCCTTATGCCGATGCCTTCACCTATGCGATCATGGTGCTGGGCTTCCTCCTCTTGCTTGGTCCTTTCCTCGTCGTCATCGCCGGCGCCAGCCAGACGATGCAACAGGTGAACACTGTTCCGTTCAGCTTCCTGCCGCAGGGCGAGTTCATGAAGAACGCCAGCGCCGCCTGGGCGCGGGCGGATCTTCGCACCGCCATGACCAACAGCCTGATCATGGCGGCGCTCGTCACGGCCGGAAAGGTGGCCCTGTCCGCCTGCACCGCATTTGCCATCGTCTTCTTTCGCACGCCCCTGAAGCACGTGTTCTTCTGGAGCGTGTTCATTACGCTGATGCTGCCGCTCGAAGTGCGCGTGGTGCCGACCTATGCGGTGGCCGCCGACCTCTTCCAGCCGGTGAAGTCGGTGCTGTCGCTGTTCGGCCTCGATATCAAGATCGAGTGGAACCTGTTGAACTCCTATGCCGGCCTGACGCTGCCGCTGATTGCCACGGCCACGGGCACCTTTTTGTACCGCCAGTTCTTCATGACGCTGCCCGACGAACTGGCGGAAGCCGCCCGCATGGATGGCTCGGGCTCGGTGCGCTTCTTCTTCGACATGCTGCTTCCGCTGTCGCGCACCAACATGCTGGCGCTGACCACCATCATGTTCGTCTATGGCTGGAACCAGTATCTGTGGCCGCTGCTGATGGTGACAGACCCGTCCTACAAGACCGTGATGATGTCGCTGCGCGCGCTGCTTCCCTCCGACAACGGCATTCCCGACTGGAACGTCACGCTTGCCGGCTCGCTCATCATCATGGCGCCACCGGTCATCGTCGTCGCCGTGCTGCAGCGCTGGTTCGTGCGCGGCCTGGTCTCCACCGAAAAGTGACCGCTCGCGCGTCGTCTCAAGAAAACAAGGTTTGAACCCAATGGCTGATATCCAGATCCGCTCCGTGCGCAAGAGCTACGGCAAGACCCCGACGCTGCACGGCATCGACCTGTCCTTTGCCTCCGGCGAGTTCGTCGTCATCCTCGGCCCTTCCGGCTGCGGCAAGTCCACGCTGTTGCGCATGATTGCCGGCCTTGAGGACATCACCGCAGGCGACATCGCCATCGACGGGCGTGTCGTCAACAAGATGGAGCCGCGTGAACGCGGCTGCGCCATGGTGTTCCAGAACTATGCGCTTTATCCGCATATGACGGTGGCCGGAAACATCGGCTATGCGCTGAAGGTGTCGGGCGTTCCGAAAGCCGAGCGCGAGCGGCGCATTGCCGAGACGGCGAAAATCGTCGGCCTGCAGGATTATCTCGAACGGCGCCCGGCGGCGCTCTCCGGCGGCCAGCGCCAGCGCGTCGCCATGGCCCGTGCCATCATCCGCGAACCGAAAGTGTTCCTGTTTGACGAGCCGCTGTCGAACCTCGACGCAAAACTGCGCGTCACCATGCGCGCCGAAATCCGCAAGCTGCACCAGCGCCTGTCGGCGACGTCGGTCTTCGTCACGCATGACCAGGTGGAAGCGATGACGCTTGCCGACCGGCTGGTGGTGATGAACCGCGGCCATGTCGAGCAGGTCGGCCGGCCGCTCGATATCTATCACCGTCCGGCGAGCACTTTTGTCGCGTCCTTCATCGGGGCGCCGGCGATGAACCTGTTTAAGACGCGTACCGAGGTGGACACCGCAACCGTGCGCCTCGATGGCGCCGCCATCCCCATTGATCCGCTGGTGGCGCATGCATTGCAGGGCCGTGATGTCATCGTCGGCATTCGCCCGGAACAGTGCCGTTTGACGAGGGAAGGCCACGGCATCCCCGCCCGCATCGATTTCGTCGAGGAATTGGGCGTGGGCCGCGTCATCCACTGCGAGATTGCCGGCGAGGCCTTTGCCGCCGCCGTGGCGGAGGACGCCGAGGTTGCCGCCGGCGACACCGTCTGGCTGTCGCTTCCCCCCGAACAACTGCACTATTTCGACGCCGAGAGCGGCCGTCGCATCGAATTCCCCCTGCCGGGGACGGACATCCCTGCTGCCCGCAGCAGCGCATCGATCACACATCATACCGGAGTTCTTTCATGACCCAGATCATTTCCGCCATCGGCTTCTGCAATCGCACCGGCCGCGGCGACCTCACCACACTGGACGCCTCGCTGCGCGAAATCGCCGATACCGGCGCCGATGCCTGCGAGATCGGCATCTATGGCGAGGAAATCGTCTCGGGCGGCCGCATCATCGAAGACCGCATGAGCCGCGTCACCGAGATCGTCGGCAAATATCCGTTCAAGAAGCTGTCGCTGCATGGCCAGATCAGCTCAAACTTCATGGACCGCCAGCACCTCGTGCTGCAGAAGCAGGTCGTGCGCGCCATGCTGGAAATGGCAAACCGCCTGGGTGCCGGCATTCTCGTGCATCATTCCGGTTCCGCCCAGCTGGCTGCCGGCGAAAATGGCACCGATCTCGACCAGATGGAGCGCGACGCGCTGTCGGAAATGGCCGATGTCGCCAAGGGTTATGGCGTGCGGATCGTGCTTGAAAACATCTTCACAACCGAAAGCGGACAGTATCGCCAGACGCCGAGCCAGGTGGCGGAAACCGTCCGCGCCATCGGTCACGACAATGTCGTTGCCCTCATCGACTTCAGCCACGCCTATATCGAATCCACCTTCAAGGGGCTCGATTTCCGCGACCAGCTGCGCGCTATGGCGCCGGTGACCGGCCACCTGCACGTCCATGACAGCTTTGGGCGTCCCTACACGATGACAAAGTTCTTCCACCCGGCGGAGGCGACCGCGCTCGGCATCGGCGACCTGCACCTGCCGATCGGCTGGGGCGACATTGCTTGGGAAGAGATCTTTTCGGAACTCAGCTTCCTGCCGGATACGATGCTGATCATGGAAATCGGCGCCGAACGCTTCATCGACCAGCAGCCTGCCTGCCTCGCCCGCGCCCGCGCGCTGGCCGAGTTGGTGAATGCCCGCTGAGCCGTGAGACCATGGGGTGCCGACAGTCGGGACCCCATATCGACTGAGATTGCTCCATCCGGCGCGACTGCATCGCGCCGGATGGCTCAGCGGCGTTGCGCTCCAGTGCGAAGCCCGTCCATCAAGAGCCCGATCAGGCGGTGGCAGCGGTCGCGCCAGTCGGGAAGGTCCGGCATGGAGTAGATGCCGGACAGCGCATGCAGGAGATCGGTGGTTTCCACATCGGCCCTGATCAGACCTTCCGCGGCCGCCTTGGCGCGCAGATACTCGAGTGCCGCCCGAATGCGGTTCGTGGCATCGGAAAACAGGCCCGAATTGGCACTCATCAACACTTTCAGACTTGCGGCCATGCCTCGCTTGGCGGCAATATAGCTGACGAACCGCCGCATCCATTCCTCCAGCGCAACATCAGCCGGATGGCGTACGGCCAGCAGATCCGCCGCCGCCGCCAGACTTTCCAACTCGCGCCGATAAACAGCCTCCACCAGATGCTCGCGGCTTGGAAAATGCCGATAGAGCGTCCCGATCCCGACACCCGCCTGCCGTGCGATATCATCCAGCGACGTCTCGACGCCATGGGCGGAAAATGCGGCAGCGGCCACTTCAAGAAGCTTCTCGCGGTTTCGCAGCGCATCGGCGCGTGGTCGCGGAGCAGGTTTTGACGGTTCGGCTGCAGACAAAAACACGGGTCCTGGCAAGCGGGGACTTGACGACGGTCATATCACCCCTAAGTTAATCGGAGGCGCCTCCGCTTAAGAAATGGAACGCCTTCCCTCTGTACCGCATCCGGGAACCGGATGTCATGGATAATGTTTCTGCGTGCAAGCCGGCCCGCGCCAAGCGGGGCGGCGTCCCGTCTATCCTGCATTCCCCTCCATTCCTCCCTCAGGAGCCGTCATGACCCACTCCATTCCCCTGACGCTGGACATCAACGGATCACCGCACACCCTATCGGTCGAGCCTCGCGTGACGCTTCTCGATGCGCTGCGCGAACAGCTTCAGCTGACCGGCACCAAGAAAGGCTGCGACCAGGGCCAATGCGGCGCCTGCACCGTGCTGGTGGATGGCCGCCGCGTCCTGTCGTGCCTGACGCTCGCCGTCCAGGCGGAAGGCTGCGAAATCACGACCATCGAGGGCATTGCCGGCGAAAACGGCGACCTGCATCCCGTCCAGGCGGCCTTCCTGGAACACGATGCCTTCCAGTGCGGCTATTGCACGCCCGGCCAGATCCTCTCGGCGGTCGCCTGCATCCGCGAAGGCCATGCCGGATCGGACGCGGAAATCCGCGAATACATGTCCGGCAACCTCTGTCGGTGCGGGGCCTATAACACCATTGTCGAGGCGGTGCGTCAGGCAGCGGAGGCTTCCCGATGAAGAATTTCGAATTTTCCCGCGCGACGTCGCTGAGCGATGCCAGCCTTCGGGCACAGGAGGCCGGCGTCCTGCTGATGGCCGGCGGCACGAGCCTTGTCGATCTTGCCAAATGCGGCGTGACGGAGCCGGACATGGTGGTCGACATCACCCGGCTTGGAGGCCTCGACCAGATCGAGGTGTCGGAGCGGGGCGCCACGCTCGGCGCGCTGTCCCGCATGGCGGCTGTCGCGGACCATGCGGGCATTAAGGCGGAATTCCCGGCCATTGCGCAGTCGCTGTCGCTTGCCGCCTCCCAGCAACTTCGCAACATGGCAACGATTGCCGGCAACTTGTTGCAACGGACACGCTGCGCCTATTTCCGCGACCCGGGCGCGTTTCCCGCCTGCAACAAGCGCCAGCCCGGCAGCGGCTGTTCGGCGCTTGGCGGCGTCACCCGCAATCACGCCGTGCTCGGCACGAGCCGTCAGTGCATCGCCAGCTATCCGGGCGATCTGGCTGTGGCGCTTCTGGCATTCGACGCCACGATCGAAACGACCGACCGGCGGATCCCGATCGGCGAGTTCTTCCTGGAACCCGGCGAGACACCGCATCTGGAAACGCTGCTGCGACCCGGCGAGATCATCACCGCGATCGTGGTGCCGGCCTCCGCCGCTGCGCACCGTTCCACCTATCTCAAGGTGCGCGACCGTCAGAGTTACGAGTTTGCCGCAGCAAGTGCAGCCGTCGGTCTCCAGCTGGAAGACGACGGCAGGACGATCCGCGACCTGCGCGTGGCGCTCGGCGGTGTTGCCACCGTTCCATGGCGGGCAAGCCGCGTCGAGCAGGCGCTGATCGGCCGGGTGCTCGATGAGGCGACTGTTCGCCAGGCAAGCCTGCTTGCCGTCGAGGGGGCTGTCGCCCATGGCGACAACCATTACAAGATTGACCTTGTGCCGCGTGTCGTCACGCGCGCCATCCTGACGCTTGGAGGCCTTGCATGACCCTCATCGAACCCAGAAAGCACGGCGATGCCTCCGATGGCAGCCTCGGCAGCCGCCTCTCCCGTCTCGACGGCCGCCGCAAGATCACTGGTTCGGCCACCTATGCGCTGGAACAGCCGGTCGAAAACCTCGTGCATGCCGTCCTCGTGCAGTCCACCATTGCCTCCGGCCGGGTCGTTTCGGTCGACAAGGCAGCCGCCGAGGCCCTGCCCGGCGTGCTGATGGTGCTGACGCCGGACAAGGTGTTCAACATGATGGTTGCCTCCGACTGGTTCGGCAATCGTGTCGAGAACGTGCCCTATCTGCCGCTTCCGGCCGAGGTAAACTACTATGGCCAGGCGGTTGCCGCCGTCATTGCGGAAACTTTTGAGCAGGCACGGGATGCGGCCCGGCTGGTGAAGGTTCACTATGAAGAGACGCCGGCGGTGACCGTGATCGACCAGGGCGGCAGCGGCACGGTGACTGCGCCGATGACCGTCGAGTGGGGCGATGCGCAGGCCGCCTTTGACACAGCCGACATCACCATCGAAGCCGAATACCGCACGCCGCGCGAATATCACGTGCCGATCGAACCGCATGGCCTGATCGCCAGCTGGCAGGACGACCAGCTGACGATCTGGGAACCCAGCCAGTGGACGCATGGCATGGCGCGCACCTATGCCGAATGGTTCGAAATTCCCTTCGAGAATGTCCGCATCATCTCGCCCTTCATTGGCGGCGGCTTTGGCTCCAAGGGGGGCGCCTATTTCTATGGTGCTGTGGCAGCGCTTGCCGCACGCGAACTCGGCCGCCCGGTAAAACTTGCCGTCACCCGCTCGCAAGGCTTTACCGCCTATGGCGGACGTGCCTCCACCCGCCAGACCCTGAAGCTCGGGGCCTCGGCGGACGGCATTCTGCAGGCGGTCATCCATCGCGGCGCCAACGAAACCTCGACCTATGCGGATTTCCACGAAGGCACGGGCGCTGCGACGCCCATCATGTATGCGGTGAACAATTTCAGCTCGCAGCAGGGGCTGATCAAGGTGAACACCGTTACCCCCGGGGCACTGCGCGCGCCGGGCAAGAACCCCAGCGCCTATGGCATCGAGTGCGCCATCGACGAGCTCTCCTATGCGGTGGGCATTGACCCGCTGGAGATCCGCTTGCGCAATTACGCCGATCACGACTACCAGTCCGGCAAGCCCTGGTCGACGCGCAAGCTCCGGGAAGCCTTGCTCGCCGGCGCCGAACGCTTCGGCTGGTCGAACCGCAGTGCGGCCCCCCGCTCGATGCGGGACGGCCGCACCCTGATTGGCTGGGGCATCGGGTGCGGCACCTTCCCGAACCTCACCAACAGCAGCGACGCGATGATCCGCATTCTTTCGGACGGCAGCGTCGAGGTGGAAAGCGCCGGCATCGACATGGGGCAGGGCACCTATACGATCGTTGCCCAGACAGCGGCAGACGCGCTCGGCGTCAGCGTCGATCGCGTCGACGTGAAGCTCGGGGATTCGGTTTCGGCCGGCGCGCCGGTTGCCGGCGGCTCGATGCTGGCGGGTTCGATCACCGGGGCCGTCCACAAGGCCGCCCAGGCGGCTCGCGAGGAGCTGATCGGCCTTGCACTCAACGCGCCGAACTCGCCCTTTTCCACCTCCGGCGCCAATACGCTGGTCATCGAGAACGGCCGGATCAAAACCTCGCGCGAGGACAGCCCGTCGATGAGCATCGGCGAGCTGATGGCGATGCTCGGCCGCGAAAAGCTGGAGGTGAAGCGCGACACGCTTCCCGAGGGCACGACGCGGGAGGAACAGCAGAAGGCCTTTACGCACATGTCCAAGGTGCGGGGACCGACGGCCGGGGAGTTTTCGATCCACAGCTGGGGCGCCCATTTCATCGAAGTGCGTGTCGACGAGGACTTTGGCACCGTGCGGGTGTCGCGCATCGTCTCGGCCTTCGATTGTGGCCGGCTGTACAATCCAAAGCTTGCCGAGAGCCAGCTGCGAGGCGGCATCATCATGGGCATCGGCCAGGCCCTGCTCGAGGAAGGACTGGTGGACGCCCGCAACGGCCGGGTCGTCAACAACAACCTCGGCGATTACCTGGTGCCGACCAATGCCGACGTGCCGCCGATCGAGATCCTGTCGGTCGGCGAGCCGGATTTCGAGGCCTCGGTTCTCGGCGGCAAGGGCGTTGGGGAAGTCGGCATTGTCGGCGTGGCGCCGGCCATTGCCAATGCCGTCTTCCACGCCACGGGCAAACGGGTGCGCGATCTGCCGATCACGCTGGAAAAGCTCATCTGACAAACGCGGGCGGTGCCTCACAAGGCGCCGCCCTGCCCTTGCCGGGCGCTGTCATTGCCGAAGATCCGCCTCGGCCGACCGTCAGCGGACCGCGTCAGAGTTCGCCATCTGTTCGCCAAAGGACCGAGTGGTCAGATCGCTAGTCAGGTCTGCCGGGAATGGCCCGGTGGTCAGCACCGTGAAGTCGAACGAGCCGCGCCGGTCGGCGTTCAGCACGTATTGGCGATGGACACGCAGAAAATCCCGCTTGATCCGGGCGTAGCGCTCCGGAGACAGGAGATTCTTGACGCGGATTGCGATCAGCGCTGCCTGCGGCGCCGACGGGTGGCCGGTCACAGCAACCACCTTCGACTTGTAGAAATTGATCGGATCGGTCAGGCACTGCACCTCCAGCCAGGAGACGTTCGGGGTCTGCGCGATGAGGCCCACACGCCGGCGCAAATCCACCGCCGAGCGCAGGAGCGCACACTGGAGAATGGCCCCGCCGAGCGTCACGAAGACCACGCGCTTGCCGGCCAGCGCTTCAGGATGTCTTTCCAGCACAATGCCCAGAGCATGGGTTGCAAGGCTCGATCCCATGCTGTGCGAACTGATGACATATTCGTCCGCCGCCTCATCAAGGGCGCGCAAGAGCGTTGCGACGGCCTCGTCCAGAAAACGCCTCAGGTACGGCGCGTCCCCCTTGGCGACAGCGACTGCAAACTCCCAGTCGGAAAACAGGTGCAGCGTGTAATAGCGCTCCGCAAACGGCATCAGCGCATAGCGAAAGAAGCAGGCGGCGAGCGGCACGCTCCAGAGGCAATGCCAGGCCGAAAGCGAAAGCCGGAGCGGAGCGACGGCAAGACCCAGCGTGAATGCCAGGCCGCACAGCATCAGGAGAAAGGGGAAGATGAAAAACAAGGCGAAGCGCCAGCCATGCCGGACATAGCCGATAAGCCCCCCGTGAGCCACGACCTGTGCGGCGCTCCTGAAACCGGAGAGCAGCCGGCTGGCGAGCGGGCGGGCGGCAAGCGCATCGACCACCGCATCGTGATCGCAGATATGGATGAGGCTTTGCGTCTGCCAGGTGTCTGCACCAGCCGTCACGGCAAAGCCGGCGCCGGATCGGTTGGCCTCCAGAGGGCCGACCTCAACGGAGAAATCCCACAGATTTGCGGTCTGCTCGGCGGTCCGCTGAAAGCGCCGATAATGGCCGCTCGTCTCCATTTTTTCAAAGCCGGGAAAATGGATCACCACCCGTTTTCCTATGGCGGCAGTCCTGTTTGCCCGCATGTTCATGTCTATACTCAAATATACAAAGGAACGGACCCGTTTCGCCAGCAGTACGGGCAAGTCACCGATCGTGTTGCTGAACGCAAGGCCGTAAGGCGCACTGCATCAATCGCGTGGCCAAAGCAAGGCCGCTGCCTACTTTCCGGACCTTATTTGTGCGCTCTCGCCGACAAAACGAAGCCATGCGCCTGCCGATTGCAGGCGTCGCAGACCGGGCGCCGTCGTCGCAAATCCGCTCGTCGCCTTGCCATTGTGGGTCGCCTTTGCCAAAAGGCCGGTGGGAGAGCGGGAGGAACGCCATGAAATGACCGCCTGCGCAGGGTGCTGCGGATGGCCGGCCAACAGGAGACTGACAGATGACGGTAAGCTGGACGGATGCCGCAATCCTCGGACTGATACAGGGCTTGACCGAATTCCTGCCCGTATCCTCAAGCGCGCATCTGCGCATTGCCGGTGAATTTCTCCCTTCGGGCGCCGATCCGGGCGCCGCCTTTACCGCCATCACCCAGATCGGCACGGAAGCTGCTGTCCTCGTCTATTTCTGGTCGGACATCCTGCGCATTGCGGTGGCCTGGCTGCGCCAGAACGTCCTGCGCGTCGCCCATGATGCCCAGGATGCGCGCATGGGCTGGCTCATCATTGTGGGATCGCTGCCCATCGTCGTGCTTGGCCTCCTGTTCAAGGATGAGATCGAGCATGGCCTGCGCAATCTCTATATCACGGCGCTTGCGCTCATCGTCTTCGGCCTGCTGCTGGGCCTTGCCGACCGGATCGGCGCAAAGACGCGCATGCTCGACCGCCTGACCTGGCGCGACGGGATCCTCTTCGGCTTTGCCCAGGCCATGGCGCTCATTCCTGGCGTCTCCCGCTCCGGCGGAACGATCAGCGCGGGACTGCTGATGGGCTATACGCGGCAGGCCGCGGCACGCTATTCATTTCTGCTTGCCGTGCCGGCCGTCTTCGGCTCGGGCTTCTACCAGCTCATCAAGAGCATGGGGCAGGACAATCCGGTCGGCGCCGGCCCGACGGCGCTTGCCACGCTCATTTCCTTCGTCGTCGGCTACGGCGTGATCGTCTTCTTCCTGAAGCTTGTCTCCACCCGCAGCTACCTGCCCTTCGTCTATTATCGCATCGTCATCGGCCTTGCCATCATCGCCCTGCTCGTCTCCGGCAAGCTCTCGGCCCTTTGACAATACGCCTTCAGGAGCAAGCGATAAGCTGGCGCGCGAAAAATCACGCGCGCCAGCTGTGCGTCAGTGTCCGATGACGATCTCCCGTTCCCGCGTCGGTTCTGCCGGCAGGTCATGGCGTGCAAGCGGGCGATTACCGGCAAGCAGGCGCACCAGCACGTAGAACACCGGCGTCATGAAGATGCCGAACACGGTGACGCCGATCATCCCGGCAAAGACGGCGATGCCCATGGCTGCGCGCATTTCCGAGCCGGCGCCGGTGGACACGACGAGCGGCACCACGCCCATGATGAAGGCCATCGACGTCATCAAGATCGGGCGCAGGCGCAGCCGGCTTGCCTCGATGGCGGCCTTGACCGGCGAATGTCCCTCGAACTCCAGCTCCCGCGCAAATTCGACAATCAGGATGGCGTTCTTGGCCGATAGCCCGACAAGCACCACAAGGCCGATCTGCGTGAAGATGTTGTTGTCCCCCCCGGTCAGCCAGACGCCCGTCAAGGCCGCCAGGATGCCCATGGGCACGATGAGGATGATCGCAATCGGCAGCGTCAGGCTTTCATATTGCGCCGCAAGCACCAGGAAGACGAGGAGAAGCGCCAGCGGAAAGATGATGACACCGGAATTTCCAGCCAGGATCTGCTGGTAGGTGAGATCCGTCCACTCGAAGGTAATGCCGGGTGGCAGGGTTTCAGCGGCAATCCGTTCGATGGCGGCTTGCGCCTGACCGGACGAATAACCCGGCGCCGGTGCACCATTGATGTCGGCTGCAAGGAAGCCGTTATAGCGCGTCGTGCGTTCGGGTCCCGCCGTCGTTTCCACCTTCAGGAGCGCCGAAAGCGGGATCATCTGGCCGCTCTGCGAGCGAACCTTCAGCTGGCCGATATCCTCCGGCCGCGAGCGGAACTTTGCATCCGCCTGCACGCGCACGCTGAAGGTTCGCCCGAACGCGTTGAAGTCGTTGACGTAGAGCGAACCGAGATATATCTGCAGCGTGTCGAAGACATCCGTGACGGAGACGCCGAGCTGCTGCGCCTTGACGCGATCGAGATCGGCATAAAGCTGCGGCACGTTGATCTGGAAGCTGGAGAACTGGCCGGTGAGTTCCGGTGCCTGATAGGCTTTTCCCAGAAACGCCTGTGTCGCTTCATTGAGTGCCGGATAGCCGAAGCCGGCGCGGTCCTCGATCTGCAGCTTGAAGCCGCCGGTGGAGCCGAGCCCGTTGACGGGCGGCGGCGGGAACATGGCGATGAAGGCGTCCTGGATGCCCGCAAACTTCTGGTTCAGCTGCATGGCGATGGCGTTGCCGGAAAGCTCCGGCGTCTTGCGCTCGGCAAAATCGTCCAGCACCGCAAAGACGATCCCCGAGTTGGAGCCGATGGTGAAGCCGTTGATCGACAGGCCCGGAAATGCCAACGCATTCTTGACGCCCGGCTGCTGCAGGGCAATCTCGCTCATGCGCTTGATGACGTCTTCGGTCCGATCGAGCGAGGCGCCATCGGGAAGCTGCGCAAAGCCGATGAGATACTGCTTGTCCTGCGCCGGCACGAAGCCGCCGGGAACCGTGGTGAAAATGCTGTAGGTGGCACCGACGAGCGCCAGATAGACGATCATGACGAAGCTTTTGCGCGACAGAAGACCGCCGATGCTGCGGCCATAGCCGTTAGAGGCCGCCCCGAAGGCCCGGTTGAAGCCGCGGAAGAACCATCCGAGCACCCGGTCCATGCCCCGCGTCAGCCAGTCCTTCGGCGCATGGTGGTCCTTCAGCAGAAGGGCTGCCAGTGCCGGCGAGAGCGTCAGCGAATTGATGGCGGAGATCACCGTCGAAATGGCGATGGTCAGCGCAAACTGCCGGTAGAACTGCCCGGAAAGGCCCGAGATGAACGCAAGCGGTACGAAGACCGCCACCAGCACCAGCGCAATCGCAACGATCGGCCCGGAGACCTCGCGCATCGCCTTGTAGGTTGCGTCCCGCGGCGACAGGCCGGCCTCGATGTTTCGCTCGACATTTTCCACGACGACGATGGCATCGTCCACGACAATGCCGATCGCCAGCACAAGGCCGAAGAGAGACAGCGCATTGATGGAGAAGCCGAAGAGATACATGACGGCGAACGTGCCGATGATCGACACCGGAACGGCAATCAGCGGAATGATCGAGGCACGCCAGGTCTGCAGGAAGAGAATGACGACGAGCACGACCAGCGCCACGGCTTCCAGCAGCGTATCCACCACCTTGTCGATGGAGGAGCGCACGAATTCGGTCGTGTCATAGACGATCTCGTAGGAAATCCCCTCCGGCATCGCCTGCTTCATGTCCCGCATGGCGGCCTGCACCGCATCCGAAATGGCGATGGCGTTGGAGCCGGGAGACTGGAAGACCGGGATGGCGACCGCCGGCTTGCCGTCGAGAAGCGAGCGCAGCGTATAATCGGCAGCGCCAAGTTCCACGCGCGCGACATCCTTCAGGCGCGTGATGGCGCCATCCGCGCCGGTCTTCACGACGATTTCGCCGAACTCTTCCGGCGTGCCGAGACGGCCTTGCGCGTTGACGTTCAGCTGAAGCTGCGTGCCGACGGGGCTCGGCGATCCGCCGATGATGCCGGCCGCGGCCTGCACGTTCTGCTGGCGGATGGCGTTTGGAACGTCGGTAGCAGCCAGCCCGTATTCGGCAGCCTTCTGCGGATCGACCCAAACGCGCATGGAATAATCGCCGGCGCCAAAGATCTGCACCTGCCCTACCCCCTCGATGCGGGCAAGCCGGTCCTTAATGTTGAGCGTCGCGTAATTGCGCAGATAGGTCAGGTCATAGCGGCCGTCGGTCGAAACGAGATGCACGACCATCATCAGGTCGGGCGAGCTTTTCACCGTGGTGACGCCGAGGGCCCGCACTTCCGCCGGAAGCCGCGGCTCTGCCTGAGACACGCGGTTCTGCACCAGCTGCTGCGCCTTGTCGGGATCGGTGCCCAGCTTGAACGTCACCGTCAGCGTCAGCACGCCATCGGAAGTCGCCTGGCTGTTCATGTAGAGCATGTCTTCGACGCCGTTGATCTGCTCTTCCAGCGGCGTTGCAACCGTCTGGGCAATCACGACAGGATTGGCGCCGGGATAGCTGGCGCGCACGACGATCGATGGCGGAACGACTTCCGGATATTCGGAAATCGGCAGCGCGCGCATGCCGAGCAGGCCTGCAACGACGGTCAGCACCGACAGGACGGCCGCAAAGACCGGCCTGTCGATAAAGAAGCGGGAGATATTCATGGGTTTTGCCCCTCGGACACTTGGCAAAGACCGCCCCTGCGGCCGGTTTATGGGCCGGCCGCGCGGATGATCTTGAGAATGATGGAACGCTCTTATTGCTTGGCGAGCTGGGCCTTTTCCTGCGGCGCGACATGGGCGCCCGGACGCAGGCGCTGCAGGCCGCTCACCACGATGCGATCGCCAGGCGAAAGCCCGGCTTCGACAAGACGCCCGCCATCAACGCCAACGCCAAGTTTCACTTCGCGGTACGTCGCGACATTGGCCTGATCGACCAGGAAGACGAATTTCTTGTCCTGATCCGTGCCGATGGCAAGCTCGCTGACGGCCAGTCTTGGCTCGCTCTTCGGTTCGCCGAGGCGAATGCGCACGAACTGGCCCGTCAACAGGCGCCCGTCATGGTTATCAAAGACGGCCCGCACCCGCACCGTGCCGCTTGCCTGATCTACCTCGTTGTCGATCAGCTGCAGCTTGCCGCGAAGGGGCGCGTCCGGCGCCTGCGCGGTGCGGATTTCCACCGGGACCTCGTCGAGCGAGGGCACGCCGTTCACCACCGGCAGAGCCGCCAGGGTGCGACCAATCATCTCCTCGCCGACATTGAAGCTCGCATAGATCGGATCGACCGAGACGATGGTGGTGAGCACCGGCGAGCCTGAGCCTGCGGCGACCAGGTTGCCGACCGTCAGTTCAAGCCGGCCGGCGCGTCCGGAAATCGGAGCGCGGATCTTCGTGTGGTCGAGATCGATCTGGGCCGAAGCCATCTGCGCCTGTGCCGATTGCAGATCGGCGGTTGCCTGCGCATGGGTGCTCAGGCGCTGGGCATAGTCGCTCTTGGAAATCGTGTTGGAGGCCGACAGCGCCTTGCCCCGGTCGAGTTCCGCCACGGCCAGATCGAGCCTTGCCCGGGCAGAAGCCACCTGCCCTTCCGCCTGGGCACGCACGGCTTCAAACGGCGCCGGATCGATGGTCACCAGGAGATCGCCGGCCTTGACGAGCCCGCCTTCGCGAAAATGCACCGACTGGATCGCGCCGGCGACACGCGAGCGCAGCTGCACCCGCTCCACCGATTCCAGCCGGCCGGAAAATTCCTGCCAGATGGCAACGGTGCGCGGCTGCACGGTTTCGACGGTGACCGGAACAGCCGGCGGCGCGCTTGCCTGTTCGGTCGCCTCGGCGCGGGTCAACTGCAGAAGGTTACCCTGCGTAACGGCCACGACAGCGGGCACGACGAGGCTCATGCCGGCGACCCACAGGGCCCGGTTCTTCAGTATCGATGTCATGATGTATCTCCTGGATAGGCGCTAGCGGCGCGCCAGACCGAATAATTCCTGCATTGTATTCATGTGAGTTCCGCAGCAAATGCTGCGAATGCCTCGGTTATCTCCTGGCGCCAGCGGCCATCCTGCCCGGTGTAAATGCCGGTCCATCCCTGTCCCGCGGCCAGGATGTGCTGGCGCACAAACACGCCTCCATCGCCAAGCCTGCGGGCATAGGCCAAAATTTCATCCCGCAAGGGATCGTCTTCGGCACTCATCACCAGCGCTGGTGCAACACCGGACAGGCGCGAGCACAAACAGGGTGCGGCATAGGGATGCCCATAGCCGCAGGCCTGCTGCAGATACTGGCTCCAGCCCTGCGTCCAACGCTGTCGCATGCCGATCTCATCGGCGCGCCGGATGGAGGCCGAAGCCATTTCCGGATCGATCAGCGGCGACAACAGCACCTGGCCGGACAGACTGCCGGGCATGTAGTCGCGCGCCTTCAACGCAATACCCGCCGCAATATTTCCACCCGCCTCGTCGCCGGCGACGAAGAGCTTCGAGCGGGCGCCTGCAAACTCCTTCTTTCGAAGCGAGAGGCGCTGCAACACCTGCAGCCCCCGCTCGATCGCCTGCGGAAATATCGCCGGCCGATCGTATGCATAGGCAACTTCGACAACCACCGCACCGCTGTCGGCCAGCGCCCGTGCGGCCGGTTGTTCAGCTTCGGCAGGCGCCGCCTGCCCAAACGCCCGTCCTGCGAGGTAAAGAACCAGAGGCTTTACCTTCTGGACGAGACCGGACGAATAGATGCGTACCGGCAGCTGCCCTTGCCCGTGGCCTATCTCGAGATCCGTCCACGGCATCGCTACGCAAGCCCGCTTTCCTGTTTGTGTTGGTTCTGATATTATTATCTTCTGTTTGCCGCACAAGCATGCTTCCATGGGCAACACTATTCCAATTTGGCGGATAATACCGCACTGCTTCCAAGGAGGGGTCGATGGACCAGCTTTCTGCGATGCGTGTTTTCCTGCGCGTGGTCGAAACCGGAAATTTTACCCGGGCGGCCGCCGCTCTCGACATGCCGAAGACCAGCGTTACCAACCAGGTGCAGGCGCTCGAGACGCATTTGCGCACCAAGCTCCTCAACCGCACCACCCGCCGGGTGGCTCTGACGACCGACGGCGCCCTCTACTATGAGCGTGCCCTGCAAATCGTGTCGGAACTCGAAGAGCTGGACTCAAGTCTCTCCAATTCGAACACCCAGCCGTCCGGGCGGCTGCGCGTGGAAATGGCCGGTGCCTTTGCCGATTGCCTTGTCATCCCGGCGCTCTGCGACTTCGTCAAACAGTATCCGCAGATCCAGCTGGATATCGGTGTCGGAGACCGGCTGGTCGATTACATTGCCGAAAACGTCGATTGCGCCCTGCGGGCCGGCACGCCGACCGACCAGTCTTTGATCGCCAGGAAAGTCGGGCAGATCAAGCTCTTCAGCTATGCCTCGCCGATCTATCTCGAGCGTCACGGGACGCCGACGCATCCAAGGGATCTCGAAACCAGCCACTTCTGCGTCGGCTACCTCAATGCCCAGACCAGCCGCGTCATGGGGATCGATTTCTGCAAAGGCGACGAACTGATTGAAACCACGCCGCGCTATATCCTCTCCGTCAGTGATAGCCGCAGCTATGTCGGTGCGGCCATCGCAGGCCTCGGCATTGCCCAGTCAACGCCCTTCCTCGTCAAGGAGGCGCTGGAAAAGGGCCAACTCGTGCCGGTTCTGACCGACTGGGATTGCGAAATACTGCCGCTATACATCGTCTATCCGCAGACGCGCCACATGAGCAACAAGCTGAGGGTTTTCGTCGACTGGCTGACCCGCCTGCTGCAGACGCTGTAATCCCGGCAAACGCGCCCCTCCCCTGAAATCGCCAGCTTTTCCTTTGTGTCTTCGTCAGGCTTTGCGGGCCTGATAAGGCATGCCCCGGCGCCCAACCGTCGGCAGACAAGCGGTCGAGCGCTGCCGCTCTGTTCGGCGCGTCTTACCATTTGCGAAACCTGCAGGCCCAGGTTCCGGTCGGCGTCCGGCCGAATTCACCCGTGTCACGAAAGAGGAGGATTGACAGGACCGACTCGCCAGGTACTCTATAGTTAGAAACTATAATTCATAATTGTGGAACATCTGAAACCGGGAGACGTCCGCTATGCGCCTGAAACTTGCCTTCCTCGCCGCCACCGTCCTCATCTCCGCCTCCGGGCTTGCCTTTGCCGCAGAGCGCGGTGGCGTGGTCAATGTCGCGACCATCGGCGAGCCGCCGACGCTCGACCCCATGGCCTCCACGGCCGACCTCGTCGGCATCGTCACCCAGCATATTTTCGAGACGCTCTACACCTTCGACAAGAGCTGGAAGGTGACGCCGCTTTTGGCCGAAAGCCTTCCCGAGATGAGTGCCGACGGAAAGAGCTATGTGATCAAGCTGCGCAGCGGCATCAAATTTCATGACGGTTCCGACATGACTGCGGATGATGTCGTGGCTTCCCTCGGTCGCTGGATGAAGCTCGCCTCGCGTGGCAAGCAGGCAGCACCCTTCATCGACAAGGTCACCGCGACTGACCCGCTCACGGTCACCATCACCCTCAAGCAGCCCTATGCGCCGCTTCTGTCGCTTCTGGCCTTCAACAACTCGGCCGCCGTCATTCTGCCTGCGGAAAATCAGGCGGACACGTTGAACGCTGTCATTGGAACAGGCCCCTATATGCTCAAAGAGCGCAAGCCGGACCAGTATATCCAGCTGGTACGCTTTGATGGCTACAAGTCCCGCTCCGGCGAGGCGGATGGCTATGGCGGCGCACGCCATCAGTATCTCGACGAGATCCGCTTCGTTCCCGTTCCTGATCCGAACACCCGCGTCGAGGCCGCCATTTCCGGTCAGTATGCCTATGTGGATTCGATTCCGGTCGAGGCCTATGACCGGGTCAAATCCTCCAGCGCCTCCAAGCCACTGATGCTGAAACCCTTCGGCTTTCCGGTCTTCGTCTTCAACACGAAGGAGGGCTTGTCCTCCAATCTTGCCGTGCGCAAGGCGGTGGAGAAGGCCTTGAACACCGAGGACATGCTGGCGGCGGCCTTTGGCTCCAAGGATTTCTATGAGGCCGACGGCGCATTTTATCCCAAGCCTTACGCCTGGCACACCGAGATCGGTACCGAAGGCAATTACAATCTCGGCGATCCCGAAGGCGCTGCGGCGGATCTGAAGGCTGCCGGCTATGACGGCAAGCCGCTGCGCATCCTCACCAGCCGCCAGTACGAGTTCCACTACAAGATGGCGCAGGTTGCCGCGGAATATCTGAAGCTTGCCGGCTTCACCGTCGAACTCCAGGTGGTCGACTGGGCAACGCTGACGCAGCGCCGCGCCGATCCAAAACTGTGGGACATCTACATCTCCCATAGCCCCTTCCTGCCCGAACCCGCGCTGATGGGCGCGCTGTCGACAAGTTCGCCGGGCTGGTGGGATACGCCGGCGCGAAAGGCAGCCGTCGATGCCTTCACATCTGAGGCCGATCCGGACAAGCGCGTGGGTCTGTGGCAGACGGTGCAGAAGACCATGTATGACGAGCTGCCACTTCTGAAGATCGGCAATTTCAATGCCGTGGCCGCCGTGTCGAACACGCTCGAAGGCGTGGAGCCGGCTCCGTGGCCGTACTTCTGGAACGCATCCGTCAAGAAGTAACCTTTATCCGCGGGATGCGGGCGCTTACACCTGCATCCCGTTTGTCTTTCCGCGCGTGGCATCGGAGCCAAGCCGCATGATAAGCTATATCCTGAAACGTCTGGCCGGCATGGTCGTCGTCATGTTTCTGGTGGTGACCATCGTGTTCATCATCGTGCGTGTCACGCCGGGTGACCCGGCCGCCGTGATGCTCGGCCCGGATGCAACGCCCGCAGACATTGCCTCCCTTCGCACCCGCCTTGGCCTCGATCAGTCGATCCTCATTCAATATGTCTTCTATATCGGGCAGTTGCTGAAGGGCGATCTCGGGCAGTCTATCTTTCTCAACGTTCCCGTCGGCCGGGCGCTCACGGAGCGGGCCGAACCGACCTTTTTCCTCACCGTCTTCTCTCTTGTCATTGCCTCGGCGATTGCGCTGCCCATCGGCATCTATGCCGCCTATCGCCGCGGCTCTGTCATCGACCAGGCCTCGACGACGATTGCCATGCTGGCCGCCAGCATCCCAAGCTTCTGGCTGGGCCTCATCCTCATGCAGATCTTTTCTGTCCGGCTGGGCCTGTTTCCGGTCTCCGGCTATGGCGGCCCGAACGCCAGCTTTCTCGACCGGATGTATCACCTGACATTGCCGGCGGTGGCGCTGGGGCTCGTCTCTTCCGCGCTGATCCTGCGCTTTACCCGCGCCTCGATGCTCGATGTGTTCAGCGACGATTATATCCGCACCGCTCGTGCCAAGGGGCTGGTGGAACGACGGGTCGTGCTCAAGCATGCGCTGAAGAATGCCCTCATTCCGATCCTGACCGTGCTTGGCCTGACGGCAGCCGTGCTGATTTCCGGCGCCGTGGTCACGGAAACGGTCTTCGGCCTGCCCGGCGTCGGAAGCCTCGTCGTGTCGGCGGTTCTGAGGCGCGATTACCCGGTCATCCAGGGTGCGCTGCTGGTGATTGCCGGCCTCTATGTCCTCATCAATTTCCTGATCGACATGCTCTACCTGCTGATTGACCCGAGGGTGCGATACTGATGGCCGAACTCACCCGCACAGCCGGCCCCCGAAGCCTTTTCCTGCGCCGCTTCCTCAAGCGCAAGACGGTCGCGGCCGGCCTGATCGTTCTTGCGATCTTCGTCATCCTTGCCGTTCTTGCGCCATGGATTGCCCCCTACTCACCCTCGAAGCTTTCGATCGCCAATCGATTGAAGCCGCCGGGCGGCCTCTTCTGGTTTGGTACCGACGAGTTCGGACGCGATATCTTTTCCCGCACGATCTATGCGGGGCGCCTGTCGCTGTTCGTCGGGGCCTCGGTCGTGGGCCTGTCGGCGGTGATCGGCGTGGCGCTCGGGCTACTCGCCGGCTTCTTCAAGCGCCTGGATACGCCGATCGCACGGCTGATCGATGCCATGATGGCCTTTCCCGATATCCTGCTGGCGATTGCGCTGGTCGCAGCGCTCGGCCCCTCGCTTGCCACCGTGATTGTGGCCCTCTCCGTCGTCTACGCTCCCCGGCTTGCCCGCATCGTGCGCGCCTCGACGCTGGTCATCCGGGAACTCCCTTATGTCGAGGCGGCACAGGCGCTCGGCATTTCCACCTGGCACATCATGACACGCCATGTGCTGCGCAACCTTGCCTCGCCCATTCTCGTGCAGGGTACTTTCCTGTTTGCCAGCGCCATGCTGGCGGAAGCCGGCCTCTCCTTCCTCGGGCTCGGCGTGAGCCCTGAAATTCCCACCTGGGGCACGATGATTGCCGCCGGCCGCCAATATGTCGGTCAGGCGGACTGGATGACCTATTTCCCCGGATTTGCCATCGTTCTCTCGGTCCTCTCCCTCCAGATGGTGGGCGATGGGTTGAGGGACATGCTCGATCCCCGTCTTCGAAAGGACCTCTGACATGGTCGCAACCACGGCAAACAAGCCGCTTCTCCTCAAGAACGTCAGGCCGATGGCCTTCGCCTCCCCCCATGCGGCCAAGGCGACCGACATCCTGGTCGGAGCTGACGGCCACATCGCGGCCATCGGCGACAGCCTGCCCGGCCCGTCCGACGCAACGGTCATCGATGGTGCCGGCGCCTATGTCTCGCCCGGCTGGATCGATCTGCACGTCCACATCTGGCACGGCGGAACCGACATCTCCATTCGCCCCAGCGAATGCGGGGCGGAACGCGGTGTGACCACGCTGGTCGATGCCGGGTCGGCTGGGGAAGCCAATTTCCACGGTTTTCGCGAATATATCATCGAGCCCTCGCGTGAGCGCATCAAGGCCTTCCTGAACCTCGGCTCCATCGGGCTCGTTGCGTGCAACCGCGTGCCGGAACTGCGCGACATCAAGGACATCGATCTCGACCGCATCCTGGAATGCTATGCGCAAAACAGTGAGCATATCGTCGGCCTGAAGGTCAGGGCCAGCCACGTGATCACCGGCTCCTGGGGCGTGACGCCGGTCAAGCTCGGCAAGAAGATCGCAAAAATCCTGAAGATCCCGATGATGGTGCATGTCGGCGAGCCACCGGCGCTCTATGACGAAGTGCTGGAAATCCTCGGCCCCGGCGATGTCGTCACGCACTGCTTCAACGGCAAGGCCGGCTCGTCGATCATGGAAGACGAGGACCTGTTCAATCTCGCCGACCGCTGCGCCTCCGAAGGCATCCGCCTCGATATCGGCCATGGCGGCGCCTCCTTCTCCTTCAAGGTGGCCGAGGCGGCAATTGCGCGCGGCCTCCTGCCCTTCTCGATCTCGACGGACCTGCATGGCCACTCGATGAACTTCCCGGTCTGGGATCTCGCCACGACCATGTCGAAGCTTTTGAGCGTCGGCATGCCGTTCGAGAAGGTCGTGGAGGCGGTCACCCATGCGCCGGCCTCCGTCATCAAGCTGTCGATGGAAGACCGGTTGAGCGTGGGCGCGCGCGCCGACTTCACCATCTTCGACCTCATCGATGCCGATCTCGAAGCCACCGACAGCAATGGCGACGTCTCGCGCCTCACGCGCCTGTTCGAGCCGCGTTACGCCGTCATCGGCGCCGAAGCCGTCACCGCCTCGCGCTATATTCCGCGCGCCCGCAAGCTGGTTCGCCACAGCCATGGTTATTCGTGGCGCTAAGTGCGTGCACCCGCCTCAAGGAGTTGCTTTGACCCATCCCCGCATTTCCACGGCCGAACCGAACGAGACAGCCTATGACCGGCTGTCCCGGCTCGGGATCACGCTGCCGCCACCGCCGCCGCCGATCGCCAATTTCGTCACGCATGTGGTGGAAGGCCGTATGCTCTACCTGTCCGGCCAAGGGCCGCTCGAGGAAAATGGCCACCTGCACGCCGGCAAGGTCGGCGCCGATGTCAGCGTCGAGGAGGCCTATCGTCACGCCCGCCTCGTCGGCATCAACCTCATCGCCGTGATGCAGGATGCGCTGGGAGATCTCTCCCGCGTCAAGCAGGTGGTCAAGCTTCTGGGCATGGTCAACGCCATGCCGGATTTCCTCGATCACCCGAAGGTCATCAATGGCTGCTCGGACCTGTTCCTCGATGTCTTTGGCACGGCGGGCCGCCATGCCCGCTCGGCCGTCGGCTTCGGATCGCTGCCCGGCAATATCACGGTGGAAATCGAAGCCATCGTGGCGCTCAAGGATTAGCGCCCGTGTCAGTGATTGCGCCAGCCCATCATCTTTTCGATTTTTGCCGCAGACGCCATGACGCTTCCGGCATACGGATTGTCCTTGCCTATGACCTTCTGCTCGGGAAGCACGATGGAAATCGTCGCAACGCAGCTGCCGGCATCGTTGACGATGGGAGCCGCGATACAGGCGACTGCATAGTCGGATTCGGCCACCTGCACGGACAACCGCTGCGCGAAAGCCTGGCCCGCCGCATCGCACAGCGTGGCCGCATCGACTTCCGCCCGCCCGGTCGGAGAGATACGGGCGCAGCGGCGGAACAGGTCTCGCCGCTCCTCAGGCGCGAGATGGCCGACGAGCAGGCGCCCCGAGGCCGTCCAGTTCAGCGGAACCCGCGTTCCCACGCGCGAGGCAAACTGAAAGTGGCTAGGACCATCCGCCATCGCCAGCACCAGCATGTGGTCGCCATCGCGCCCGCACAGTTGCACGGTCTCGCCCACCTGCCGGCAGAGGTCGTGCATTTCCTGCGTGGCGACGCTCATGAAATCCAGCGACCGCGCATAGGCGAGGCCATAATGATAGAGCCGCGGCCCGAGCCAGATCGAATTGTCTGCATTGCGGGTCAGCATCTGCTTTTCGACCAGATCCTCGATGATCACATAGACCGTGGACAAGGGCGCGCCGATCGCCTTGGCAATGGCATAGGCACCGGCCGGCGCCCCGGTCTCGTACAGATGGTCGATGACCTGCAGCGCCCGGTCGATGCCGCTGACGCGGCTGCGACGGGCGGTCTTTTCCCCCTCTTCCGACAAGGCGCTGTCTGTAACGGACACGGGGCTGGACGCTTGAGATGACACGACGATGCTCCTCGGAGAACTTCGGGAGGCTATTATATTATTATGGCATAGCTGTCGATAGCGACCAGCCTGCCGAACGACGAGGAGAACAGTGACCATGACCAACGACTTTCGCCCCCGGATCGGCCTTCGGCCTGTGATCAACGTGTCCGGCACGATGACGAGCCTTGGTGCCTCCATCGTGGTGCCCGAGGCAGTCGCTGCCATGACGGAGATCCTGCCGCACTTTGTCGAGGTGAATGATCTCCAGCGCAATGCAAGTGCCGTGATTGCCCGGTTGACCGGCGGTGAGGCGGGCTTCGTCACCGCCTCCTGCGCGGCCGGCATCAGCCTTGCGGTCGCCGGTGCCATCACCGGGCCGGACCTGCTCGCCATTGAGCGGCTACCCGATGGCGCGCCGACAAAGAACGAGGTTCTGGTGCAGATGGGCCATGTGGTGAGCTACGGCGCGCCGGTCGACCAGTCGATCCGGATCGCCGGCGGCAAGACGGTGATGATCGGCCAAGCGACGTCGACGCACCGCTATCATATGGAGAATGCCATCAACGAGCGCACGGCTGCCGCCGTCTATGTCGTCTCCCACCATGTCGTTCAGTATGGGATGCTGCATCTGAGCGAATTCGTCGAGATCGCCCATGCCAGGGGCGTGCCTGTCATCGTCGACGCCGCATCCGAATATGATCTGCGGAAGTTCCTCGAAGCGGGCGCGGATATTGCGCTTTACTCCGGCCACAAGTTCCTCGGCGGCCCGACCAGCGGGATCGTGGCCGGTCGCAAGGATCTGGTGCGCAGTGCCTTCCTGCAGAACATGGGCATCGGCCGTGGCATGAAGGTGGGCAAGGAAAGCATTTTTGGCGTGATGGCGGCGCTGGAAGCCTGGGAGACGCGCGACCACGAGGCGGTGCGGGCGCGCGAAGCCGGTTATCTTGCACTGTGGAATGAAGCGCTGAAGGGGCGCGCCGGCGTCACCGCGCTCATCGAACCGGATCCGACCGACAATCCGCTGGAGCGCATGCGGGTGATCATCGATCCGCGCGAGGCCCATATCACCGCCTGGGATCTTGCCGCCGCCCTTCGCGCCGGCAGCCCGCCGGTCATCGTGCGCGATCACGAGGTCGAGCATCACTACTTCTATCTCGATCCCTGCAACCTGCATCCGGGCGAGGAAGTCGTCGTTGCCGAACGCCTCGGCGCCGAACTCGACAAGGCGCGGGCCTCCAACGAAATCATCGCAACGCCCATCGAAAACCTCAGCCGCCATCGCTTCGACGGCATGCTGCGCTGGCCCGACTGACTTTTCGCAATCAGGCCACCATGGAAGGCAGAAGGACAAGAGATGATGAGAGACACTACCCATGCAGCCAATGGACAGGGACCTGTCCTGTCGGTGGAAAACCTCACCACCTCCTTCGTGGTCGACGGGGCCTGGCGTCCCGTCGTCCGCGACGTCTCGTTCGAAGTGGCGGCCGGCGAAACGCTGGCGATCGTCGGCGAGAGCGGCTCCGGCAAGAGCGTCACCTCTCTCTCCGTCATGCGGCTCCTTGCCCCCTCAAGCAGCCGTATCGAAGGTCGCGTCCGGCTTGCCGGGCGCGACCTTCTGTCCCTTCCCGAGCATGAGATGCGCAAGGTGCGCGGCAACGAGATCGCGATGATCTTTCAGGAGCCGATGACCTCGCTCAACCCGCTCTTCACCATCGGCGACCAGATTTCCGAAGCGCTTCTGTGCCATGGCAACCTGTCGGCGAAGGAGGCGCGGGCCGAAACCATCCGGCTTCTCGAAAAGGTCCGCATCCCCTCTGCCGCTTCCCGCTTTGACGAATATCCGCACCGTTTTTCAGGCGGCATGCGCCAACGGGTGATGATCGCGATGGCGCTTGCCTCCCGCCCCAAGCTTCTGATTGCCGACGAACCGACAACGGCGCTCGACGTTACCATCCAGGGGCAGATCCTCGATCTCCTGAAGGAATTGCAGGAGGAAGACGGCATGTCCGTCCTCTTCATCACGCACGACATGGGCGTCGTGGCGGAAATTGCCGACCGCACAGTGGTGATGTATCGAGGCGAACAGGTGGAGACGGGCGAGACGGCCGATATCTTCTACCGGGGCCGGCATCCTTACACACGCGCCCTTCTCGCAGCCGTTCCGGTGCTGGGGTCCATGCAGGGTCACGCCCGGCCCTTGCGCTTTCCCGTCGTCGATCCGGCAACCGGCGTGGCAGATGAAGCCTGCGAAGTGGCAGATACGGTTGATCCGACGCGTCCGGTCTTGAGCGTAAAGGGGTTGACCAAGCGCTTCGACATTCACGCCGGGCCGCTCGGTCGGCTGGTCGGGCGCGTGCATGCGGTGGAAAATGTCTCCTTCGACCTGATGGCGGGAGAAACGCTGTCGCTGGTCGGCGAATCCGGCTGCGGCAAATCCACCACCGGACGCGCCATCATGCGGCTGATCGAACCGGATGCCGGTTCGGTTCTGGTGGGTGACCGCGACATGCTGACGCTTGGCGGGCGCGAGATCCGCGAGATGCGCAAATCGGTGCAGATGATTTTCCAGGACCCGTTTGCAAGCCTCAACCCGCGCATGACGATCGGCCAGGCCATTGCCGAGCCCTATCTGGAACACCGCATGGGCAGTGCTCGCGAGGCGCGCGATGTGGTGGCCGACCTTCTTCACAAGGTGGGGCTCCATGCCGACATGGCCAAGCGCTTTCCACACGAGTTTTCCGGCGGCCAGAGGCAGCGCATCTGCATTGCCCGCGCGCTTGCCCTTCGCCCGCGCGTCATCGTTGCCGATGAAAGCGTGTCTGCGCTCGACGTGTCGATCAAGGCGCAGGTTATCAACCTGATGCTCGACCTGCAGGAAAGCCTCAATCTCGCCTTCCTCTTCGTCAGTCACGACATGTCGGTGGTCGAGCGGGCAAGCCACCGCGTCGCCGTCATGTATCTCGGTGAGATCGTCGAGATCGGACCGCGCGCCGCGGTCTTCAACAATCCTCAGCACGATTATACGAAGAAGCTGCTGGCGGCCGTTCCCGTCCCGGACCCTTCTCGTCGCCGGCAGAAGCGCAACATGGTCGTCGATGAGCTGAAGAGCCCCATTCGCTCGGTCGACGAGATCGTCGCCATGCGCAGCTACCGGACGGTCTCACCGGGGCATCTGGTGATGGCCTGACACCCGCCCCGTTCAGGGACCGCCAGACACTCGATTTCGTGTCGAGACCCTGCCTCAGATAGAGGGATCATGCCGCGTCACTGCGCGGTATGGTGCGATGAAGTGCCCTTAACCGCACAGCGGATGCGCACAGTCTAATGACCGATAAAATTTGACGGGTTCGGGCCACAGACTGCCGTCTTCTCAAAGCCGGATACATCTCATGGCGCGCGGAGCGCCAAAACATCCCTGATCGGCCCTTTCACCGTACCACGCTCTCCTGCCCCCTGCAAAGATCTCGATGCCAGCGAGAGATCGCAAAAGCTCTTCATTCAGATCCATGCGGCTTAGGAAACGTGGGACGCCACCGGTCTTCATGAGGGAAATCGCTTGCCCTCCCCTCACCCGGTTTTTCGCTCAAAGCCGCCGTTCTGCCGCAT
>NZ_JBHFFP010000009.1:171498-171892 GCF_042611105.1 Neorhizobium fuzhouense | reverse complement strand
ATAGCCAGAATGGATATCACTGGCGCCTGTTTTTTGTGTTTTTAGCTGAAGTTCCAGATGGTTGATCACCTCTTCACGCAACAAAACCATCTCATCCAGGATTGTGGTGATGGTTTTGAGGTCGGCGCGGCGCGGCAGCCTGGATACAAGCGCGATATAATGGCTCTCGATCCGCTCCCAATCGCCGGCAGCGCCCTCCTCCATCGCTGCGGTGATGAGCTTGCGCACATCGCGGCGGCAGATGGTGAGTTCCTCTTTGGCCAGGGAGAGCGCGCGCCGTTCGGCCGCCACCGATTGTGCAAGAAGTGCAAACTCTTCCGCGCGCAGCAGCAGCGGCGCCAGGCTGAAGCCATAGGCCTGCTCGATATCGCCGCCGTCCTTGCGCCTGACATAG
>NZ_JBHFFP010000009.1:171073-171365 GCF_042611105.1 Neorhizobium fuzhouense | reverse complement strand
GCCCCTTCTCCTGCGACAGCTCGATGTCCGGGTAGAAGCTCAACAGCGCATTCAGCACTGCAAGGCTTCGATCCTGAAGCCCGAGTTTTTCCCGTGCTTCGGCAACATCGCGAAACAGTTTCCACTTGTCTGCCACTTTGCCGGCGCGGATGTCTTCGGCCTGCATCTGCTCTTTCACGAGCGCAAGCGAAACCCCACGCCGCCCAAAGGGCGTCGTCACTCCATGCGTCTGCATTGTCTTTCACCTTCAAACAGGCAAAAGAATCCAACCCGTCAAACAAACGGTTTCAAA
>NZ_JBHFFP010000009.1:169668-170962 GCF_042611105.1 Neorhizobium fuzhouense | reverse complement strand
ATGTCTTCATTTCCCTGATCAGCCCGCGCACTGCGAACGGGCCGAACCTGTGATCTATTTTGCGGCAGGCCTTCGTAAAAGCCTGCCATTGTCAGCTGACAATGAGATCAGGCGTCCGAAGCGCCCTCATCCCGTTTTTCGAACTCGGCCACCAGCTGCGGCATCCGCTCAGCCATGAAGTCGGCAAAGGCCTGCGAGCGGATGGCAAGCTTTGCCCCCTTCCCCGACCGCGACAACGTACCAAGCACGATCCCCTTGCGGGTCTTTACCGCCTCATCGCTTGCCCGCATCTTCTGCTCAGGCGCCGCCTCATTGAGGGCTGCCCAGAGGCTGGCGAAGCGGTCATTGCTGTCTGCGGCGCCAAAATCCTCTGCGCCGGTCATGGCTGCAGCCTTGCGCGCCGACGCCTGAACCTTCAGACGGTCAGCCAGCGCCAGCCAGCGCGGCCGGCCGATCTTGGGCGCCGGGCCGATGGCGAGGATGATGGCATCCGGCACGGCCTGCGCCACCTGCAACAGCCGCGACACTTCCGGTTTATCGACCGAAAGCGCCTGCGCAATCGTCTCACGATCAAAGCCGTGGTCGTCCATCCGACGCGCAAAGAGTGCCCGTTCGATGAAGCTGAGATCGACGCGCTGGCCGTTTTCCTGGCCCTGTGCGAGGATCAGCTCCTGGTCGCTCAGCTGGCGGATGACCGCCTTGACCTTCAACCCGAGCTCGCCTGCAGCCCGCAAGCGGCGATGACCATAGGCCGCCTGATAGAGTTTGGCCTTTTCCGGATGTGGTCGAACGAGGATTGGCACCTGCTGGCCATTTTCACGGATGGATGCCTTCAACGCTTCGAGCGTCACGTCAACGGCGACCGGAATGCGATCCTGAATGAAGGCGGCCTCGACCTGCGCCGGATCGAGTTCCACCACGCGGTCACCCTGCGCAAGCGTTTCGCGCAAGACCTTGGCAGCCGCGGCCTCTTCGTTCAGGCGGCCAAGCGACATGTTCATCGCACGCACGGCACCGGCCGGACGATGGACCTGCTGCGGGTTCGCATCGGGCTTTTTCTGGTCGGTCGCGCCCACCATCCCCTTGAGAATATCGCGTCCCTTCATGCTCGTCCCCATGCCGCTCGGATCAGCTGTTCCACCTCGCCATTAACCCCATCCATTGCCTCCACAGCACGATCATAGGTCTGGCGGTGCATGGTCTCGCGACCTGCCTCGTAGATCGTCTGCTTCGACAGGCCGGCATCGGAAACCGCGGTCGATTTGACCATCATGGAGGTCAGGACACGCTCATT
>NZ_JBHFFP010000009.1:0-168992 GCF_042611105.1 Neorhizobium fuzhouense | reverse complement strand
CCGGGACGCCGCCCCGGCAGATAGGACGGCTTGGTCTTGCCGAGATGCCGGCGGATGGCATTGATCTCTTCCAGGGAAAAGGTGCGGCGGCCGGAGGCCGATTTTTCCGAGGAGACCGTCTCCTCCTGGGCTGCCAGATGGCGCACGTAACTGTCGGTCACGCCGAGAAGGCGCGCGACTTCCGTGCTGCTGAAGCGCCGCAGGTCCTTGCGGGCGTTCGGCGAGAAAAGCTTTTCGAACAAGATCTGCAACTGTCCGCTCAAAATGGCGGAATCATTGCCGATCGTCTCGTCGATCGAAAGCGTCTCAGGCTTTCTCATTTTGTCGGCAATTGCGTTGTTGTTCGGCATTCACGGAAAACCCGGTAAATTGGCGTGATTATCGCAAATAGGAACCGAGTCTGTCTTCCCGTCAAGCAGTTTTTGACCGCGGCGCCGGGTTTACCCAATTTATGCAGGAAATTCAGGGATTTGATTCCGTTGTCAGCTGACAATGCGGCTGAGGCGCGGCAGAATCGCATCGAAAGCCAGTTTAGCGGAGAATCAGAAGGGCGGGAAGATAGCTCTCCCCGCCCCCGCCAGTTGCTTCAGGACGCGCCGAATGCAGCGCCTGCTATTCCTTGACCGCACCGGTCATCGAAGACACGTAGTAGTCGACAAAGAACGAATAGAGGATGACCACCGGCAGCGATCCGAACAGGGCGCCAGCCATCAGCGAACCCCATTCGAAGATATCGCCACGCACCAGTTCCGTCAGAACGCCGACCGGCAACGTCTTGTTCTCGGACGACTGGATGAAGGTCAGCGCATAGATGAACTCGTTCCAGGACAGGGTGAAGGCAAAGATGCCCGCGGAGATGAGCCCCGGCACCGCCAGCGGCAGGATGATTTTCGACAGTATCTGCCAGCGGCTTGCCCCATCCACCAGCGCGCTTTCCTCCAGTTCGAACGGGATTGAACGGAAGTACCCCATCAGCAGCCAGGTGCAGAAGGGAATGAGAAAGGTCGGATAGGTGAAGATCAGGGCCAGGCGGGAATCATAGATGCCGATCTTGAAGACGATGAAGGCAAGTGGAATGAAGAGGATGGACGGCGGAACAAGATAGGCGAGGAATATGAACAGGCCGACCGAGCGCGAGCCGGTAAAACGGATGCGTTCGATTGCATAGGCCCCGAACACCGATGCCGCGAGTGAGAGAGCCGTGGAGGCCGTGGCGACCAGCATCGTGTTCCACAGCCAGCCGGGGTAGGAGGTCTGGAACAGCAGGTAGTTTATGTGCTCCAGCGTTGCCCCAACCACCCAGAAGGGGCTGTAATTCTCGTAATCGGTAAGCTGCGCATTCGGCTTCACCGCGGTGATTGCCATCCAGTAGAAGGGAAACAGCAACACGAAGACGAAGACCGCCATGGGCAGGTAGACCGTCATCACCCGCCGCGGCAGACGGTTGAGATAGGACATGCCCTGGCTGTCGTCCTGCAGGTCGGCATCGTTTGACGTCGATTTGGCGTTCATAGTCGTCTCCATCTCAATCCCCTCCACCCTGCTGCCATTTGCGCCTCTGCAGACCGAAGAAAGAGAACAGGATCGCGGCAAGGAGGAAGGGGATCATGGCAACCGCAATGGCAGCGCCTTCGCCCAGCTGCCCGCCGGGAATGGCGCGCTGGAAGGAGAGGGTGGCCATCAGATGCGTTGCATTCACCGGTCCGCCCTTGGTCAGCACGTAGATCAGCTGAAAATCCGTGAAGGTGAACAGCACCGAAAAGGTCATCACCACGGCAATGATCGGCGTCAGCATCGGCAGGGTGACATGGCGGAAGCGCTGCCAGCTGCTCGCGCCATCCAGAGAGGCGGCTTCCTGCAGCGACGCGGGTATCGTCTGGAGGCCGGCCAGCAGCGAGATGGCCACGAAGGGAATGCCGCGCCACACATTGGCGGCAATCACCGATGCACGGGCAATGTTCGGATCGCCAAGGAAATTGATGGGTCTCTCGATCAGCCCCATCTTGATCAGCGACCAGGACACGATGGAAAACTGCGCATCATAGATCCACCAGAAGGCAAGCGCAGACAGCACCGTCGGCACCACCCAGGGCAACAGCACGATGGCACGGAAAAACGACTTGAACGGCAGATGCTCGTTCAGCAGCAGCGCCAGCCACAGGCCGAGCGCAAACTTCAGCACCGAGGCGACGAAGGTGTAAACCACCGTATTGAAAACGGAGAGCCAGAATACCTTGTCATCCCAAAGGAAGGCATAGTTTTCCAGCCCGATGAACACGCCGTCGCGGCCGATCGTGGTGTCGGTAAAGCCCAGCCAGACACCCAGGCCAAGCGGGTAGGTAAGAAAGCAGACCAGGAAAACGGCGGAGGGCAGCATGAACAGGATGCCCAACACATCGCGATTGTTGCTGATGCGGGACCATAAAGAACGCTGCGGCGTGCCAGGATCCGTCGATGTCGTCATCGTCATCGTATGTCACTCCAGGAGGCGGATCGAAAACCGGAGCGCGCAAGGCTGAGCGCTCCGGCAAGGCGAACGTCAGACGCGGTAGTAGCGATTGGCGCGCTTTTCCGCCTGGGCAACGGCATCTTCCGGCGTTGCCGCACCGGTAACCGCCGAGGCGAACATGTCGACGAGCACGTAGTCGGCCATGACGGCGGCCGAGGCATAACCGAGCGGGCCGGCATAGCCGTTCGGACGCAACGTTTCGGACGCCTTGGCATAGGGCGCGTGGATCGGGTTTTCCGTCCAGATCGGATTGCTGGCGAAGGCCTTCAGCGGCTGGCAGCAATAGGCGCTGGAACCCTTGAGCCAGGCGTTCATCTGCTCGGCTTCCATCATGAACTTGATATAGGCCTTGGCCGCTTCCGGATATTTCGTATGCTTGAACAACAGCAGCGAACTGGTCTGGTGCAGTTCGATGCTCTTGCCGACAGGACCGACGGGGAAGTTGGTGCTGCGCATGTCGGCAGCGATCTCGGCAAGCTTCGGATCGTTCTTGGCGGCGTAATAGATCGACACGCCATTCGCCGTCAGCGACACCTGGCCGGCGAGGAACGCCCGGTTGTTGTTGATGTCGAGCCAGCTTTCCGTGCCCGGGATGAAGTTGGCGTAAAGCTCCTTGGCATATTTGATCGCGGCCAGCGTTTCCGGTGAATTGATCACCACCTTGCCGCCCTCGTCCACCATCTTGCCGCCGTGGCTCCACAGCAGCCAATGGGCATAATTGTTGCCGTCCCCCACGGCCTTGCCGTGCGGGAAGCCAGCCGGCGTACCCTTGGCCTTCATCGCCTTTGCCAGTTCCAGGAAGCCAGCCGTGTCCTTCGGAAACTCGCTGAAGCCGGCCGCCTTCATATGGCTGTCGCGATAGACCACGGCATTGCCGATGGCGGTCAGCGGCATGGCGATGAACTTGCCCTGACGCGTCGCATATCCCTTCACGCCGTCGTAAAACCCGCCATACTTGCCGTCGAGATAGGTGCCGAGCTCCGTCAGGTCGACCAGCTTGTCGGGATACTGGTGGGCATCGTCGAACCAGCACATGACAAGATCCGGGCCGGAGCCGACATTGGCGGCAACAGCCGCCTTGGGGCGGATGTCCTCCCAGCTTTCCTTGTCGATGCGCACTTCGACGCCGGTTGCCTCGGTGAACTTCTTGGTGTTGGCGAGCCAGGCTTCCTCATCGCCCTTCACAAAGGGCGTCCAGCGCAAGAGACGAAGGCTTGCGCCCGCCTCCGGCTTGTAGCTCGGCTCGGCGGCAGCGGCTGTACGAATGCCCAGACCCGAAAGACCTGCGGCACCGGCAAGGCCGGCGGTACCGGCCAGAAAGCTTCTTCTTCTGATGGTCATGCTGTTCCTCCTCCAAATCCGGGACATTCTTGCTCGACATTCGCTGTCCCGACCGGCGAATGCGGGGATCGGCGCAGTGCAGATCCTCATCTCCCCGTGCCGACGGCTCCTCCCGGTCGGCGTGGGGCATTCTTGTCATGCGGAAATCCGCATGCCCGTCTTTTCGTCAAACAGGTGCACATGCGCCTGGTCGATCGCAATCGAGATGCTTTCGCCCGGCCGCACATCGATGCGTTCGCGAAAGACGCAGGTGACTTCCGCGCCGCCAAACCGGACGATGATCTGCGTCTCATAGCCCGTCGGTTCGATCACGACGACTTCGGCTTTGAAGCCGGTGCCGTTGAGGCTGATATATTCCGGCCGAAGACCATAGACGAGATCGCGTCCAACCGCCTCGGGAAACGGGCGGGGCAGGGGCAGGCGGGTGCCATCGGCGGCGACAAGGATCTCGGGGTTTTCCGCATCGATCCGGCCCTTGATCATGTTCATTGCCGGCGAACCGATGAAGCCTGCGACAAACAGGTTATTGGGATGATCGTAAAGTTGCAGCGGCGTGCCGATCTGCTCCACCCGTCCATCATGCATCACGACGATCTTGTCGGCCATGGTCATCGCCTCGATCTGGTCGTGCGTGACATAGACGGTCGTCGTCTTCAGCCGGTGATGCAATTCCTTGATCTCGGCGCGCATGGCAACCCGCAGCTTGGCATCGAGGTTGGAGAGCGGTTCGTCGAACAGGAACACCTGCGGATCGCGCACGATGGCGCGGCCCATCGCAACGCGCTGGCGCTGGCCACCCGACAGCTGGCGCGGATAGCGGTCCAAGAGTTTCGACAGTCCCAGAATGCCGGCCGCATAATTCACGCGGCTGTCGATATCGGCCTGCGGAGCCGAAGCCAGCATCAGCGAGAAAGCCATGTTCTTGGCCACCGTCATATGCGGGTAGAGCGCATAGTTCTGGAACACCATGGCGATGTCGCGCTCTTTCGGCGGCAGGCTGTTAACGGTGCGCCCGCCAATGCGGATTTCGCCGCCCGAAATGTTTTCCAGCCCCGCCAGCATGCGCAGCAGCGTCGATTTCCCGCAACCGGACGGACCGACCAGGATGACGAACTCGCCATCCTCGATATCGATATTGACGCCCTTGATGACGGGAAAGGCGCCGAAGGACTTTTTCACCTCGGCAAATTGAACAGTGGCCATGCGTCTCCTCCCAGAGTGCAATCCAGAGTGCGGTTTGTCGTGACGGCACGTGATGACGGCAATCGTGCCCCCTTCTTGCCGTATGCCTCGCGATCGACACTCCATTCTGCCGATCGCTTATTTTTTTCAATCGGTTACAGTGCAGGCAGCGCCCTCCACAGCGCGCCTCACTGCTCACTCAAAGCCCTGCCTCTGCAGCGCTAAAGGTGCGTGTCCCCCTTAGCCTCGCCCGACAAAGGGCATCTTCGTTGCCATGACGGTCATGGTCAGCACATTTGCATTAAGCGGCAGGCTGGCCATGTAGACGACGGCATTGGCGATGTGGGTCGGGTCGATCGTCGGTTCAGCGGCAATGGTGCCGTTTGCCTGAACCACGCCGCTTGCGATCTTCTGCGTCATGTCGCTTGCCGCATTGCCGATATCGATCTGGCCGCAGGCGATGTCGAAATTCCGCCCATCGAGCGCCGTGGATTTCGTGAGCCCCGTGATGGCGTGCTTGGTTGCCGTATAGGGCGCCGAATTCGGGCGCGGCGTTGTGGCTGAAATCGACCCGTTGTTGATGATGCGCCCGCCTTGTGGCACCTGCGCCTTCATGAGCCGGAAAGCCTGCTGCGTGCACAGGAAGGCACCGGTCAGATTGGCGGCGAGGATGGCGCTCCACTGCTCGAAGGTGACCTCCTCCAACGGAACGCCCGGCACCGTGATCCCGGCATTATTGACCAGAAGATCCAGGCGGCCGAACTTTTCCGCAATGGCATCGAACAGCGCGCGCACGGATGCCGGATCGCCGACATCGGCGGCAATGGCATGAAACGAGCCGCCGGTCTCCTTCGACAGCACTTCGACCGCCTCCTCCAGCACGGCAAGACGCCGGCCCGAAATCACCACCGTATAACCGGCGGCCCCCAGCGCCTTTGCAATGGCGCGCCCCACGCCCGTGCCGCCGCCGGTCACCAGGGCAATCGAAGTTCTGTCCGTCACATCCGCCTGTGTCATGACAGAGATCCTCCGAGTTCGTCCTCGATATGGATGCGGATGATCTCGTCGAAGGTCGCTTCGGCGCGAAAGCCGAGCTGGGTGGCACGGCTGGCGTCAAAGCGCGTGGGCCAGCCGGCCACGATGCGGGCGATCACCGGATCCGGCTCGCGGCGGATCAGCGACACGGCCTTTTCGCCGGCCACCCGTCGCAGTGCCTCGATCTCTTCTCCCACCAGCGCGGACAGGCCGGGCATGGTGAGGTTACGGCGCGGGCCGATCGGAGCGGTCTCCATGCTTGCGGCATGCAGGAAGAAGCCGACGGCCGAGCGCGGGCTCGCAAACCAATGGCGCACATCCTCGCCCACCGGCAGCACGGCCTCCTTGCCCGACAAAGGCTCGCGCAGGATATTGGAGAAGAAGCCAGACGCCGCCTTGTTCGGCGTGCCGGGCCGCACGCAGATGGTCGGCAGACGGATGCCGATACCATCGAAAAAGCCGCGGCGGGTATAGTCCGACAGCAGAAGTTCGGTGATTGCCTTCTGCGTTCCGTAGCTGGTGAGCGGCGTGGTGAAAAACTCGTCACCGATGGCGTCCGGGAAGGGCGCGCCGAAGACGGCAACGGAGGACGCAAAAACAAGACGAGGGGCATAGGGCGCCCGCTGGCCTTCGTGGCGAATGGCTTCGAAGAGAGCGCGTGTCCCGTCGAGGTTCACCGCGTAGCCCTTGTCGAAATCCGCCTCCGCCTCACCCGACACGACTGCCGCCAGATGGAAGATCACATCCGGGCGTCCGGCAATCAGCGTCTCGGCCGTGCCGGGTGCCGCCAGATCCAGCGTCAGGCTTTTTGCAATCGACTGGAATGCAGGAGGCA
This sequence comes from Neorhizobium fuzhouense, assembly GCF_042611105.1. Taxonomy (NCBI): domain Bacteria; kingdom Pseudomonadati; phylum Pseudomonadota; class Alphaproteobacteria; order Hyphomicrobiales; family Rhizobiaceae; genus Neorhizobium; species Neorhizobium fuzhouense. The sequence continues at coordinate 162,090 of NZ_JBHFFP010000009.1, read as the reverse complement.
CCTGGGGCGCAAAGGCATCGGCAAGCGTCAGCCGCTCTATGTCCCGGCCATTGAGCGCAGGGGAGGCGGCGAGTTTTTCGATCAGCTTGCGGCCCACCATACCGGCGGCCCCGATTACCAGAACATGCATGCGCGGCTTTCCTCCCTGCCTCTTGTCTTTCAATAGTCTGATGTCGCTGCGTGAAGCGACGTCAGGCGTTTTCCACCAATGGCCGGCGCTCCTCTGCCGCCATTGCCTTCGTCGTGTCGTAGATGCGCGTCAAATGCTGGCGAAAGGCCTGCGTCACACCGGCCCGGTCGCGCCTTTTCAAGGCATCCAGAATATTCGCGTGGTCGGCGTAACTGCTTTCAATCGCGCCCGGCTGCGCCATGGCATGGCGACGATGATCCATCAGGTAGCCGTAGAGATCGGTCACGAAATCGATCAGCAGCGGATTGCCGCAGGCCCGGTAGATGGCCAGATGAAATTCGCGGTCGCAGATGAGAAACCGCATGGGATCGCCTGACAGCCGCCGCTGGGCTTCCAGAAGCGCCTCCAGGTGAGCGATCTCCTCATCGGAAATGGCATCCGCGGCATTGGCCACCACATCGAGTTCCACCAGCAGGCGCGCGCCATGCACGGCATCGATGTCATAGCGATCAATGGCGCTGGAGGAAGCAATCGTCATCGGCAGATGGCTGAGATCCACATCCGCCACGCGGCTTCTGGTGCCCTGGGACACCTCGATAAAACCTTTGGCGGCGAGGATCTGGATGGCGCCGCGCACCGTCTCGCGGCTGACACTCAGCACATGCGCCAGTTCCCGTTCACCCGGCAGTTCATCCCCCTGGCGCAGCATGCCGGTCGCGATCAGCGTCGTCAGCTTGTCGGCCACGACGTCACGGGCCGTCTGACGGGTAATGGCCCGCCCTATGTTGGGAACCTGGTTCAGAATGCCGCCGGTTCTCATAACCCGCCATCCACCAAAACGTCCGCCCTGCCGCCGGTTAACGAAATCGTAACTGGTATGCTGGATGGACCACTGGACAAATTGATAGGCAACAGCCGACAAGCCGTCAACGCACAATCGTCGCTGCACCGCACAGAAAAACGCAACCGGAAGCCACAAAAGTCCAACCCGAAAGGGGAGGGGAGGGGCGAGCGGCAGCGCTCACTGACGCAACGCCTTCAGCCAGCCAAGGCCCGCCGCCGTGGACGTCGCTGGCCGGTACTCCGCACCGATCGGGCGACCATATCCCATGTCGTCGAGCAGCCTCAGCAGCGCGCGATAATCCAGATCGCCATGATCCGGCTCACGCCGGTCCGGCACGGATGCGATCTGGATATGGCCGATATGCGGCATCAGCCTTTCGAGCCGCGCCGGCAGATCACCCTCCATGATCTGCAGATGATAGCAGTCGAACATCAGCTTGACGTTGTCGGCTGCCAGCGTCTCGATCAGGTCGACGGCCTGCGCCGAACCGGTGAGAAAATAGCCCGGCGCATCGCGGGAATTCAGCGGCTCGATCAGCAGCGTGATGTCGTGCGGGCGCGCAAGGTCGCTCGCATAGGCAAGGTTGGACAGGAATACCTCGCGCGCCTCATCGCCACTCGCCTTGCCAGCCATGACATGCACGTTCGGCGCGGCAATCGCAATTGCATAGGCAATTGCCTCGCGGATGGCGGCCCGCGCCTCGTCCTCACGTCCGGGAATGGCCGAAAGCCCGTTATCGCCAAGCGCGACATTGCCCCGGCTTGTGTTGAGACCGAGCATGACAAGAGCGGTGTCCGCAAGCGCCCCGCACACATCCTCGACCGGCACCGCATAAGGCCAATGGCATTCCACGGCCTCGAAGCCCGCGGCCTTGGCGGCGCGGATGGCATCCGGCAGCGCCAGATCGTCAAACAGAAAACCGAGATTTGCGGAAAACCTGGCCATGTCAGTCCCACTCCACATCGAAGGTGCGTACGATCTCGCCGATCTGGCTCTCATTCAGCAGGCGGGGGCTGAGGCCCCGCGTCAAAAGCGCAAGCTTTGCCGTCTCCTCCAGCTCTTCCATGGCGTAGACGGCGGCTTCCAGATCCTTTGCGGCAACCACCGGCCCGTGATTGGCTAGCATCACGGCGCTGCGCTTGCCCGCAAGACCGCGGATTGCGTCTCCCGTCGCCGGATCGCCAGGAATGAAATAAGGAAGCAGCTTCACCTTGCCGAGCTTCATGATCGAATAGGCCGTGAGCGGCGGCAGCATGTTGTCCGGGTCCACCTCCGGCAACAGGGAGAGTGCAACCGAATGACAGGAATGCAGATGCACCACGGCACCGGTTTTTGCCGGCCGCGTTTCATAGAAGGCCGCATGCAGGGGCATTTCCTTCGTCGGCTTGTCGCCGCCGACCAGATGACCGGCCGCATCGAACAGCGAAAGACGCGCCGGGTCGAGCCATCCGAAGGAACTGCCTGTCGGCGTCACGAGAAGCTGGCCATCGGAGAGGCGTGCCGAGATATTGCCGGACGAGCCGGCGGTCAGCCCCCGCTCAAAGAGCGAGCGCGCCATGCGGCAGATATCCTCGCGCAGCCGTGCCTCTTCGCTCATTGTGTCTCCAGACGCTGCAGAGCCTCGGTGAAAAAGGCCGGGCCGCCAAAATTTCCCGATTTCAGCGCAAGTGCAACCGTCTCGCCGGCAATGTCGGCATAGGTCCAGGGCACGCCCGGCGCGATTTCGGCGCCAATGGTCAGCCGTGAGACACCGAGCGAGCGGGTTATCGCGCCGGCTGTTTCGCCACCGGCCACCACGAAGCGGCGGATGCCGAGATCAAGAGCCACCCGCGCCAACTCCGCCAGCGCATCCTCCACCAGAAGGCCGGCCCGCTCGACACCGAGCTTCTGCTGCGCCTGCCGCACCGCCTCGGGCTCGGCACTGGCATAGATCAGCTTCGGCTCGTCGGGCGTGCGGCTCTTCAGCCAGTCTACGGCCGCCGCGACGCCGTTTTCGGCGAGATCCAGGGGATCAAGCCGCAGGCAAGCGGCTGTCGGAAGATAATGCGCAACCTGGGTGCGGGTCATGGCCGAACAGCTTCCCGACAGAACGATCTCGCCCGGTCCGACAGACGGTCTTGCGCCGGCTTCCTCACCGCCGTCCAGCATGCCGCGCTCCCGATAAAGCCGGGGGAGGGGAGCTGCAAGCGCGCTCGCGCCCGTAATCAGCGGCATGTCGATCGAGGCGGTGGCGATGGTCAGCAGATCCTCGTCTTCGACGGCATCCACAATGATATGGGCGATCTGCCGGCCGTAGAGCTCATTGAGCCGCGCCTTCAGCGCCTCCGGCCCGCGCGCGACATCCATGCGGCTCGCAAGGCCGACCGCCCCCTTCACCTGCGGCTGAAGAAGCCGCAGCAGGCTCGAATCGCGCATCGGCGTCAGCGGATGATCCTTCATCGGGCTCTCCGACAGCAATTGCTCGCCCACAAACAGATGGCCCATGAAGATGCTGCGCCCGTTTTCGGGAAAGGCCGGACAGTACAGGGTCTGGCCGGTGCCAAGATCCGCCATCAGCGCTTCGGCCACCGGCCCGATATTGCCGGTCGGCGTGCTGTCGAAGGTCGAGCAATATTTCCAGTAGAACCGCTCGGCACCGGCCGCTTTCAACCAGGAAAGGGCGGCACGGGCTTGCGCCACCGCATCCGCCACCGGCGCGGTTCGGCACTTGAGGGCGATCACCTCGAAAGCCGTCGTTTCCTCCGCGCGTGCAGGCGCTTCGGGCACGCCGATGCGCAACGAGACCGGCAGGCCGCTGCGCGCCAGAAGCCCGGCCAGATCGGTTGCCCCGGTAAAATCATCGGCAATGGCCCCGAATAGAACACGCATGGCTCACTCCATCCCCGGCAGACGAACGCCGCTTCTGGCGGCGAGAACTTTTGCGACGGCCGCATCATCCTCAAGCCCGAGCCCTGCACCGGCGGCCTCCTGGAAGAGCGCAAGTGCGGCGGCGCTGAGTGGCGTTGTGCCGCCCTGCTGCCCTGCCTCCTGTGTCACGATCCCCAGATCCTTGACGAAGATATTGACCGCCGACCGCGGCGTATAATCGCCATCGACGATATGCGGTCCGCGATTTTCAAACATCCAGGACGACCCCGCAGAGACGGAAATCACGTCATAGACCGTCTGCAGATCGAGGCCTGCACCCGCCGCAAGCGTAAGGGCTTCGGCCGTTGCGGCAATATGGACGCCGGCCAGAAGCTGGTTGATCATCTTGACCTTCGACCCGAGACCGATCTCGGTTCCCAGACGGAAAACTTTTGCAGAAACGGTCTCGAGCGCGGGACCTGCCGCATCAAAGGCTGCGTCCGGGCCGGATGCCATGACGGTAATCTCACCAGTGAGCGCCTTCAAATGCCCGCCAGATACCGGCGCATCGATGACCTGCATGCCGGCGTCTAAAAGTTTCTGCGCAATCTCTTTGGTCGCCGAGGGGGCCATGGTGACGCAGAGCAGAAACACCGTGCCTGGCCGCGCCGTCGCCACAGCGCCCGTCTCTCCAAACAGCACCGCCTTTGCCTGGTCCGAATTGACGACGAAGACGAACACCACGTCGCTTTCGCCTCCCGCTGCCGGGCTTGCAAACGCCGCGCCGCCTTCTGCGGTAAAACGCGTGAGCACGTCCGGGCGAATATCGACGCCCTTCACTTCAAATCCGGCCCGCAGCAGTGAGAGAGCAGCCCCCCAGCCCATCGAACCAAGGCCGATCACGGTTGCCGTTTGAGAATGGGCCATAGGGTTCTCCGTCAGGACTGGCTTGCAATGGAAGAGTTGACTTGCGCGCCGGTATCGATACCGGTATCGGTAACGTAGAATGCCAGGACGTGTCCTGTCAATCGAGCAATTGCCTTTCCTATGGCCGCTGCATAGAGCTGAAACAGGGAGAGGGGCCGAGAAGCACACGCCGTGCAAGGACGTTTGACAGACGCGGACTTAAAGCCTGACCACAAGCCTCAACGCCGCCCGATCCCGATCCGGCATGCCAAGGACAGACACTTTCCATGCGAAGACCCACTCTTGAAGAAGTTGCGCTTGCCGCGGGCGTCAGCAAGATGACTGCCTCGCGCGCGCTGCGCGGTGCCGCCGACGTGTCGCAGGAAAGCATAGCCAAGGTGAAGCTTGCGGCCGAACAGCTGGGCTATGTCGGCAACCGGCTGGCGCTGTCGCTGTCGTCGCAGCATACCAACCTCGTCAGCGTCGTCGTGCCCAGCATGTCGAACATCGTCTTCCCGGAGGTTCTGTCCGGTATCACGGCGGGTCTTGAGGGGTCCGGCATGCAGGCGGTGTTCGGCATTTCCGATTACGACCCGGACAAGGAGCGCGACATCATCCGAAACATGCTGTCCTGGCGCCCCGCTGCCATCATCGTCACCGGCCTCGACCAGCCCGAAGAGACGGTGAAGCTGTTGAAGCAGGCCGACATCCCGGTCATCCAGATCATGGATCTCGACGGCACGCCGGTTGATTTCAATGTCGGCCTGTCGCACCACCTGGCCGGCGAGGCGATGGCCAAGGCGCTAATCAAGGCGGGTCGCCGGCGGTTCGGCTATATCGGCAGCGCGCTCGACAAGGATTTGCGCGCCGGCAAGCGCAAGACCGGCTTTGCGCGAGCGCTTGCGGCTGAGGGTCTTCAGTTTCTGGCCGAAGAAACAGCGCCGGCCGGATCCTCTGCGGTTCTCGGCAAGGCGCTGACGAAACGGCTTGTCGAGAAGTGCGCCGATCTGGACTGTCTCTATTACTCCAATGACGACATGGCTGCCGGCGGTCTGTTTGCCTGCATGAAAATGCAGGTGAGCGTGCCGAGTAAGATCCTGATTGCCGGGTTCAACGGACTGGATCTCGCAAGCGCACTGCCGGTCAGCATCGCCACATCCCGCTCACCGCGCCGCGAGATGGGAGAAAGCGCCGCGCAACTGGCAATTGCGGCCCTTCGAGAGGGCAGGGACGGGCTTTCCCCGACGATCGAGTTTACGCCGGAGATCACCCTCGGGGAGGTCTAAACGCGCACTGGCCGCCTTCCCCTCCCCTCTTGCGAAGGGAAGGAGAGGGGAGGGTAGAACCTCAGGCGGTGCCGTCGACAATCACCAGCGGGCGCCCCTGCGTGCAGTTTTCCACACGCGCATCGACCCGGTAGACGTCGCGCAGCATGGCGGGCGTAATCACGTCCAACGTCGCGCCGCTCGCCAGAAGCTTGCCGCCGGAAATCACCAGCGTCTGCGAACAGTAACGAAGCGCATGGTTCAGATCGTGCAGGGCGATCAGCACCGCCATGCCTTCGGCCATCGCCAGACGCTTCATGAATTCCAGCACCTCAATCTGGCGAAACAGATCAAGCGCAGACGTCGGCTCATCCATCAGCAGCACTTCCGGCTTGCGCACCAGCGCCTGCGCAATCGCCACCAGCTGGCGCTGGCCGCCGGATAAGGCGCCGAGGTCGCGAAAGGCAAGGTCGGAAATGTGCAGAGCCGACAGAAGCCGGTCGATCTCGCTTAGGTCGCCATCCGCAACCCGCCAGCCGGACCCTTGCTTGGCCGCCAGCAGGATCGATTCGTAAACCGTCAGCACCGCATTGGCGCCGGTATCCTGCGGCATGTAGCAGATGGGCCGAAATCCTTCGCGCACATCCTCGACGGTCACGACACCCGCCCCCTTCAACAGGCCGGCAATACGCTTGAAGAGCGTCGATTTTCCCGCAGCGTTCGGCCCGATCAAGGCCGTCAGCGTGCCGCCCTTCAGCCAGTCGGTGGAGATCGCTTCAAAAACCTGCACCCGTCCGTAATGCGCGCCGACATCGTCGAGCTTCAGGGCTACCATGCTCGCCTCCTGTTGGTGAAGATCAGCGAAAAGAAGAAGGGGACACCGACAAGCGCGGTGATGACGCCGATCGGCAGGATGGCGCCAGGGATCAGCATTTTCGAGACGACCGAGGTGGCGGACAACAGAAGTGCGCCGCAGATGACGGAGCCCGGCAGGAAGAAGCGCTGGTCTTCGCCCACCACCATGCGGGCGATGTGCGGCCCGACGAGGCCGACAAAGCCGATCGTGCCGACAAAGGAAACCGGGATGGCGGCAAGCAGGCTCACCAGCATCATGGTTTCGAGCCGCAGGCCGCGCACGTTAACACCGAGGCTTGCCGCCTTGTCATCGCCGAGCCTCAACGCCGTCAGCGCCCAGGCGCGACGGGCAAACAGAGGCACGCAGATCACCAGCACGCCAAAGGTGACGGCAACCTTCATCCACGTCGCCTTGGTGAGGCTGCCCATGGTCCAGAACACGACGGCTGCCAGCGCCTGTTCGGAGGCCAGATATTGCAGCAGCGATAAAAGCGCATTGAAGGTGAAGACCAGCGCAATACCGAGCAGAACGATGGTTTCCACCGACACCCCACGCAGCGTCGAGACGCCATAGATGAACAGCGAGGCGAGCATGGCCATCAGGAAAGCATTGATCGGCACCATGAACTGGATGGCCGCCGGAAAGACAGCCACGCCCGCCACCAGGGCAAGCGCCGCACCAAAGCCGGCCGCAGCCGAAATGCCAAGCGTGAACGGGCTTGCGAGCGGATTGGCAAGGATCGTCTGCATCTGCGCGCCGGCCAGCGACAGGCAGGCCCCGACAGTCACCGCCATCAGCGCAATCGGCATGCGGATATCCCAGACGACGACGCGCAACTGGTTCGACACCGTGTCCGGCATGAAGATGGCGGAGAGAACTTCGCCCAGCGTATAGCGCGCCGGCCCAAGCCCGATATCGATCGAAATGCTGAGCGCCAGTGCCAGCGCAAGGCCGCTTAGAATAAGAATGCGGCGCGCGGCAAGAGCGCGGTAGCGACCGCGCCCCTCCACGATCGGCTGGTCCTGCAAAACGGCCACCATCAGTTCACGCCTTTGTCGAGGGAAACGAAATAGCCGGTCTTGTAGGTGACCGGCAGGAATTTCTCGTGGAAATCCCGGAACGTCTGCTCCGGGTCGAGATCGGCAAAAAGCTCCGGGTGGAACCACTTGGCAAATTGCTGGATCGGAACGAATTCATACGGCGCGCCATAGAACTGGTGCCAGACGGCATGGACTGCGCCGTTCTTGACAGCCTTCACCTCCGGAAAGGGCGTGCGCGTCATCAGGCTTGAAAGCTTTTCCCGCGCCGCCGCAAGATCCGCACCGCGGCCGACCGAGACGAACTGGTTGATGTCGCTTTCGGCCGCCCAATTGGAACCGGTGACGATCACATGGTCCGGATCGGAGACGACAAGCTGCTCAGGGTTAAGGTCGCCGAACGTGGTGGTAATGATGCCGTTGGCAATATTGTCGCCACCCGCCTGATCGACCATCTTGCCGAAATTGTAAGGGCCGAATGTGCGGCAGCAGTTGTTCTCACCCGATATGCCGGGTGCGCGCTCGATGAAGACTTTCGGGCGTTTCAGGTCCTTCACGCCGGCCAGGCGATCGGTCACGCGGGCAATCTCGGCGCGGCGATAGGCCTTGAACGCATCGGCGCGGTCGCTTGCGCCAAACAGCTTGCCCAAGATGTCGATGGATTTTTCCGTGTTCTTGTCCGGGTCGAGACGGAAATCGAGATAGACGACCTTGATGCCGGCCGCCGCCGCCTTGTCCTCGAACCCCACTTCTTTGGCAACCTTTGCCGCTTCGAGATTGAGCGTGATCACGTCCGGCTGCAGGGCAATGGCACTTTCGAGATCGAAATCGCCTTGCGGCACATAGCCGAAGCGGGGCAGGTCGGCGATTGCCGGGAAATGCTCCACATAGGCGTGATAGCTATCGGGGTCCTTCTTCACCAGATCATCGCGCCAGCCGACGATGGTATCGAAAGTATGCTCCCCTTTCAGCGCCGCAATCACATGCACCTGGCGTGCTTCGCCGACGATGACACGTCGGGCCGGCAGCTCGACATCTACCACACGACCGGCGGCGTCCGTGATTTCCGCCGCAAGGATAGGGCTCGCCAGAAACGGCAAAAGAGCGACAAGCGCTCGCGAAACTGCTGAAAACATGGGAAGTATCTCCTTGGCAAAGGCATCCGGCAGGCTTGAACCTGCCGGATGTGGCCTCATCAGTTCTTGTCGTTCAACGACACGAAGTAACCGGTGTGGTAATCGACCGGCAGGAAGCGGGTGTGCAGTTCCTGGAAAGTCGCTTCCGGATCGAGATCGGCAAACAGGTCCGGGTGCAGCCACTTGGCAATCTGCTGGATGGCGACGAACTGGTACGGGTTGTTGTAGAACTGGTGCCAGACCGCGTGGACATTGCCCTCCTTGACGGCCTTGATATCGGTGAAGGCCGGGCGCGCCATCAGGGCAGCCAGCTTCTTCTTTGCCAGCGCCTTGTCAGCGCCCGGGCCAACGCCCACCCATGCGCCACCCGGAACATAAAGCTCCCAGTTGGCGCCGGTCACGATGACCTGGTCCGGGTTGGACGCAATGATCTGCTCCGGATTGACCGTCCCGAAGGTGCCGGGAATGATGCCGGTGGCGAGATTGATGCCGCCGGCCATCTCGACCATCTTGCCGAAATTCTCCGGGCCGAAGGACATGCAGCAATCATCGCTGTAGCCACCGGCGCGCTCCATGAACACGACGGGCTTCTTCAGGTCCCTGGTCTTTGCGATCACGTCGGTGACGCGGGCGATCTGCGCGTCGTGGAACCGAATGAATTCGTCCGCCTTCTGTTCCTTGCCGAACAGGGTTCCGATGAGACGCATGGACGGATCGGTATTTTCCAGCGATTTTTCCCGGAAGTCGACGTAGACCAGCGGGATGCCGACCTTGGAGAGCTTCTCGATATAACCGCTCTCTTCTGTCGCCGACTTGGCATCGATGTTCATGATGATGACGTCGGGCTTCAGCGTCACGGCCTGCTCGATATCGAACGTGCCGTCCTTCATGCCGCCGAAGGTCGGGATCTTCGCCATCTCGGGGAATTTCTTGAGGTAGATATTGTAACCGTCGAGATCGGCCTTCTGGAAATCATCGCGCCAGCCGACGATGCGCTTGAAGGGCGCGTCCGTATCCATGGCACCGGTGAAATAGATCTGGCGGCCTTCGCCGAGGATCACCCGCTCGACAGGAACGCTGACCTCGACTTCACGCCCGGTAATGTCCTTGACCTTGATCTTTTCCCCGGCCTCAGCCACGCCTGCTGCAAACGTCAGCGACAGTGTCGCGGCCAGAACCGCCCCCGAAAACTTGAACACGATGGTCTCCATTTAGTCGTTTCCGGGCGCTTTTATGGTTTTATGACTTTTCTCGTCAAGAATTATCTTTTAGAAGAATTCCAAGCATTTACAGCCTGACGGACCGAATTCATGCAGCAGTTGGCAACCCAGACGAACTACAACCTCAAGGACGAGATCAAGGCCTACTGGTCGCAGCGGGCCGAAACATTCGATACGCAGCCCGGGCACGAGATCTTTTCCGAGAGCGAACGGGCGGCATGGCATGCGCTGATCCGACGCCATCTTGGCGATGGAAAGGGTCGAAAGGCGCTTGACCTCGCATCGGGCACCGGCGTCGTTTCGCATCTCATGGATGATCTCGGCTTTTCCGTCACCGGCATGGACTGGGCCGAACCGATGCTCGAGCGGGCGCGGGCAAAGGCCGAGGCGCGCGGGCGCACAATCCGCTTCATCCTGGGGGACGCGGAAAACACGCTGGAACCCGACAATACCTATGACATCATTACCAACCGCCATCTGGTGTGGACGCTGGTCGATCCGAAAGCCGCCTTCATCGAATGGCACCGTGTGCTGAAGCCTGGCGGGCGGCTGTTGATCGTCGACGGCGATTTCGTCAATCAAGGTCTTGTCGCGCGCCTTGCCGGCCGCGTTGCCGAAGCGCTGAAGACCTTCGGCATCGGCGCGCAACGCCCGCTGCATGGACCGGGCGCAAGCCTTGTCGAGACCCATCGCAGCATCCTGTCGCGGGTCTATTTTTCAAAAGGGGCACGGGCCGAAGCGGTCGTGGAACTGCTGAAGGCCACAGGCTTCTCGTCGGTCACCGTGGATACCGATATGCGGGCGATCCATCGGGCGCAGAAGAAGAATTTCGGCTTCCTGAAGGGCCTCGAGCGGGCAACCCAGCATCGCTATGCCATTTGCGCCGTGAAATAAGAAAGACGAGGGCAGCCGAAAAAGCCGCCCTCATCCAGTCCCTGATCAGCCACCAAGGCCCAGAATGGCCGCCCCGATCAGGCCTGGCTCGATCTGGCATTCGGCCTTGACCACCAGCGGTCGCGCAAATTTGCGCAGGATGCGCGCCCGAACCGCATGATCGATGGCCTCGAGCAATTCCAGCGAATTGGACAGGCCGCCGCCGACCGGCATGATGGTGGCGCCGGTGACATTCGCAACCAGCGCCAGTGGCCCTGCAAGGATATCGACATATACATCGATGGTGCGAGCGGCATCGGGATCCTGCCGTTGCCAGTCGGCGATGATCTCTTCGCTGGTCAGCATCTTGCCGTGGAGATGGGCGTGAAGCTTTTCCATGCCGCGCGCGCTGCACACCGCGTCGATGCATCCATCAAGGCCACAGCCGCAGCGGAAGCGCGGCAGATCAGCCGGCGGGTTGCCGGCCTGCGTTGCGGCAACCGGCCCATGGCCCCATTCGCCGGCAAAGCCACCTTCGCTGTTGATCAGCTTGCCGTCGATCACCAGCCCGCCACCGACACCGGTGCCAAGAATGACGCCGAAGACGACGCGGTGGCCGCGCCCGGCGCCGATGCCGGCCTCTGCCAGCACAAAGCTGTCCGCGTCATTGGCGATCTTCACCGGAAGCCCAAGGGCAGTCTCAAGATCGTCCTGCAACAGCCGGCCGTGAATACACGGAACATTGGCCACCACCGCGCGGCGGCTGTCCGGATCAATGATGCCGGCAATGGACAGGGCAACACAGGACGGCTGTTCCGGCGCCTGGTCGATGACGGCGCGCATGGTGGCGACGAAGGCTGAAAAATCATGAAGCGGCGTCGGCTGGCGCGGCAGGGGGCGGATATCCTGGGCAGAGGTGGCAATTGCCCCCTTGATGGCCGTTCCGCCAATGTCGAAACACACGATCATGACACGAACACCGGTGACAATACCGGCGACTTGGCGCCATGCACCGGCATGCCGCCGATCCAGGTGGAAAGGAGATTGAGCTTGTCATCCAGGAGGATGAAATCGGCATCGCGGCCCGCCATCAGCTGTCCTTTCGTGTCAGCGCCGATCGCCTCTGCCGGATAAAGAGAGGCCATGTTGAGCGCTTCGGCAAGCGGCAGGTTCAGCCTCTCGTGAACAAACCGGACGCAGGACATCATGTCGATATCGGCCCCGGCCAGCGTCCCGTTGGCCAGCGTCAGCCGCCCGTCGCGGCGATAGACCTGGCGGCCATTGAGGTTGAACCCTGTCTCATCGGTGCCGATCGTCGACATGGCGTCCGTGACGAGGAAGATCCAGGCCGGCCCCTGCTTGGCCCGCACCGCAACCCCCATCGAGACAGGGTCCACATGGAAGCCGTCGGCAATCAGGCCGCAGGATAGGCGCCTATCGGAAAGTGCCGCCCCCACCACGCCCGGTTCGCGATTGCCAAGCTGGCTCATGGCATTGAAGAGATGCGTGACCATCGAGGCGCCGGCATCCGCATAGGCAAGGACAGTTGCCGCACCGACATCCGTATGGCCAAGGCTTACCACATAGCCGGCAGCCTTCAGTGCGGCCACCTGCTGCGGCGTGACGTTTTCCGGGGCAACGGTGATCAGCGCCTTGCCGAACGAGCCCGCCGCCTCGACGAGAACGGCAAGGTCGGCCTCGGTCATCGGCCGGATCAGGGCAGGATCATGCGTGCCCTTGCGCGCGATGGAGAGATGCGGTCCTTCGAGATGCAGGCCGAGAAAACCGGGAATGCGGGCTTCGTGCGCTTTGCGGCCGGCAGAGAGGACCGCCGTGCGCAGTTCCACCGTGTCGGTGATCAGCGTCGCCAGCAAGGAGGTCGTGCCGAAACGCGCGTGCGCCGCGCAGATGGTCGCAATCCCGTCCGTAGTCGGCTGGTTGTTGAGCAGCACGCCGCCGCCGCCGTTCACCTGCAGGTCGATGAAGCCGGCCGCGACCAGAGCGCCCTCCGCATCGATGCGGGGGAGGGAGGGCAAAGCGGCGTCCTCGGGCAGGATGGCCGCGATCCTGCCGCCCTCAACCACAAGCACATGCTTTTCCAGAAAGCGCTGACCATCAAAGATCCGGCCGCCCGTCACCATGATATCGCTTGGCATTTCGGTGGGCGGCGTGCCGGCAGGTGAAGACGACATGCTCATCGGGTTTCCGTTACCTTCTTCAGGGCCGCCGGCTTGTCGGGATTAAAGCCGCGCCGAAGCGAGAGGGTTTCGACCATGCCGTAATAGGGAATGATGAGGCAGAGCGCATCGGTCAGCGGATGCCCGGTTTCCACGACCGGCAGAGATTTCGGCCCATGCCCGAGGCTCGAGGTAAGGTAGATTGCCGCGTTCTTGTCGACGAGCTTTGAGGCGGTTTCGGCAACAGACGCTTCGGCCTTGTCACGCGCGGCAAAGGCGATGATCGGAAAATCCGCCGCCACCAGCGACACCGGACCATGCAGAACCTCGGCCGAGGAATAGGCTTCTGCATGCAGCTCGCAGGTTTCCTTGCATTTCAGCGCCGCCTCCGAGGCAATCGCCAGCGAGGGACCGCGACCGAGCATGTAGAGCGAATCGCATGTGGCAAGCGGCTCCACCAGCTGGCTCCAGTCGAGCGACAGCGCCTTTTCGAAATGCTGGGGAAGGTCCGACACCGCCTTTTGCAGGCCATCGTCTTTCTTCCAGGCCGCCAGGATGGCAAGGCCCGTGACGATGGAATTGACGAAGGATTTTGTCGCGGCAACGGCAATTTCCGGCCCGGCCTGAATGTCGATCGCCATGGTCGCCGCATCGGCAAGCGGCGAGGGCACGGTATTGGCAAGCGCAATCGTCAAGGCGCCGCCGGCCTTGGCGCTGCGGGCAAGCGAGACGATATCGGGGCTTGCCCCCGACTGTGAGACAGCGATGGCGGCTGCCCGCTCAAGCCGCAGCGGCGCATCGTAGATCGAGCTCAGCGACGGCCCGATGGAGGCGACCGGAATGCCGAGCTCCAGTTCGATGGCGTATTTGAGGAAATGCGCCGCATGGTCGGAGGATCCGCGCGCGATGGTGACAACGACGGCCGGATCCCGCTCGCGCAGGGCCGCGCCTGCCGCCGCGATGGCCCCCTGGCTCCTCGCAAGAAGATCGGAAGCAACGGCCGGGATCTGGTTGATCTCCTGGCGCATGATGGAAGTCATGAAAAAGCCTTTCGAATTGGGCGTGGCGTCAGGCGCCGATGGTGAGTTCGGCGACGAGATCATAGGCGTCGCTGCGATAAAGGGCGGTGGACACTTCCATCACGCGCCCGCTGTCGAGATAGGCGATGCGCTGGACAGACAGCGCTGCCGAACCGGGCGGCACTCCGAGAAGTTCGGTCTCCTCGTCCTTCAAGAGCACCGCGCAAATGCGCTGATTGGCCCGCACAGGCCGGATGTTGCGCTGGGCAAGCGCCTGGTAGAGCGAATTTTCCACCACATCGGGATCGGGCAGCATGTCATCGGCAAGACTGGTGCGCTCCAGCGCGATCGGCATGTCGTTGGCGGTGCGCAGGCGCGTGATGCGACAAACCCGGGCGGTGCCGGAAAGCCCAAGCGTCATGGTTTCCTCGGAGGTCGGATCGAAGATGCCGCGGTCGAGCCAGCGGGAGCCCGGCACCATGCCGCGCCGGCGCATGTCTTCCGAAAACGAGGTGAGTCGTGTCAGCGGCTGCTGCATGCGCGGCACCGGCTTGACGACAAAGGTGCCGGAACCACGCCGGCGCACCAGAAGCCCCTGATCCACAAGATCATCGATCGCCTTGCGCACCGTCACGCGCGAGATCGCCGCCTCATCGGCAATGTCCCGTTCTGCGGGGAGGGCATCGCCATGCTTCAGGCGACCGGACACCACGGCGTCTTCGATCATGTTCTTCAGCTTGAGATAAAGTGGACCGCCGCGCACGGCCTGGAGCTGCGCCAGCGGCAGAACCTCCTCCATTGCCATACCGATCCCCCATTGCGCTGGAAGCAGAGGATCGCAGCAGGTGGGACCACCCCGCAAAGCCCGGCTTCCGTTTACCGTTTCGTAAGCGGGGACAATACCAACGCCATACCAAATCCGCAAATGGTTTTATTGGATATGTGAATTCCGTCTAATAACACCGGATTTCTCGTTGTTCTCCAGTGAAAACGACAGTTTTGGAATTTTTGTAACGGAACCGGTAGACGATTGGCATTTTTTTGGTATTGTCATTGCATTGACTGGACAGAATGACGGGGTACAGCAACCACCAGATTTCCGAGATACCCTTTTACGCTGCCGGCTGCGCAACACGCGGCGAGCCATGAAAAGGAATTTCAGGAAATTTACCGAACGGCGTTTTTTGGTTGACGAAATCCGGCATCTGCCACAGGCTAAGAAAAATAATTACGAAAACAGGGAACAGGCCACAATGAAGGTCGCCATTATCGGGCTCGGATTCCGACTGGGCTATCTGGGACGCGCATTCAAGGATATCGACCCCGATTTCGAGATCGTCGGTTATGTCGATCCGGCGCCTGCCGGTCTGCCGCGCCTGACGGAGGCTGGCATCTCGCCGGGCAAGGCCTATGCCACCCCCGAGGAGCTGATTGCGTCCGAAAAATTCGATCTTCTGATGATCGGCTCGCCCAATCACCTGCATCTTGAACATATCCGCATCGGGCTCGAAGCAGGCCTCACCGTATTCACCGAAAAGCCGATCGTCGTCTCGATCGAGGAAAGCTATGCGCTGGCCGCTCTCCTCAACACCTATGGCCATGACCGGCTGCTGGTCGGCCTCGTGCTGCGCTACTCGCCGCTTTACCGCGACCTTCGGGAAGCCCAGGCCAAGGGTCTCCTCGGCGATGTCGTCTCCATCGAGGCTTCCGAGCACATCGCGCCTTATCACGGCGCCTTCTTCATGCGCGACTGGCGCCGCTACGGCCGTTATGCCGGCGGCTTCATGCTGGAAAAGTGCTGCCACGACCTCGATCTCTATAACGGCGTCGTCGGCCAGCGTCCGCGTTTCGTCGCAAGCTTTGGCGGCCGCAAGAGCTTCGTGCCGGGCAACGCGCCGCAAAATTCCGGCGTCAACGATCTTGAAGTCTACCACAAGAAGCCGAGCGGCTGGATGGGCTCCGACAAGGTGTTCGACAGCGATGGCGACATCATCGACTACCAGACTGCCATCGTCGAATACGAAGGCGGCGCCTCGATGACCTTCCACACCAATCTCAACGTGCCGGACGAATTCCGCCGTTTCTGCGTGATCGGTTCCAAGGGCATGGCGGAAGGCGATTTCGTTCGCGGCTTCCTCGACGTGCACGATGCCCACACCAGCGAAAAGCGCGTCGGAAACCGCTATCAGGCACCGTCTGCCACCTCGCACCATTACGGCGCCGACGAACAGATGGCAGCCGACGTCTTTGCCCATATCACGACCGGTGCGGCTCTGCCGGTTTCGGCGCTCGACGCCATCGAAGCCGGCATTCTGGCGCTGGCCATGGACGAGGCGCGGGCGAGCCGCAAGGTGGTCGATCTGGCCCCTGTCTGGGAGCGCTACGACACGCTGCTGCACGGTCAGTCCCTCCAGTCGAAGACCGCGTGAGGGAGTAACGCCATGCATGCCAGACGAAGCGCTGTCATCTTTGCCTGGCTGCTGCTGGCGCCGGCTCTCCTGTATGTGCTGACGATCGTTGCGTACCCGCTGGTCGATACCTTCATCCTCTCCTTCACCGATGCCTCGCTGAAGAAGGTGACGAACTGGGTCGGCTGGGAGAATTACGACAAGATCTTCAACGCCACCTTTGCCGAGGTCATCACGCGCACCTTCGTGTGGACCTTCTTCTCGGTGTCCATCAAGATGCTCATCGGCACGTTCGGCGCCTCCATGCTGAACGCTGCCGTGCCGGGACGCGCGCTGTTTCGCGTGCTGACCATGCCGCCGTGGATCGTGCCCATGGCCATCGGCATCTTCATGTGGGGCTGGATGTATAACGGCCAGTTCGGCATGATTTCCGGCCTTCTGCAGCGTGCCGGCGTGGTGGATGGTCCGGTGGCCTTCCTTGCGCAGGGCTCCACCGCCTTCTGGGCCACCGTGATCACCGATGTGTGGATCGGCGTACCCATGGTGACGCTGTACATGCTGGCCGCCATGCAGTCGATCCCGCAGGATCTCTATGAGGCCGCCTGGACGGATGGGGCAGGGCGCTTCTATCGCTTCCGCCGCATCACGCTGCCGCTCCTCGTGCCGGCGATGATCACCATGTCGATGCTGTCGCTGATCTCGACCTTCAACTCGTTCGACATCATCTGGATCCTCACCCAGGGTGGCCCGAATGGTGAAACGACGACGATGATCATCGACACCTATCGCACCGCCATCGGCTCGAAGAAATACGGGGAAGGGGCAGCGCGCGCGGTGATGATCTGCATCTTCCTGTCGATCTTCTGCCTCTGCTATTTCCGCGTCACCAGCCGCCTGTCTGCCGGAGAGAAATGATGAAAGAGCCCCAGCAGCTGATCAATCGCTACAAGTGGTACGAGATCGTCGGCATCTATTGCGGCATCTTCGTCTTCCTGTCCTTCGTGCTGTCGCCCTTCGTCGAGGGCTTCCTGGTGTCGCTGAAGCCGCTCAGCCAGCTGTTTTCCTCGCCCTACCGGTTCATCCCGGAAAACGGCTCGTTTGCCGCTTACCGTACCATGTGGGAGAGCGTGCCGGGCTTTGGGCGGTACATCTTCAATTCCTTCTTCATTTCCTCGATCGTGACCGCGGTGGTGCTCTCCATGGTGGTGCCGGCGGCCTACGCCTTTGCCCGCTTCGAGTTCAAGGGTCGCGGCACGCTGCTCGGCGCCTTCCTCGCGGTCAACATGTTTTCGGGCGCAGTCCTTCTCATCCCGCTCTTTCGGCTGATGCGCAGCTTCGGCGTGCTAAACACCTATTTCGCCATGATCGTGCCGGGCGTCGCCTTCCTCATCCCCTCGGCCATCTGGCTGCTGCGTACCTATATCATGCGCATTCCGCGTGAGCTCGACGAGGCGGCCTATGTGGACGGGGCAAGCCATTTCTATACGCTGCGCCGCGTGATCCTGCCGATTGCCATGCCCGGCATTACGGTGGTCGCCATCACCACCTTCATCGGGTCCTATGCCCAACAGTTCATCTTCGCGCTGACCTTCAATGCGAAGTCCGAATACATGCCTTTGCCGGTTGGGCTTTACGCCTATTTCGGCCGCCAGGAAGTGATCTGGAACGAGTTGATGGCCGCAAGCTTCGTCGGCATTGCGCCTGCCATGATCGTCATCTTCTTCCTGCAACGCTATCTCGTCAGCGGTCTGACCGCCGGCGCGGTGAAACAATAAAACAACGACCACAGAGAATGGGAGCATGACCGTGAACATTTCTATCAAGACTGGGATCTATGCCGTAGCGCTTGCCGGCACCACGATGCTGAGCGCCATGGCGGCACATGCCGCCGACAAGGAAATCTCCTGGATCTATTGCGGCGACAAGATCGACCCGATCCATGAGAAATACATCAAGGAATGGGAAGGCAAGAATGCCGGCTGGAAGGTCACGCCGGAAGTCGTCGGCTGGGCGCAGTGCCAGGACAAGGCAACGACGCTTGCCGCCGCGGGCACCCCTGTTGCCATGGCCTATGTCGGCTCGCGCACCCTGAAGGAGTTTGCCCAGAACGACCTCATCGTTCCGGTGCCGATGACGGATGCCGAAAAGAAGAGCTACTATCCGAACATCGTCGATACCGTGACGTTCGAGGGCACCCAGTGGGGCGTGCCGGTCGCCTTCTCCACCAAGGCGCTCTACTGGAACAAGGACCTGTTCAAGCAGGCCGGCCTTGACCCGGAAAAGGCCCCGAAGACCTGGGCTGAAGAAATCGCCTTCGCCAAGCAGATCAAGGAAAAGACCGGCATTGCCGGTTACGGTCTGCCGGCCAAGACCTTTGACAACACCATGCACCAGTTCATGCACTGGGTGTACACGAACAACGGCAAGATCATCGACGGCGACAAGATCGTTGCCGACAGCCCGGAAGTTCTGGCCGCACTGCAGGCCTACAAGGACATCACGCCCTATTCCGTCGAAGGCGCCACCGCCTACGAACAGAACGAAATCCGCGCCATCTTCCTTGATGGCAAGGTCGGCATGATCCAGGCCGGCTCGGGTGCGGCAACGCGTCTGCAGGCCACCAAGATCAACTGGGGCATCGCACCGCTGCCGCTCGGCCCCTCGGCCAAGGGCGAGGGTACGCTCCTTATCACCGACAGCCTTGCCGTCTTCAAGGGCTCGGGCGTCGAGGACAAGGCAATCGAATTTGCAAAATTCATCACCTCGCCCGGTCCGCAGGGCGAATATGAATTGCAGGGGGGTGCCGGCCTGACCCCGCTTCGTCCCTCGCCGAAGGTCGATGAATTCGTCGCCAAGGACCCCTTCTGGAAGCCGCTCATCGACGGCATCAAGTTCGGTGGACCCGAGCCGCTGTTTACCGATTACAAGGGCTTCCAGAACGTCATCATCGAGATGGTCCAGTCGGTCGTGACCGGCAAGGCCGAGCCGGCCGCTGCGCTGAAGAAGGCATCTGCCGACCTCGAGCAGTACAAGTAACAGCCTTCTCCATCAGGGATCGCGGCCATGCCGGTCGCGATCCTCATCCGCTTACCTTACCGCCGCGGCCGCTCGTTCCGGCGAACGGAGACTGAGACCCTTGGGACAGCTTTATCTCAACAACGTGCAGAAGTTCTATGGTGACTTCGAGGTGCTGAAAAGCATCAAGCTGGAGGTGAAGGACGGCGAATTCGTCGTCTTCGTCGGCCCCTCCGGCTGCGGGAAATCAACGCTGCTGCGCATGATCGCCGGCCTCGATTCCACCTCGTCGGGCGATATCGTCATCGATGGCGAGCGGGTCAACGACAAGCCGCCGGTCGAACGCGGCATTGCCATGGTCTTCCAGTCCTATGCGCTTTACCCGCATATGACCGTGTTTGAAAACATCGCCTTTCCGCTGCGCGTCGAGGGGCTTCCCGAAGCCACGATCCGCGAAAAGGTCGGCGCGGTTGCCAAGATCCTGCAGCTCGAAAAGCGTCTTGAACAGAAGCCCGGTCTGCTGTCGGGCGGCCAGCGCCAGCGTGTCGCGATCGGCCGCGCCATCGTGCGCGAACCAAAGATCTTCCTGTTCGACGAGCCGCTGTCCAACCTCGACGCCGCCCTGCGCTCGGACATGCGCATCGAATTGTCCAAGCTGCACGGCGACCTGAAGGCGACGATGATCTACGTCACCCACGACCAGGTGGAAGCCATGACCATGGCCGACCGCATCGTGGTGCTGAATGCCGGCCAGATCGCCCAGGTCGGCGCGCCGCTTGAGCTGTACCACAAGCCGCAGAACCTCTTCGTTGCCGGCTTCATCGGCAATCCCAAGATGAATTTTCTGCCCGTACGCTGCGAGGCGGCCGGCCCTGAAGGCATCACCGTCTCCTACGACGGGCAGACCGTGACCATCCCGGTCGAACCGCGTGCCGATATCGTCGGGCGCATGCTGACGCTCGGCATCCGTCCGGAGCACACAACGCTGTCGGGCGGCGACCTCAATGTCACCGTCACCCCCTCGGTCATCGAGCGCCTCGGCATCAATACGGTCGCCTATGCCAGCCTGCCGACCGGCGAGCCCTATTGCGCGCTCTTGTCCGGATCGGCCCCGATCGCGGTCAACACGCCGGCCACCACCGGCATCCGCATCGCCGATTGCCATCTGTTTGACGAGCAGGGCGAAGCCTTCGAACGGCGTATCGACTGGCGGACTGCGCATACCGAAGACGCCGGAGCGGCTGCCTGAGGCAGGTAACGGCCGCTGAACAGCGGGCATTGACAAACCGGGTGCCTTGCAGCGGGAAGCCGGTTCACGATACACGCGTGAGCCGGCAAAACCGAGCCGCCACTATCGCGTTACCGGCGTTTGCGCCGGCCGCGCAACAGCATCGCGCAGCGTCGTGACCAATGTGTCGAGCGCCGTGAACATCGGCTCCACCGCATAACCCGCCAGGAATGCGATGACGAAGTTGCTGATCGTTTTAAAAGCGTTGGTCGAATCGACCAGCTGCGGCATGATAAAGCCCAGCGTCATCCCAAGGTTCATGCGCAGGTAATATCCCGATTCTTCTCTTAACACGAAGGTCTGGTTCGCAAGCCGTGTCAGGATGTTGCGCAGGATATAGGCGCAGGCCCCCAAAAGACCGACCACGATGTTGATGGCATTGCGCGCATGGTCCTTAAACGGAGCAAGGAGAAGCTTATTATCCTGGCTTAGGGTATTCTTCAAAATATCTTGCAGTGCAAAGCATATGATTGTTGCAATCAGAGACCCGAGCGTGAACCACATCAGCTTCTTGATCAGACGGTTGACGCGCTTGTAGATGACCGCCTCTCTAGAGTCAGCATCATGCACGCTCTGTCCTTTCATCTGCCCTTCCATCAGCTCGGCAATTTCCAGCGAGAGGGGCGTGGCGGGATAGATACGCGGCGCAAGCTTGTCAATCGCCTGCAACAGGGAGACCTCGACATCGCTGATGGCCGTCGATGTGGGCGGCCCCGCCATACCACGGGCCTTGGCAAGCGCTGCGGATGCCTCATCGACAATCTCTTTCGGCACCTCGATCGTTTTGGTGATGGAAGAGAAGCGTAGCATCCGCTCCAGATCGGCAACCAGCTTGCTGATCAGGGAATTGTCCTGAAATGTGGCCTGTTGAATGTCAACCATCTGCATGTCGCCCCCAGCATATAATGCAAATTGACGGATGTATTAAATAGTCGGCGATTTACGGAGTCAACGCTTCACGGATTGCAGAATTTAAATTATTTATAGACAAAATCTGCTTGGAGGAACGTTATGCTTCCAAGTTAGACTTCATGCAACTCATCTATAGGCCATTCACTGCTTCGGCAATGTCGCCTTATGCTTGGAGGGTGGCGACGCCGGAGCATTCGCGCCGCAGTCTAGCCGCGCCGTTACGGCATGTATCCCCCGCCATTCACCCAGAGAACCTGCCCCGTCATGAATCCACTTGCCGGCGACAGCAGAAATTCAATCGGGCCGACGATATCCTCCGGTAAAGCCAGCCGTTTCATCGGCGTCATGGCACGGTAGGCGTCGAGGGGAACGATAGACTGGCCGTCCTCATCGGACCGTCCGGTGCCGCCGCGCAGGAAGGCGGTATCGACGAGACCCGGCGCCACGACGTTGAAACGCACCTGAGGGGCGTTTTCCACCGCGAAGGTCTTGGTGAGCGCGATCACGCCGGCCTTGGAGGCGGAATAGGCGCCGTAACCCGGCCGGACATGCGCGGCAAGGCCGGAGGCGACATGGACCACCGCGCCGCCTTGCGCCATCATCGGCAGGACGGCTTTTGCCGCAAGGAAGACCCCGCGAAGATTGCCGGCGATGACCTCGTCAAAGTAATCCGCACCGGTCTGGGAAAGCGGCTGCAAGGCGCTGTTATAGCCCGCCAGATTGACGAAGCCGTCCACCTGGTCCCAGTGGTTGCCAAGTGCAGAAAAGGCCGTCTCGATCGAGCTTTCATCGCACACGTCGATGGCAATCGTTTTCGTGTCGAGTGCGTGGCGTGCAAGCGAGGATGCAAGGTCGAGAACCGTCACGTCATCGCCCTTCTGCACAAGATGGGCGATCAGCGCGCGGCCGATGCCGCCGGCACCGCCGAGAACGGCGATGCGGCGGGGCGTTGCCTTCTCAGTCATCGGTATTCCTTTCAGGCCCAAGCGAGCGGAAGAAGGCCAGGATCTCCTCTTCGGAGACGACGTCGGCATATTTGGCGTTCATATCGAACAGGTTTGCCTCATGCGGCGCAGGATGCCGATCGCCGCAGGCCTCGCGCACGACGGTGGTGATGAAGCCGTGGGACATGGAATCGACACAGGAGGCCCTGACGCAGCCGCTGGTGGTCAGCCCCGTCAGCACCACATTGTCGATGCCCATTGCCGTCAACGTCGAGGCAAGGGAGGTGCCGAAAAAGGCCGACGGATACTGCTTGGAGACAACGATTTCGTCGTCGCGCGGGACAAGACCCTGGGCGAAGGCCGCGGTCTTCTGGCCCTGCACGAAAGAGGCAAGCGGCTTTGCCTTTTCGAAAAAGCGCCCGCCGTTCAGCCCGCCTTTCTGGTAGGTGACCTCCGTCAGGATCACCGGAATGCCCTGTTCATGGGCAACGGCGCGGATGCGCAGGGCAGAGGCGAGCGCCGCATCCACCCCGGCATAGAGAACGCAATCGGGATCGAAATAGGCTTCGGCGAAATCGATCAGCACCAGCGCCGGGCGCTTTCCGAACCCCGCCCGGTTGTCATAGGCGATCCTGTAGTTGTCATCGAGATCCTGGCTCATGCCTTGCTCCTTCAGATTTCCGCAAAGCGGCGTTCAAACTCCCAGACATCCTCAAAGCCCAGAAGCTTGTTGAATTCCGCGAACGAGTAGAGGTCGATGTCGGGCGAGGTGATGCCGTTCGCCTTCAAATCCTTGAAGGCCTTGTCGAGGGCGGCGCCGACGCTGAGAAAACCGAGCGCCGGGTGAATGGCAATCGCATAGCCGAGCGCCTTCAACCGGTCGGCAGACAAAAGGGGCGTGCGCCCGCCGTTCACCATATTGGCAAAGAGCGGCGCCTGGATGCGCTCGGCAACCGTCTTCATTTCCTCTTCGCTTTCGGGCGATTCCACGAAAACCACGTCTGCACCGGCTTCCCGATAGGCATCGGCACGGCGGATCGCCTCATCAAGGCCAAGACTGGTTCGCGAATCGGTGCGCGCGACAATCAGGAAATCACGGCTGGAGCGGGCGTCGCTTGCAACCTTCACCTTGCGCACCATGTCTTCGAGCGGAATCACGCGGCGGTTTGGCGTGTGGCCGCATTTCTTGGGGAACTCCTGGTCTTCGATCTGGATGGCGGTCACGCCGGCATCCTCGTAGCCACGCACCGTATGGCGCACGTTGAGAAGGCCGCCATAGCCGGTATCGGCATCGGCAATCACCGGGGTCTTCGTCATTTTCACGATCTGGCCGATACGCTCGATCATGTCGCGATAGGTGGCAAGACCGGCATCGGGCAAGCCGAGATAGGAGGCGACCGTGCCATAGCCGGTGACATACAGCGCCTTGAAATCCTGGCGATCGGCGATCAGCGCCGAGATGAGATCAAATACGCCGGGCGCGAGAATAAAGTCCTTGGCCTCGAGGGCCTGCCTGAGACGAGGGTCCGCCATGGTTTTCCTTCCTATCTTCCTTGTGTTTTAAGAGTGTGTCAGTGCGCGGCGAGCAGCTGGCCATAAGACCTGAACCGATCCTCGATGCCGGTCGCCCGCAGCATCGCCCAGAAGGTCGCCTGATTGGAGGTGACAACCGGCACGCCGTAGCGCGCCTCCAGCGAGGCGATCAGCGGCAAGGTGGGAAAATCGGTGCAGGTAATCAGGATCGCTTCGCTTCCCGGCACGAAACAATCGCCGACATGGGCGGCGATCGCCTCGAGCGGCGTTTCTGCAATGCGGACATATTCGGCAGGACCGGTCTCGCCGATGCCGAGACCAATCAGCCGCTCCACCGTAAAACCGTTATCCGCCAGAAACTCCGTTTCGTGGTGGTTCAGCGCGTCGTGATAGGGGGTTGCAACCGACAGGCGCTTCACGCCGAGCGTCTTCAGCGCATGGATAATCGCGGCCGAGGTCGTGATGGCGGTGACACCCGTCGTTCTTGTCAGGCTCTCGGGCAGGCTTTCGACCGGATTGATCATCGATCCGGCCGTGCAGGCATAGGCGATCGCATCGACGCGGGCCTGCGCCAACAGGGCGAAAACGCCTTCCAGATCCCGCATCAGTCCGGCCTTGCCCTCAACCGATGTGGTATCTTTATGCAGCGGCATGCGATGGGTGTGGAAGGTCACGCCTTCGGGCATCATGCGCTGCCATTCGGCCTCGTTCACGGTGTTCGTGAGCGGCGTGATCAGGCCAAGCTTGGCGCGGCTCGAATAGACGGATTTGTGTCGCTCAGGCATGGCCCCTCCCAAATGTCATGATAAACTGATTACAAACTATGGACTTTGTCCATACCTTTGTGAAAATAGACGCGGTTCGTCCCCATCTCCCTGCAGGATGGGCGGTATTTCCGGGGCCGAATTTGTTATAGTGAAGAGAACTTGAACACCGCCTGTGCTTGGCGCCAAACGAAAGTGCTGCATGACGACCAAAGAGGATGACCTCGTTGAGGACCGCCCCCATGACGGCTTGCCACGCTATGCGCAGATCCAGAAGATCCTCGAGGATCGTCTGGCAGCGGGCATCTATCCCGTAGGGTCGCTGCTGCCGCCAGAGCTGGAACTGGCCGTCGAATTCAACAGCAGCCGCACCACCATTCGCGAGGCCCTGCGGTACTTGCGCGAACGCGGTTACGTCGAGCGCCGCCAGGGCATCGGCACGCGGGTGATCTCCGATACGTCGCGGGCGACCTTCTACCAGTCCTTCGGGTCGCTCGAAGAGCTGTTCCAGGTGGCGGTCGAGACCTATTACGTGGTCATGGATGTGACGACCGTCGTGCTCGACAGCGAGCTTGCAGAGCTGGTCGGCGGCCTTGCCGGCGAGGAATGGATCCTCATCAATGGCGTGCGCTGGACGGAACCGGGCGGCAAGCCGATCTGCTATATTCAAAGCTATGTGCCCAAGCGCTTCGAACACGTCGTGGCGCAGTTTGCCGATCACCAGGGCCCCTTCTTCGCGCTGCTCGAGCGCTATTCCGAGGGACCGATCGAGGAAGCGGTGCAGGAGATCCGCGCCCTTCCCATGCCGGTCGAGTTCACCCGGCAACTGGGCTTGAAGCCGGGCTCGTGGTCGCTCCAGCTGCTGCGCCGCTACATGACCCAGAGCGGCGTGCTGATTGCCTCTTTCAACTGGCACCCGGCCGACCAGATGGCCTACCGGATGCGCATCCATCGCAGCAAGGAAATGACGGGGGAGTGAATTTTGCTCCCTCTGTCGCACCGCCCGGCGAGCGTTAGGAGCCGGCAGGAGAGAGCCGGACGGGCCGGACTGCTGGCTTGCACGCCGGTGTATGCGGACGACATTTCGAGAGGCGTCGTGCATCAGGCGACAAACTCCGGCCGGTAGCTACCGCTGGCATCCCCGCGGATCCGCATGCCGGAATAATGCCTGAGATGCGCCGGCACCAGAAGGTCGTCGCGCGACGCTGCCTGATCGAGCAGCGTGTGGCGCGTGGCGATGGCCGCCTGCGGGTCGCTGCAGAAGCGGCTTGCCCAATCTGGGTGAAACACCTGGACGGGGGTGTGAATGGCATCGGCGCAGAAGATCGCCCGCCGATCCTGGTGGCAAAGGCAAAGGCCGAGCTGCCCGCGGGTGTGACCGGGCAGCGCCACCAGATCGAGCCCGCCTGCTACGGCGAACCCGTCATCGACGAATTCCGCCTGTCCGGCGTCCACCACCGGCTGCACGCTGTCGATGAACGAGCCGTGGTTATGGGTGCCCGGCGCGCTCTCTTCCTGCTCCCGCCACAGGTCGAATTCGGCGCGGCCGATCAGATAGCGCGCTCTCGGGAAGGTCGGCACCCAGCGCCCGTCGACAAGCTTTGTATTCCAGCCCACATGGTCGGCATGCAGATGCGTGCAGAGCACGATGTCGATATCCTCGGCTCGAAGACCGGCCGATGCCAGACGCTCAAGATAGCCCGACGCCGCGCGCTGGTGCCAGTCGGCGCGGCGCGGGCGCGGCTTGTGCTCGCCGATGCAGGTGTCGATCAGGATGTTGAGCCCGGCCGTTTGCAAAAGATGACTGTGCACGCCAAGCAGGATCGACCCCGTATCGAAATCCACGTGATGGGGCGCCAGAACCGTTTGCAGCGGCCGCAGCATCTCCACGTCACGGCCCGGGAACAGCAGATCTATCGGCAAGGCGAAGGGATCGAGATCAGCAAGCGTTCGGATGCGGGCCGGGCCGAAGGCAAACATGGGACCTCACCTCCACGAAAAGGGGGTTATCACCGGGTTCGACCGGCGCCCGCCGCAGCTTACAATCGGCGGGCGGCAGGCCGGCCCGAGAGACGGCGTGCTGCGGCCGGTCATTCGCCCGCCATCCCAATGCGGGGCATCGTGCGCGGCGCCCGCGCAATGATCGTCGTCTTCATTTCGGTAAACATCGCCTGCGAGCCCTTGGCGCCCTCGCGACCGAGCCCTGACTGCTTGTAGCCACCAAAGCCCGTGCGCAGGTCCCTAACAATCGGTGTGTTGACGAGAACGGTTCCAGTGCGAAGCGCCGATGCCGTCCGCATGGCGCGCTCCAGATTGTCGGTCCACACATAACCCACGAGACCGAACTCGCTCTCATTGGCCTTGGTGATCACCTCCTCTTCCTCGTCAAAGACCTGGAGGGCGGCGAAAGGTCCAAAAATTTCTTCGCGGCAGATGGCGATGTCGTTTGACGGAGCCAGCATCGCGGTCGGCTCGAAGAAATAGCCGGCGTTCACGTTGCTATAGCGATGGCCACCACAGAGCAGGCTTGCTCCTTCCGCGATACCGCTCTCGGCATAGCGTGCCATCCGCTCGCGCTGCGCCTGGTTGATCATCGGGCCGATCTCGGTGCCGTCCACCAGCGGGTCGCCGATCTTCAAGGCCTTGGTGCGACGGGTAAAGCTGTCGATGAAGCGGTCGGCGATCTTGCGCTCGACAAAAATGCGGCTGCCGGCCAGGCACATCTGGCCATTGTTCATGAAGGAACTCATCATCGCCGCATCAAGCGCCTGGTCGAAATCGGCATCGGCAAAGACGATATTGGCCGATTTCCCGCCAAGCTCCATGGCCGAACCTTTGATGCCCTTGGCGAGCGAGCCGAGGATCGCAGCCCCGGTGACCGTGCCGCCGGTAAAGGACGCCATGTCGATGCCCGGATGGGATACAAGCGCAGTGCCGGTCACCTGACCACGGCCGTTGACGAGGTTGACGACGCCCTTCGGCAGGATGCCCTCGATCAGTTCCACCACGCGCGTGACGGTAAGCGGCGTGAGTTCCGAGGGCTTGACCACGCAGCTATTGCCGAAGGCGAGCGCGCCGGCCATCTTCATCGCGGTGAGCCCAAGCGGCATGTTCCACGGACCGATGAGCGCGCAGACGCCGATCGGCTCATAGGTCACCATGCTCATCAACCCGGGCTCCTGGGTAAACACCTCGCCACCCGACTGGTTGATGTATTCGGCGAAGAACCGGAAATTATAGGCCGCGCGCGGAATATGGACGTGGCGCGTCTGGCTGAGCGGAATGCCGGTGTTGATCGTCTCCAGCACCGCCAGTTCGTCGGCATGGGCAAGGATGACGTCATGGATGGCAAGCAGTGCCTTCTGCCGTTCGGCAACGGTTGCACGGCCCCAGGGTCCCGCATCAAACGCCTGCCGGGCCGCGACCACGGCCCGGTCGACCTCGTCGGCGCTCGATTCGCAGAGTGTCGCGACCCTCTGCTCGGTCGTCGGATCGATGACCGCAATCTCGGCTGCGCCCGATGGATCGGTGAACTGACCGGCCACATAGCCGCGGATCAGGAGGGGGCTTCGGTTCAATTCGTCGCGTCGGTGCTGCACTGGCTGTCCCTCAAGCGCTTTTGCGCAATTATTTCTTAGCGGCTGGGGCCGCGGTTCGTGTCCCGCGGCTTCGGCTTGGTCGAAAGAATGTGGCCGGACATGGCAGCGGCCGCCCATTCGCTGTTGCGGGCGCTGAGAGCTGCATGAATGTCGCGGTGCTGGCGATTGGAGCGCACGACATCGACGCGCTGGTCCATGACGAACTGCTTGACGAGAATGAGCGGAAGCGCTGCGGCAGGCGCCGTCAATCGCTTCAACTGTGCCGAACGGGTCGCATCGATGATGGCGCCGTGAAACTCGGTGTTGAGCGCCAGGAACCGCTCCGCGACCACGCTGCTCGTGTCCGCCTCGATCTCGGCCATGGCGTCGATCAGATGCTGCAGGCGGGCAAGCTCGGCCGGCGTGATCTTCTGCGCGGCAATGGACGCGGCATACGCCTCGTGCTGCGCACGAATGTCGAAGATGATCGACACTTCCTCGGGCGAGAAATTCGTCACGAAACGGTGGCGGTTGCTGACGGTTGCCAACCCCTCGGTGGCAAGCCGGCGCAAGGCCTCGCGCACCGGCGTGCGGCTGGTGCCGGTCATGGCCGCCAGCATTTCCTCCGGAAGATGATCGCCCGGCTTCAATTCGCCGCGCAGGATCGCCCGACGAATGCCCTGGTAGGCCTTTTCGACCGGTCGCTGCAGATCGGCATCATCCTGATCGCTGCTCTCCGGCTGGCCGGCCAGATCATCTTCCGAAGTCTCATTCATCGCGTTTTCACCTCGATATGGTCGGCATGGTTGTCCATGTACCAGGCCGCGATCTCCTCGCGGGTGGTAAACCATACATCATCGAACTGCTTGGCGTAGCGAATGAAGTCCCGCAGCGCCCGGATGCGGTACGGTTGCCCGATGACATGCGGATGCAGTCCGATATTCATGAACTTGCCGGTCATCGCGCTCTCGGCATACAGCCAGTCGAACTGTTCCTTGAACATCTGAAGACCACCTTCGGCCCCGAGCCCCTGGCGCAGGAAGCTGAAGTCGTTGACTTCGGACGTATAGGAGACAGACACCATCGGCTTGCCGCTGCGGGTCTGCACCATGTAGGGCTGGTCGTCGTTGAGGAGGTCGCAGATATAGATCAGGCCCTCTTCGGCAAGGATGTCGATGGTATTGAGCGTCGAGCGCAGGGAACTGGAGAGCCAGCCCTTGGCCTTGAAGCCGCAGAACTCCTCATAGACCTTGAGGGTGGCGCGAATGACCTCGCGCTCCTTGTCCTCATCAAACATGTTGTCGGTCAGAAGCTCGCTCTGCACATAGTTATGGGCCACGATCTCCCAGCCGCGGTCCAGCGCAGCCTGAACGACCTGCGGCCGTTCCAGCGCCATCTTGGCATTGATGGTGCAGCTGGAGGGCACGCCTTCGGCATCGAAAATATCAAACATGCGCCAGACGCCGACGCGCTGACCGTATTCCCGCCAGGTATAATTGGCATTGTCATAGACATTGCCGGGAAGATCGCCGCCGACAATGCTCGGGCCGCCGGGATAGTAAGGCTTCGGCGTATCGCGGACGGGGTCCCAGTATTCGAAATTGGTGGTGAGGATGACCGCAAGGCGTTTGCCGTTCGGCCATTTCAGCGGCTTGCGCTCGCTGATCGGAATGAAGTCGTAATGCATGGCTTTTCTCGACTGGTTCAATGATGGGACAGAAGCGAGCCGAAGCCCTGCACCTTGTCCTCGATGCCGTTCTGACGCAGCGCATACCAGTAGGTCGCCGTGTTGATGGCAATCACCGGCTTATCCAGCCAGAATTCGGCAAGGCCGGCGACGCGCGCCATGGCCAGATTGGTGCCGACCTGAACGATGGCCTCGACGCTTGAATCATTGACCTCGTTGATGCTGTCGCGCAGTTCGGCTTCGCTGACATGGGCGATCAGCATCGGGCTTTCGCAGCGCAGGCCCTTGAGATGCACCACCTCGTAGCCGCAATCGGCAAAGAACTTGACCACCTGGGCGTCGCCGACCGGCATATAGGGGGTAACGACGCCGATGCGCTTGATATCGCCGTATTTGGCAAGCGCCGCCTGGCAGGCGTCTGAGCCCATCGTCACCTTGACGCCGGCGCGTTCCTCCACGCGCTTTTGCAGTTGCGCGGAACCGTCAAGACCGTCCCAGAAGGTTTCCGCCGACATGCCCATCACCAGATGGTCCGGGCGGCAGGTCATGACCGAATCGATCGACTCCATGATCGCGCCGCGGATATTGTCGATGAGCTTGAGAAAATCCTCGTCGCTATGGACCGGATCGTCCGGGATGGTGATGCGCGAGAAATGGTTGGTCACACCGACCGGGCTCATGCGGTCGAATTCGGGCTGCACAGACGTATTGGTCGAAGGCGCAATGACGCCGAATTTCTTGCGGTAACCGAGGCTGTCCACCATGTCTTTATGTCCTTTGTTCAAAATTGCTGTGTGAATTCAGGCAACGTTTTCCAGCTCACGCAGCGACTGGATCATCGACGAGCGCATCAGATAGGCCTTGTGCTTTTTCGGATCGTCGACGATGCGGCGCAGTTCATCGTGATAGGCTGCGCGGGCAGCCGGATCGTTTTCCGCCATCATCTTGCGATTGCGCAGAGACTGTTCCTGGACGGTCTCGATCGCCACCTTCCGGCGCTGGCGATTGTAGCGCTCGGTAATGTCGAGCGGCGCCCGGCCATGCCAGACTTCGGCCAGCTTGTCGCAAAGGTTCACGGCGTCGTGGATGCCGCCATTCATGCCCATGCCGCCGAGCGGATTGTTGAGATGGGCCGCATCGCCGGCCAGGAAAATACGGCCCGCGACATAGGTGGCGGCGACGCGCTGATGCACCCGGTAGGCCGTGGCGTGGACGACGTCATAGGCGCCCTGCTTCGGGCAGAGCGCCTGCAGACGGCGCTCCATCACGACCGGATCCCTGATCTGCTCGTCCGTCTGGTTCGGGTCGGTCGGCAAAAGCACGCGCCAGAGCGACGGCGTGCGCAACAGGACGGCCCATTCGCTGGGATCGGTCAGATAGGCGATAGGCGCCAGATCCCCGATCGCCTCGTCGAAACGGAACGAGGTCGACATCGACAGGAAGATTTCCGGGATCGTCAGCCCGTCAAAGGCAATGTCGAGTGACTTGCGCACCGCGCTTCGCGCCCCGTCGCAGGCAATCAGATATTGTCCGGACAATTGGTCCTGCGAGCCATCGGCCTGTCGCTCGATGGTGAGCGTTACGCCGGCGTCATCCTGCGCGACGCTCAGCGCCTTTGCCCCGTAGATCAGCTCGATCCGGTCATCGGCCTCGATCAGGGCCCGCAACTCTTCCGACAGCTTCCATTGCTCGCACTGAAGTCGATAGGGATGGTTTGTCTCCCCCTCCAGAATACCGAGATCGAAGGTGGCAATGACGCCTTCCTTGCGGTCGCGAAACTGCCAGGTCGGGCAGACAAGGCCCCGTTCGACGAGCTTTTTGCTGATATCGAAGCGGTCAAGCATGTCGAGGGTCGGCGGATGAAAGGTGGAGGCCCGCAGATCCGTCGGCAGATCTGGGCTGGTTTCCACAATGGTCACGGGGATGCCGGCCCTGGACAGGCAGCAGGCGGACACAAGGCCGACCGGGCCGGCTCCGACGATCAGAACACGATCTTTTTTCAGCGTCATTATCAGCAATTCTCCGCCAATGTTTCCCTTGACAAGGGTCAAGTGCTAACTCATTGTGTACAACATGTCACGACATTTAAAGAGGCAATTTTGAAAATGTCGCGATTTTTGAGTTCAGCGAAACGTCCGCGACCGGAACAAGGAAAGCCGGCCGCAACAGACAGGCGCTCGTTGCGCGTCGAGAAAAACGAGGCGCCATAAGGCGTCCAACGGTGGGAACCAAGCTTTTGAACGGGACTTTGACGGGGAGAACCCCGCTTTTCTCCTAGATTGATCTGAGCGCTGGCCGGGCGGCTTGCGGCATGACCATGTGCCGCTTTTCTGTGCTTTTGCACCTTGCCCTGCTTTGTTTGTATACAAAACTTGTGAGAAAAGCTGATGCTGTTAATACAACAAGTGCTGAATGGGGTCATGCTCGGGAGCGTCTACGTGACGGTCGCCGTCGCCTTTACCCTGACCATCGGCGTGTTGAACTTCCTCAACTTTACCATCCCGACCCTGTTCATGCTGTCGGGCATGGCCGCCTGGGCGCTGACCAAGTGGGGCATTCCCTTCGGGCTCTCGCAGGCCCTGCCATGGCCGCTTGCGCTTGCCGCAGCCGTTGTCATGACAATTGTCGCCTCGCTGATCGTCGAGCGTTTCACCTTCCGCTACATGAAGACGAAATACGGCGATGCCACCGAACATGCGATCCCGTTGGTCAGCTCCCTCGGCTTTCTCCTCATCATCGAAAACCTGATCCGCATCGGCTACGGCACGGATGCGCAGCGCATGGCAGCCGTCAGCTGGGATACCACGGTCAATCTCGGTGGCCTTTTGCTGCGCGCGCCGCAACTTATCAGCCTGTGTGTGGCGCTCGTCATCGTTTCGGGGCTCAACTGGGTGCTGAAGCACAGCCGTATCGGGCGCGGCCTGCGCGCGATTGCCGAAAACCCCGATGCCGCCAACATCCTCGGCGTTGATTCCAGGCGCCTCGTCCCGGTCATCTTCATGCTGACGGGCCTGCTGTGCGGGCTGGCGGGCATCCTCTTTGCGATCAATTACGGCGAAGTGTCGCCGCAGATGGGCGAGGATATCGGCTCCAAGGCCATCGCCGGCATGGTCATCGGCGGGCTGGGCTCGATCTGGGGCGCGGTTCTCGGCGGCCTGATCATCGGCATCACCGAAATGATGACCATCCATTTCTTCGGTGCCGATACCGTGCAGGTCGCCGTGTGGGGCCTACTCCTCGTCGCGCTCTTCGTGCGGCCACAGGGCCTTCTCGGCCACCATTCCATCGGCAAGGGGAAGCTTTGACCATGAGTGGCTACTGGACAGGCATCCTCACCATCCTCTCGATCAACATCATCATGGCCTATGCGGTCTTCCTGCCGGTCGCAACCGGCCAGCTTAACCTCGGCGGCGCGGGCTTTCAGGCCCTCGGCGCCTATACCGCGGCCTTCCTGTCGGCGGCCTTCGGCCTCAACGCCTGGGTCACCATCCCGGCGGCCATGGCCGTCGGCGGCCTTGTCAGCATGGCCATCGCCTTTCCCCTGTTGCGCACCAAGGGTGTCTATCTGGTGCTGGCCACCTTCGCACTTGCCGAGGTGATCGCAGGCGTCATTCTCAATACCGACGCGCTCGGCGGCGCAATGGGACTGTCCGTACCGGACTTCCTCGATTACCACGTGCCGCTCATCGCAGCCGTCCTCGTCACCCTCTTCGTCTTCTACCTGATGGCAACGCGCTTCGGACTGACCATGCGCGCAGCCCATGACGACGATGTGGTGACCGATCTGCTTGGCGTCTCCGTCCGCGGCGTGCGGGTGGCGGCCTTCTCGCTCGGCGGGGCGCTTGCCGGTCTTGCCGGTGCGCTTTACGCCCACACCTTCAGCTTCGTCGATATCCAGAGCTTCAATGCCTCGCTGTCGATCTATGTGCTTCTCTACGTCCTTCTCGGCGGAACGCAGACGGCCTTCGGACCTCTTTTCGGTGCTGCCTTCTTCACGCTGCTGCCGGAGGGGCTGCGCGTCGTGATGCCAGAATTGAAAACCTTTATCGCCGCCGCTTTCCATCAAAGCGGCCCCCTGTCCCCGCCCGATGAGAGCTGGCGCTTCGTCATCCTCGGCGTCCTCACCGTGCTGATGATGGCATTCCGGCCCGAAGGGCTGATCACCCGCAGCCTGATCGAACGGCTCAAACCCGGCCGGCGGACGAAACGGCTGGACGTGGCGCAGGAGGTCTCGGCATGAGCGGGCACGAAACGGCAAATATTCTCAGCCTTCGCAATGTCACGAAGAGCTTTGGCGGCCTCACCGTCATTTCCGATGTCAGCTTCGACGTGCCGAAAGGCGCCCGCATGGCGCTGATCGGTCCGAATGGCGCCGGCAAGACGACCGTCTTCAATCTGATCTCCGGTTTCTATCAGCCGAGCAAGGGCGATATCCTGCTGGAGGGCAAACCCATCCAGCAGATCCCGTCGAGAAAGCGCATCGGCCTCGGGATCGCCCGCAGCTTCCAGAACATCCGTCTGATGCCACACCTGTCGGTGATCGAGAATGTGATGCTCGGCCAGCAGGCCAACGCCGGCGGTCTCGTCGACATGCTGAAGCCGCTGTCCTTCTTCGGCCATTCCGCCTGGCGCCATGAGGCCGAAGCCCTGCTCGACGAGATGGAACTGTCAAGCTATCCCGGCGAGGTCGTGGCAACGCTGCCGTACGGGGTTCGCAAGAAGATCGAGGTGGTGCGCGCCCTTGCGGCAAAGCCCCGGATCCTCCTGCTCGATGAGCCGGCCGCCGGCCTCAACGGTGCAGAGACCGACAACCTCACGTCCTTCCTCAAACGCCTCAGCGCAACCGGGATCACGCTTCTCGTCGTCGAGCACGACATGGGGCTGGTGCGCCGGCTTTGCAATGATGCGGTGGTGCTGAATTTCGGCCGCAAGATCTATGACGGCAAGACAGCGACGGTCCAGGACAATCCGCTGGTGCTGGAGGCCTATCTCGGCCCCCGCCATGCCGGCACGGTGAAGGAAGGGGCAGCCGATGTTGCTTGAAGTTCGCGGCCTAGATGTCCGTTATGGACGCACCCATGCCGTCAAATCCATCGATCTCGACCTTGCCGAAGGAGAAATCGTGACCGTGCTGGGGGCGAATGGCGCCGGCAAGACCTCGCTCCTGCGGGCGCTGCAGGGTGCGATCAAATCCGGCAGCGGATCGGTGCGCTTTGCCGGCGAGGTCTTGACCCATGCCTCACCGGCCGAGCGCGTGCGCCGCGGCATGATGCTGGTGCCGGAAGGACGCCAGATCTTCGTATCGATGACGGTCGAGGAGAACCTCCTGATGGGGGCCTATCTGCGCCGCGGCGCGGACTGGCATCAGGATCTCAGCCAGATCTATGACCGCTTTCCGAACCTTGCCGAGCGCCGCCACATGAAGGCCAGCATTCTCTCCGGCGGCGAACAGCAGATGCTGGCCATCGGCCGCGCGCTCGTCAGCCGTCCGCGCCTGATCATGCTGGACGAGCCGTCCCTCGGCCTGTCGCCGCTCTTCGTCAACAACCTCTTCGAACTGATCAAGGAGCTGAACCGCAGCGGCATCAGCATCCTTCTCGTGGAGCAGAACACCGCCATGGCGCTCGACGTGGCGGAGCGCGGCTATGTGCTGGAACTGGGCCGCGTGGTTCTGTCCGACAGGGCAGACGCGCTGTCGCGCGATCCGGCGCTCGCCGAGGCCTATCTCGGAGGCCACGCATCATCCCAACACCCGATCGACCAGATTGCCTGACCCCCGGGCCAGCCGGCGCGACACATCAACACAACCGATAAACATCAGGAGAGTGATATGAAATTTGGGTTTCGTTTTGCAACCTCGGTCGCCCTGGCTGCCCTGCTCACAGGCCCGGCACTTGCCGAAGATACGATCAAGATCGGCAATCTTGTCGCCACGGCCGGCTTTCTGAAGGGCGTGGCGGAGCCCGCCGTGGTGGCCGCCGATGTGGCGCTCGCCGAAATCAATGCGGCAGGCGGCATCAACGGCAAGAAGGTGGAATTCGTCCGCTTCGACACGAGTTCCGATCCGAAGCAGGCGTCTGTCGGCGCGCGCAAACTGGCGCAGGATGATGGCGTGCTCGCCATCCTCGGCCCCTTCTCCTCCGGTGAATCCGCCGTTGCCTTCAACGATGCCGAACGCCTCAAGGTTCTGATGATGCCGAACTCAGCCTCGACACCGGGCCTGACCGACGGCAAGACCTATGGCTGGCGCCTCTCCGAAGACGAGGAGAAGCAGTTTCGCCGGCTGCTGAAGTCCATCAAGGCCCGCGGCATCAAGGCTGATACGGCCGAGATCGTCTATATTTCGGAAGAGGTCGTCTCCAATTCCGCCGGCACAAAGCTTTACCCGAAACTGTTGGCCGAAATGGGCATCAAGCACGGCGATCCGATTGCCGTCCAGTACAAGAGTTTCGACATGTCCGCGCAGGCCGCGCGCATCCTTCAGTCCAATCCGGATATCGTTGCGCTCGCCGCCACGCCGGATTCGGCCTCCAAGGTCATCAAGGAACTGCGCCGCCAGGGCTACAAGGGCCGCATCATCGGCTCGCAGATCTTTGCCGATCCGAACGTCGTGGAACTGTTCGGACCGGAAGGGGAGGGCACGATGCTGGTCGCGGGCTTCTGGAAGGGCTTCAATGCCCGTTCGCAGGCCTTCAACGACACATTCGTGGCGGAAGCCGAAAAGCGCGGCATTCACAAGCTCGGCGCGCATCATTCCGACGCCCAGACCTATGACACGCTCTACCTGATGAAGCAGGTGATGGAAAAGGCCGGCGTGACCGGCGATCCGTCAAAGCTTGCCGAGGAACGCGAAAAGATCAACGCCGCCATGCAGGGCGTCAACTTCTCCGGCATTCTCGGCGACAATATCTGCTTTGCCGGCCACGATGCCGAGCTTCCCGGCTACATCATCGAGATCAAGGACGGCAAGTGGACCAAGTTCGACGAGGCCCCCGCCGATCCCTGCAAGTGATGCCATCTCGCATGGCCGCCGGCAATCGTCGCGCGGCCATGCACCGGCATGTGGGATGCCTGGATGCCTGAAAATCAAAAAAAAGAGGGGACTGCAAAATGCTGAAGCGCGTGATGATGACGGTTGCGATGACCGCAGCACTGTCGGGATGGTGGACCGCGATGGCGGCTGCCCAGGCGGTGGGCCTGGCAACGACGAAGGGGGGCGCGACCGAACAGATTGCCACGGCGCTCGCCAAGACCATCAGCGAAAAATCCGGCGTGATGGTGAGGCCGCAGGTCATGGCCAATACCTCGCAATATCTCCCGCTGGTCGATAGCGGCCGTGTGGAGTTCGGCATCGCCAACTTCCCCCAGACCGCCTATGCCATCTCCGGCACCGGCATGTCGCAGGGCCAGCCCAACCCGAACCTGCGCATGGTGGCCTCGCTTATCCCCTTCAATGCCGGGCTGCTGGTGACGGCAAAATCCGGGCTGAAGACCATGGCCGATCTGAAGGGAAAGCGGGTTCCCCGCTTCCCGGCCAATTCTCTCGGCGATTTCATCATCCGCGCCTCCCTGCAGACAGCAGGTCTCACCTATGACGATGTGTCCAGCGTGCCGATCGCCAATTTTCCGGCCATGTTCGAGGCGCTGAAAGACGGCTTGACCGATGTCACCATCGCCACGGCCGGATCACAATCGGTGCTGGATATCGATGCCTCCGTCGGCGGCGTGACCTTCCTCAGCTACAAGCCCGGCGACGAAAAGGTTCTTGACGAAAACCTGCCGGGGACGGCGTTGAAGACCGGCAGCCAGCTGACCAACTCGCCGGGCTTGACCCCGGACACTGCGATCTTCTGTTATGACTACACGCTTTTTGCCAGCGCCAGCGCCTCCGATGAAACGGTCGCCAAGGTGGCCAAGGCGCTTTACGAAGGCCGGCAGAGCCTGCAGGCGTCCGGCCCGATCTGGAGCGAGTTCGACCCTGCCCGGCTCGCCCATGTGACCAAGCTTGCCTATCACCCCGGCGCCATCGCGTTCTACAAGAGCGTCGGCATCTGGTCCGGCCAGTAAGGGGGCAGGCGCAATGGAAAACTCAGTCGTCAAGGACGAGACCGACATCGTGCGGATGACCGAGATGGGACTGCTGTCACGCATCCTGTCGCTGGTCGTGCCCTTCCTCGCTCTTCTTTGGGTGGTTGCCTTGCCGCAAAGGCTCGGCCTGCTGATCTACCCCGAGCAGATCGTGGCGCTGATGTTCGGCGCTTCGCTTGCTGTCGTCTATTTTCGCCGCAAGGGTGCCGGCCGGCCGGTTCTTCGGGCCGCCAATGCGGCGGCCGGCTATCTTTCCATTGCGCTTGGCATCTATGTTTTCGTGCGCTTTCCGGTCCTGTCGGAGGCAACACACCTGCATCCGACGGAAGCCCTGCTGCTCGGTGCGCTGGTAACCGCCTTGAGCATGGAAGCGCTGCGCCGTGTGGTCGGATGGACGCTGATCATCATCTTTGCGCTGTTGTTTGCCTATGCCGTCTTCGGCGATTGGGTGCCCGGTGCGCTGCAGGGAAAACCGATGGCGGCCGCCGACGTCCTGCGGTTCATCGGGACGGATTCTTCGGCCGTCTGGGGCCAGACCTTGCAGATTGCAGCCTTCGTCGTCGTCGTCTTCGTGCTGTTCGGCGGCTTGTTGATCGCCTGCGGCGGCGGTGATTTCTTCACCCAGCTTGCCATGCGCGTTGCCGGGCACGGACCTGGAAACTCGGCCAAGGTGGCCGTTACGGCATCCGCGCTGTTCGGCACGGTCTCCGGCAGTGCGGTGTCCAACGTCATGTCGACGGGCATCATGACCATTCCGCTGATGAAGCGGGCAGGCTTTACCCCCGCGCAGGCCGGCGGCATCGAAGCGGTCGCCTCCACCGGCGGGCAGCTGATGCCACCGGTGATGGGGGCCGCGGCCTTCCTGATGGCCGAAATCCTGATGGTTCCCTACAAGACGGTGGCGCTGGC
Organism: Neorhizobium fuzhouense; assembly: GCF_042611105.1. NCBI lineage: Bacteria > Pseudomonadati > Pseudomonadota > Alphaproteobacteria > Hyphomicrobiales > Rhizobiaceae > Neorhizobium > Neorhizobium fuzhouense. Next base: position 122,654 of record NZ_JBHFFP010000009.1, on the reverse strand, counting down.
GGCGATGCTGCCAGCCGTTCTTTATTACCTGTCCGTCTATGTGCAGATCGACTTCATCGCGCGGCGCGACAACATTCCCTCACTGGGCGACTTGCAGCGGCAGGGCATTCTGGCGGTCATGCGCGAGGGGTGGCTGGCCATCCTTGCCTTCGGTGTTCTCCTGTTCTGCATCTTCGAGTGGAACATGCGGGCAGAACTTGCCGCCGTCTGGGCGGTTGCGGCCATTGCCGTGGCGGGCCTTGTCGCCGGCGCTCGACGCGGCAAGACGGGCATGACGCCGCGCCAGATGCTGGACGTGGTGATTGATACCGGCCGCTCGACCTGTGACGTGCTGCTGATCACGGCCGTTTCCGGCATGATCATCGGGCTTTTGTCGACCACCGGCCTCGGCTTTTCGCTGTCCATGTACCTCCTGGAATTCGGCGGCACGAGCCTGTTCGGCCTGCTGCTCGTGACGGCCGTGATCGGCATCATCCTCGGCCTTGGCTTGCCAACCACGGGGGTCTATCTGCTGATGGCAGCACTTGCGGCCCCAACGCTGGTGCAGTTGGGCGTTCCGCCGATGGCCGCCCACATGTTCGTCTTCTATTATGGCATCCTGTCGATGATCACGCCGCCGATTGCGCTCGCCAGTTTCGCCGCCTCAAGCCTTGCCGGAGCGCCGAAGGGACAGACGGATATCGAGGCATTCCGCTTTGGCTGGATCGCCTATATTCTGCCCTTCCTGTTCATCTACAAGCCCGGCCTTCTCCTGATCGGCTCCTGGGCCCACATCGGTTACGTCTTTGCAAGTTCCATCGTTGCCGTCGTTCTGGTGACGGGCGGGCTGGTCGGCCACGGCCTGAAGCCGCTCAGCCCCTTGCTGCGCCTGGTCTGGCTCGGCGCCGGCCTGCTCGTCATTGCACCGCTGAACGAGATCGGAGGCGACATCCTGGAATATGGCATGAGCGCCATCGGCCTCCTCCTGCTGGTGTCGTTCGCAAGCCAGAAGGACAGGGCAGGCGCGCGCGCCTGATCATCCCCGCGGGCAATTGCCGTAAAACGGGCATTGCCCGCCGGTCCTCCTTGCCAGGAACGGACGAAATCGGCCGGCGAAGCCGCGACTGCGGTTTTCACCGGAAATGCTCTACGTCTTTGCAAACCACAGTTCGAAATGCAGGGGGCGTATACTGCTGTCGCTAAATCCCGAGACGAATTTGGGTTCAACCGATATGCCTGCTCCCTTCAGGGTCGATGCCACCTGCTTTGCGCCCTCTGCATCCCTCGCACTGAAATAGCGCAGCTCCAGTTTTCCGGGCGCCTTTGTGCCGACATTCTGAATTCCGGGCACAAGATCTCCGGCCTCCTGCAAGGCGTTTTTGGCCTGCGCGGCAGCGTCTCTTTGGTTTTCGCTTGCAATGTGGATGTAGACCCTCGGCTTGATGGTTGCCGTAGGGTTGGCAGCCGTGTCTTTGGTGTCCAACGCGGTCAACGTTTCATTGGCCGTGTTGAGCTCCTTCTCCGCCTGCTTTCCTGCGGCCAGTTCGGTGGCGACGGGCTGCGGGTTGAGCTTGATCAGTCCCCCGAAGGCGCCCACGCCAATGACGGCAATCTCGACAACAAGAACGTTGAACAATTTAGTGCCGTGAGCCGGATCTATTTTCATGAAACCGGCAAGGTAAAGCACGGCGATAATCGAGGTGCAGACAAAGACGCCGACGCATGTATACCCAATGATCAGCTGCATCAAAAAAACGTCAGACACATCATCCACCGTTGATGCTTATTGAAGTCTTCTCTCAACCCCGAACATTTTAATATGACAACATATTCTAAATAGAAATCAACCCATGTAAATCCACATTTCGGCACTTTACTTGGGCCATGCCTTGCGCGCCTATTCCCTCGCCTCTGGAAAATCAGCCAAAACCTCAATACTGGGTGAAATCTCCCGTTTCCGATTGCAAAAGCGTCAGCGGATAGCGTGTCGGATGGTGGATCAGAGCCGTCATGTTGACGGGGCGGTTGCGCTCGTCAAAAGCGATCTGGTCGACGGTCAGGACCGCCGAGGGAAGGGATAGCTGGAGAAGGCGTGCCTCGTTCTCCGCTGCAAGGCGCGCACTGAGCGTCGTTTGTCCGCGCTTGGGGAAGATCCGGTAGCGTTGTCGCAATTCCTCGTACAAGGACCGGTTGCTGACCTCCCAATCCAGCTCCAGCAGGCCGGGCACGCGCGCGGCCGGGATCCAGTCCGTCTGGATGACCGCCGGTATGTCGTCGATGAGGCGCAGTCGAGAGAGAACCACCACCTCGGCACCCGCCCCCAGAAACAGGGGGCGGCTGATTTCCAGCGGCGCGGGGATGAGACGGGCGTCGATCAGCTGATGGCCGGGCTTGCGTCCATTGGCGAGCGCAATGCTGGTAAAGCTCTTCAGCACCTGAAGCTCGAAGCTGCCGCCACGCTGCGTGACATAAAGCCCCTTGCCCGGCTGGCTGTGCACCACACCCTGCTGGATCAGTTCGCGGATCGCATGGCGGATGGTGATGCGGCTTACCGCATAGAGGTCGACCAGTTCCCGTTCGGAGGGAAGCTTGCCGCGCAAGGGAAGCCGGCCATCATTGATGGCGGCCAGCAATGCATCGTAGATCTGCTTGTGCAGCGGACGTGGATCGTTGCGATCCACCGCTCCCGGTGTCGCAGCCAGCGTGACTTCATCAGCGTGCGTCTTCAAATCAACCGGCCCCCGCCCATGTCCTCTTCCCGATATTCTGTCAATTTCTGCGTCATTCTATGTTGACATGACTGGTCATAACCAGTCCTATTATCAACAGGGAACCGGAGAGTTCCGAAGGATTTGAGACCTAACATAATCGAGGGAACTATTTCATGCTTAAGAAGAGCCTTGCAGCCCTTGCGCTGTCTGCTGCGCTGTGGAGCGGGACATCCCACGCCGAAACGATTTCCGTGTTCTGTGCGCCGACCGAGTTCGAAATCTGCACGAACGTTGCCAATGCCTGGAAGGAAAAGACAGGCAACGAGGCCAAGATCAACAAGATGCCGGCGCTGCTGGATGACGCCATCCCGATCTACCAGCAATTACTGGCGGCAAAATCCACCGATATCGACGTGCTGTTTCTCGATGTCATCTGGCTTGGCATGTTCAAGAACGGCCTGCTCGACCTGAAGACCACAATCCCGCAGGCCGACCAGGACAAGCATTTTGCCTCCACGCTCAATGCGGCAAAGCTCGACGGTCATCTGGTGGCGATGCCGGCCTATATGGACGTCGGCCTGATGTTCTATCGCAAGGATCTCCTGAAGAAATACGGCAAGCCGCAGCCAAAGACCTGGGATGAACTGGCCGCCACCGCCAAGGAAATCCAGGACAAGGAGCGCGCCGCCGGCAATGGCGAGATGTGGGGCTATGCCTGGCAGGCCAAAAGCTACGAGGGCCTGACCTGCGACGCGATCGAGCTCATCGCCTCCAATGGCGGCGGCACGATCATCTCCGACGACGGCAAGGTCACCATCGACAACCCGAAGGCTGTCGAAGCCATCGAGAAGGCCAAGGGCTGGATCGGGTCGATCAGCCCGGAAGGCACCCTCAATTACGACGAGGAAGCCTCGCGCGCCGTATTTGAATCCGGCAATGCCGTCTTCCACCGCAACTGGCCCTATGTCTGGGGCACCTCGCACAAGCCGGGCAGCGCCGTCATCGACAAGGTCGGCGTGATGCCGCTTCCGGTCGGAAGCGCCGGCCAGAAATCCAGCGGCTGCCTTGGACCGATGTATTACGGTGTGTCCAAATATAGCGCCAAGCCGGCAGCCGCGACCGACTTCGTCAACTTCATCACCGGTCCCGACATGCAGAAGAAGCGGGCGCTACAGGATGCGGTCAACCCGTCCATCCCCGCGCTCTACAGCGATGCGGACGTGCTGGCGACAATCCCCTTCCTGAAGGACAACCAGCAGGCCTTTGCCGATAGTGCCGTTCGCCCCTCGGGCTATACCGGCACGAGCTACAACCGCGTGTCGCAGGCCTTCTATCGCACGGTTCACGACATGCTGTCGGGAAGCGGCGACGTCAAGTCGGGCTTGAAATCCCTGGCCGCGCGTCTGGAAAAACTGAAGGAAAGCCGCTGAGCCGTTCCTGAACAGAGGTTGCCGGTCCAAATGGACCGGCACTTCTGCGCTGCCTTGTCTTTTCTCGCCGCCGCGTGACGCGGCGAGCCTTCTATCGTGCAAGCCTCAGGTAAAAAAATGGCATCGGTTTCCCTTCACGCCGTCTCGAAGAGTTTTGGCACGCACGCCGTGATCCAAGGGGTCGAACTGCAGATCGACGACGGTGAATTCGTGGTGTTCGTCGGCCCCTCCGGATGCGGCAAGTCCACCCTCCTGCGCATTGTTGCAGGCCTTGTCGCGCCGTCAAGCGGGATCGTCGCCATCGGCGGAGATGATGTCACCGACGTTCCGGCGTCGCGTCGGGGCGTCGCCTTCGTCTTTCAATCCTACGCGCTCTATCCGCATATGAGCGTTGCCCGCAATATCGGCTTTGCGCTGGAAACGCTCGGCATGGCGCGGGACGCCGTCAGCCAGAAGGTCTTGGGCGTCGCGCGCATGCTGAAGGTCGATCACCTCATGGATCGACGGCCGCGCGAACTCTCAGGCGGCCAGCGCCAGCGCGTCGCCATCGGCCGGGCGCTGGTGCGCCAGCCGGAAATCTTCCTCTTCGACGAGCCGCTGTCGAACCTCGATTCGGATCTGCGCATGGAAATGCGGCTCGAGATCGCACGGCTTCACACCGAGCTGAAGACGACCATGATCTATGTGACGCATGACCAGTCGGAGGCGATGACGCTCGCCGATCGCATCGTCGTCCTCAATCACGGCCGCATCGAGCAGGTCGGCACGCCGCAGCAGCTCTATCATGCACCGGACAATCGCTTCGTGGCAGGCTTCATCGGCAGTCCGCGCATGAACTTCCTCAATGTGTCGTCGCGGCAGGAAGGCGATGTCGCCGTGATTGCCGGGGCAGGAAACCTCTCCCTCGCCTTGACAACCGGCGACGCTCAAAGCGGCATCGCCGAAATCGGCATTCGCCCGGAAGCCTTGCGGCTCGTCGTGGAAGGGGAGGGCAGGATCGCCTGCATCCTGGAGCGTGTCGAAGATCTGGGCCATGAGCATTTTGGCTATTGCCGGATCAGCGATGGCACCGTCTGGGTCATCCGGCTGCCGCAGGCGCCCCTGCCGGACCGGATCGGCAAACCGGCCGGGCTCGATTTTGCCGGTTCAGCGGTATACGCCTTTGCAGCCGACGGCCGGCGCGTGGCGGCCGCCGCGAGACATGTCGCCGAGGGTCCGCAACCATGAGCGCAAAACTTGCCCGCCGCGATCACCGCGCTGCCTGGCTGTTTCTGCTGCCGGTCCTTGTCGTCATCCTGCTGGTGGCCGTCTGGCCGCTTGCCCGTACATTCTACTTCGCCTTCACCGATGCCTATCTGGACGATCCGTCGGTCTATTCCATCGTCTGGTTCGATAACTTCATCGAGGTGCTGAACGATCGCAGCTGGTGGGTCGCCGTCAGGAACACGCTCGTCTTCACTGTGATCTCGGTTGCCATCGAAACAGGGCTCGGCCTCGCTATCGCACTGCTGCTCAACGCGGCCATTCCCGGCCGCGGACTGGCGCGGGCCGCCATTCTGGTGCCGTGGGCCATTCCCGTCGTCGTTGCGACGAAAATGTGGGAATGGATGCTCAACGACCAGTTCGGCGTCATCAACAAGATCCTGTCGGGCCTTGGTCTCGTCGATCACGGAATTGCCTGGACGGCCAGCAGTTCGCTGATCATGGGCGTGGTGATCTTCGTCGATGTGTGGATGACGACCCCCTTCATGGTGCTGCTGATCCTTGCGGGCCTGCAGCTGATTTCGCCGGAAATTTTCGAGGCTGCCGATGTGGACGGCATACCCGCCTGGAAACGCTTCTGGTCGATCACCCTTCCCATGCTTCGGCCGGCCATCGGCGTGGCCGTTCTGTTCCGGGTTCTCGATGCGCTGCGCATGTTCGATCTTGCCTATGTGCTTGCGGCCAGCAACGAGAATGTCATGACGGTCTCGATCTATGCGCGCGACCGGCTGATCAGCTTTCAGGAACTGGGCGTCGGCTCGGCCGCATCGACCTGGGTCTTTCTGCTGGTCGCCCTGGTGGCAATCATCATCATCGGGGTGCTGCGCCTCGACAGGGCGGCGGGGACGTGAACATGGACACTGCAACTCTCTCCCGGCCCTTGCGCAAGCCCTCCTCCTTCTACCGGGCAAAACGACGGATCGTCCGCGGCCTGCAGATCTTTGCCCTGCTGCTGGTGCTCGTCTACACGCTCTTTCCCTATTACTGGGCCTTCGTGTCCTCCACCAAGCAGGGGGCCGCACTCTATCATTCAGCCCTCGTGCCGGCGCTTGATTTTACCTATTACAGGCAGCTGATCGACAATCCGATCTTCATGGGATCATTGCTGAACTCCGCCTATGTCGCGGTCTGCACGACTTTTCTCTCTCTCGTCATCGGTGTCTCGGCTGCCTATGCCCTGGGCCGGATCGAATTTCCGCAGCGCCGGGCAGTGCTGATGATCGTCCTGATGATCTCGATCTTTCCGCAGGTCGTGGTCCTGTCGGGGATGTTCGAACTGATCAACTGGTTTGGGCTGTTCAACCGCCCGAGCGCGCTGATCCTCACCTATCTTCTATCGACCGTGCCCTTCACCACCTGGATCCTGACCACCTTCATCCGCGAGTTTCCCCGCGAGCTGGAGGAAGCGGCCATCATCGACGGCTGCTCGCATTTTCGCATCCTGACGAAGATTTTGCTGCCGCTGATGGGGCCGTCGCTCGCCAGCACCGGCATCCTGGCCTTCATTCTGGCCTGGAACGAATTTCTCTTCGCCCTGACGTTCACGCTGACGGACGAAAACCGCACCGTGCCTGTGGCCATCGGACTGATTGCCGGCACCAGCCGTTATGAATATCCCTTCGGGCAGATCATGGCGGCGTCCGTCACCGTCACGCTGCCGCTGATTGCCGTGGTCCTCGTCTTCCAGCGACGCATCGTTGCCGGGCTGACGGCCGGGGCCGTGAAGGGCTGATAGAGAAGGAACTGACCCATGGACATGCTTGTCAAACTGTACGACCTGAAACGCGATCCCTCCCTCGATAGCCGCATGGCGGCGCAAGGCATCGTGATCCGTCGGGTGCTGGCACCGGAATTGCCGGCGCTGACGGCCTGGATCGAACCGCGTTTCGGAGCGGGCTGGGCCGCCGAAGCAACCGTTGCCACCATGCGCCAGCCGACCACCTGCTTCATCGCAATAAAGAACGACGAGCTCATCGGCTTTGCCTGCCATGAGGCGACGGCAAAAGGCTTCTTCGGCCCGACAGGGGTCGATTTGGCCGCTCGCGGACAGGGCGTCGGCCACGCGCTGCTGCTCGAAACACTGCTCGACATGCACGCGCAGGGTTATGCCTATGGCGTGATCGGAGGGGCGGGCCCCATGGAGTTCTACCGCAGAAGCGTGGGCGCGGTACCGATCGAAGGCTCCGTGCCCGGCATCTATCGCGGCATGCTGCCGCTGGCGCATCCCACGGAAGTCTCGGGCTGACCCTAAAATTCCTGTGTGCTTAATTTATGGACGCCCAATTTCCTTGACACTTTTTTGAGCCACCTTTACCCCTTTAGACCAACTGGTAAAAAAAGGGGACTGGAGATGACGAAGCAGTTTTTGATGTCGCGCCGCACCGTGCTGGCCTCGGGCATGGCGCTCGGCGCCACGGCCTTTGCGCCGTCCTTGCGGGCCGCAACACCGCTGAAAGTGGCCGGCATTCACGGCTCGCCGGTGGAAAATGCCTGGAATTCGGTCCTCCACAAGGCGCTGCAGGATGCCGCCAAGGAAGGCGTGATCGAATACGTGTTTTCCGAAGGCGTGTCCGGCACGGATTACCCGCGCGCCATGCGCGAATATGCCGAACAGGGCGCCAAGCTGATCATCGGCGAGACATTTCCGGTGGAAAAGCAGGCGCGTGAAGTGGCCGGCGATTATCCCCAGACCGCTTTCGTCATGGGCTCCAGCGGCAAGCAGGCCGGCGACAATTTTGGCGTCTTCGGCACCTGGAATTTCGACGGCGCCTATCTTGCCGGCATGCTCGCCGGCAAGATGACCAAGTCCAACGTGGTCGGCTCCGTCGGCGCCATGCCTATCCCGGAAGTGAACATGCTGATCAATGCCTTTGCCGCAGGCGTGAAGGCCGTTAACCCGAATGCCAAGCACCTCGTGACCTTCATCGGCACCTTCTTCGATCCGCCGAAGGCGCGCGAAGCAGGCCTTGCCCAGATCGATGCCGGCGCCGACATCCTGTTTGGCGAGCGCATTGGCACGGCCGACGCCGCCAAGGAGCGCGGCATCAAGTCTGTCGGCTCGCTCATCGATTACACGCCGCGCTATCCCGAAACGGTCTTTGCCAATGCGCTGTGGAATTTCCGCCCGATCCTCAATGCGGCCATTGCCGATGTGGCGGCCGGCAAGCCGACCGGGCGCGATTACACCGCCTACGGCCTGATGAAGGAAGGCGGCAGCGACATCGTCTTCGTCAAGGGCGTGGCGCCTGCAGAGGCGGAAGCAGCGATGGAAGCCAAGCGCGCCGAGATCAAGGCCGGCACCTTCGAAGTGCCGCGCATCATGGACGAGCCGAAGTAAGCCTGACAATGCACGCCGATGCAACCGCGCTGGCCGAGGCGATCGCAACCGGCCGCCTCTCCAGCCGCGAGGCCATGCAGGCTTCCATCTCCGCCGCGTCCGCCTGTGAGGGGCTAGGCGCGGTTGCCTATCTGGATGGGGCAAAGGGCCTGGAGGCGGCGGCCGCCATCGACGCGCTGCCGCACGGTTCGCCGGAACGCGCAGCGATGGCTTTTGGCGGCGTGCCAACCCTTGCCAAGGATCTCGGCGGGCCGTTTGCGGGCTTTCCGGTGGTGGCGGGATCGCGCCTGATGGCGCGCCGGGGCGGACATGTCGATTCCGATCTCGCAAGCCGCTTCCGCAAAGAGGGCCTGTGCGTCTTCGGCCTGACCACTAGTCCCGAATTCGGCCTTGCGCTGTCGAGTGAACCCGATATCGGGCCGATCTGCCGCAATCCGCTCGATCCGGCCCGCACGCCGGGGGGGTCAAGCGGCGGCGCCGCCGCAGCCGTTGCCGCCGGCATCGTCGCCATTGCGCATGCGACGGACGCGGGCGGTTCGATCCGGGTGCCAGCCGCCTGCTGCGGACTTGTCGGCCTCAAACCCAGCCGCGGGGCGATGCCCGCTGGCCCCAGTTTCGGCAATCACCTCGGCGGCCTTGCGAGCGAGCTTGCCGTTGCCCGCTCCGTACGCGACATCGCCCGGCTGTTTTTTGCCACAAGCGGCAACGCCCATGGGCCGTTTGCACCCTTTGTCCCGACGCCTGCAAAAGAGGGCACGCTGCGCATCGGGCTTCTGACCGATACCAGCCACCGCTATCCGACCGACCCGGAGCGCAGCTCCGTTATAGAAGAGGCCGGCCGGGCCCTCGAGGCGCTTGGCCACCAGCTGGTGCCCATCGATTTCTCCGCGATCGAGCAGGCGGTCTTGAGCAGCGACAAGGCCTTCGTCGATATCGCAAGCGCCAATCTTGCCAATACGATTGCGACATTCAATCTCGATGCGTCAAAGACCGAAACGCTGACGCAGGCGGTGATTGAACGGGGCCTGCGCCTGTCTGCGACCGACCTGTCTGGCAGCCAGAACGCCATGGTTCTCTCAAGCCGCGATCTCTGGAGACTGTTTGAAGACATCGACTGCCTGCTGTGCCCGATCCTGTCGTCGGCGCCGCTGCCGATCGGCTCCTTCCCGAGCGATCATGGCGACACCGATCTTCATTTTTCGCGCATGGCGCGCTTTGCGCCGCTTGCAACGCTTGCCAATGCCTCCGGTTTCCCGGCGATCACCCTGCCTTACGGGTCAGACGGTGACGGACTGCCGCTGCCGGTGCAGATCATGGCGCCGATGGGCGCAGAACCGCTGCTCATCGAGCTTGCGACCCTTCTCGAGCGCGACGAACGCTTTGCGCAGCGTTTCCCCATTGCCGGATTGACAGCATGACGTCCCCCATCCCAGTGCTCGACATCGTTGGCGTCAGCAAGCGGTTCGGCAGCAATCTTGCCAATGACGATATTTCGCTCTCGCTCGCCAAGGGCGAGATCCTTGCGCTGCTCGGGGAAAACGGTGCCGGCAAGACGACGCTGATGAGTATCCTCTTCGGCCATTACGTGCAGGACAAGGGACAGGTGTTGATCGATGGCGTGGCGCTGCCGCCGGGCAAGCCGCGCGCCGCCATTCGCGCCGGCATCGGCATGGTCCATCAGCATTTTTCGCTGGCGGCCAACCTGACCGTGCTCGAAAATGTCACCACCGGCACGGAAAGCCTGTGGTCGGTCGCCTCGCGCCGCAGTGAGGCGCGCGAAAAGCTGCTGGCGATCTCCAGGCGGTTCGGCCTGACGGTCGACCCCGATGCGCGGCTGGGTGACCTGTCGGTCGGCGAGCAGCAGCGGGTGGAGATCCTGAAAGCACTCTACAACGACGCGCGCATCCTCGTGCTGGATGAACCGACGGCCGTTCTCACGCAGGTGGAAGCCGAAACGCTGTTTGCAACGCTGAAGGACATGGCAGCGCAGGGGCTTTCGCTCATCTTCATTTCGCACAAGCTGGACGAGGTGATGGCAGCGGCCGACCGGATCGTGGTGCTGCGCGGCGGCCGCCATGTGGCAGAGCGCCGGGCAAAGGACACCAGTAAGGCCGAGCTTGCCGAACTGATGGTGGGACGCACCGTCACGCGGCCGGTGCGCGAGGCCTCCACTCCGGGCGAAATCGTTCTGGAAGCGGCTGCCGTTTCGGTGCGCGCCCAGGGTGTGGACGTTCTCAAAGCGGTTGATTTTCGTCTTCGCGCCGGAGAGGTGCTCGGCATTATCGGGGTCTCCGGCAATGGGCAGGGCGCTCTGGCGCAACTTCTCTCCGGCACGCTGGCGCGAACGAGTGGGGATCTGATGCTGTTCGGCACACCCGTCGAGGATCGCCTTTCGGTGGCAGACGTCGTTGCAAGCGGCATCGGGCGCATCCCCGAAGACCGCAACCGGGAAGGGGCCATCGGCGAGATGGCGATCTGGGAAAACGCCATCCTGGAGCGCGTGGCCGACTATTCGCGCCGCGGTCTGGTCGATCGCAAGGCCGGCAAGGCGTTTGCCAGCCGCATCATCGATCAGTTCGACGTGCGCGGTGGAACACCCACCAGCCGCACCCGGCTTCTGTCGGGCGGCAACATGCAGAAGCTCATCCTCGGGCGCAATCTCATCAACCGTCCGCGCATATTGCTTGCGGCGCAGCCGGCGCGCGGTCTTGACGAAGGGGCGGTCGCCGCCGTCCATGAACGCATTCTGGAAGCGCGCCGCGCCGGAACGGCGGTCCTGCTGATCTCGGAAGACCTCGATGAGGTCATGGCTCTGGCCGACCGCATCCAGGCGATTGTCGGCGGCAGGCTGTCGCCGCCGATCACGGCGGAGGAGGCCAGCGCGCAAAAACTCGGCCTGATGATGGCCGGCGAATGGCAGGCGGAGCAGACACATGCGGTTTGAGCGGCGCGAACATCGACCCCTCGCACTGGTCCTCCTGACGCCGGTGATCGCCATCGTGGCAGCACTTGCCCTGTCGGGCATTCTGATCGCGATTGCCGGTGCTCCGGTTCTCGAAGCCTATTGGCGCATTCTGACCGGCGCGTTTGGCTCGCGACTATCGACCACAGAAACGCTGACCCGCGCCACGCCGCTGATGCTGACGGGCCTTGCCGCAGCCGTCGCCTTTCGGGCACGGCTGTGGAACATCGGCGCCGAAGGCCAGCTTTATCTCGGTGCGATTGCGGTGGCGGCGGCAAGCTCGCATCTTCTCGGCGGACTTCCCGCGGCCATCCAGATCCCGGCGCTTCTGGCGATCGGGGCGCTTGCCGGCATGCTGCTGCTCCTCGTGCCGCTCTGGCTTCGCCTGCGCTTTTCAGTCGATGAGGTGGTGACGACGCTGCTTTTGAATTTCGTCGCCGTGCTCTTCGTCTCGATGCTGATCGATACGGTCCTGAAGGACCCGACGGCATTCGGCTGGCCGCAGTCGCAATCGGTGGCAGACGCCGCCATGCTGCCAAAGCTCCTGGCGCGCTCGCGCCTGCATATCGGTCTTGGCCTTGCCGTCGTCCTGGCCTTCATCCTGCAATTCGTGCAGCAGCGCACAGTCTTTGGACTTCGGTCGCGGGCGGCCGGCCTCAATCCGGCGGGTGCGGTCTTTGCCGGGGTGCCGCTCGGGCGCACGCTGGTCGTGGTGGCCTGCATTTCGGGAGGGCTTGCGGGCCTGGCCGGTGCCGTCGAAGTCATGGGCGTCAAAGGTTACGTGACAACCGACCTGTCACCCGGTTACGGCTATTCCGGCATTGTCGTTGCGATGCTCGCCAATCTCAATCCGCTCGGTGTCGTGCTGGCGGCGCTGTTCACGGCCACGATGTTCGTCGGGGCGGACGGCATGAGCCGGGCCATGCATATTCCGAGCTATATTGCCGATGTGACGGTGGCGCTGTCACTGCTCACCATGCTGACGGCGATCTTCTTTACCCAGTACAGGATCCGCCGATGAGTGCCGTCCTCGACATACTGGCCTCTGCCGGGCTTTGGGCCGCGGTGCTGCGCATCGCAACGCCGCTTATTCTGGGAACGCTCGGGGCGCTTCTGTGCGAACGAGCCGGCGTTCTCAATCTCGGCATCGAAGGCATCATGACATTCGGCGCGATGATCGGCTGGCTTTCGGTCTATAATGGCGCGGATCTCTGGACAGGTTTTCTGATTGCCGCCCTGGCCGGCGGCCTGTTTGGAGCGCTGCATGCGCTTTTGACCGTAACGCTCGGGCTCTCCCAGCATGTGTCGGGCCTCGGCGTCACGCTGTTTGCCTCCAGTTTCAGCTATTATGTCTTTCGACTGGCCGTCCCCGTCGCCGGTTCGCCGCCGACCATCGTACCATTCAAGCCGATCGCCATCCCCGGCCTCAGCGATCTCCCCTTCATCGGTCCGGCCTTCTTCGTCCAGACGCCGCCGACCTATCTCGCCATCCTGCTTGCGCTTCTCCTCGCCTATGTGGTGTTTCGCACCCCGCTTGGCCTTGCCATCCGCATGACAGGGGAAAATCCCCATGCAGCGGAAGCGCAGGGCATCAACCCAATGGCTGTGCGTTATGGCGCGGTCATTGCGGGCTCAGCCCTGATGGGCATGGCCGGCGCCTTCCTGACGCTGTCGGCTTTCAACAGCTTCTTTCCGACCATGGTGCAGGGACGCGGCTGGATCTGCATCGCGCTCGTGGTATTTTCCTCATGGCGGCCGGGCCGGGCGCTGGTCGGAGCACTGCTCTTTGCCTTTTTCGACGGCTTCCAGCTGCGCCTGCAGACCACGCTCGGCGGCGCCGTTCCCTACCAGCTTTTCCTGATGATCCCCTATATCCTGTCCATAGCAGCCCTTGCGGTGATGGCGCGACGCGCCCGCGTGCCCCAGGCCCTGATGCAACCCTACAGGCGCGGCGAGCGCTGAACGAAGGACGTCTTGATGTTCGACCTCATCATCCGCAATGCGAACCTGCCCGACGGACGCCAGGGTTTCGACATCGGCCTCTCCAGCGGCAAGATTACGGCCATCGAAAAGACCCTCGACGCGGTCTGTGGCGAAGAGATCGATGCTACCGGCCGCCTTGTCAGCCCGCCCTTCTGCGATCCGCATTTCCACATGGATGCAACGCTGTCGCTCGGCATGCCGCGCATGAACGTCTCGGGCACATTGCTGGAAGGCATTGCGCTCTGGGGCGAACTGCGCCCGCTTCTGACGAAGGAAGCGCTGGTGGAACGGGCGCTGCGCTACTGCGATCTCGCCGTCTCGCAGGGCCTTCTGTTCATCCGCAGCCATGTCGATACCTCCGACCCTCGCCTTGTGACGGCCGAAGCGCTGATCGAGGTGCGCGAACGGGTGGCGCCCTATATCCAGCTTCAGCTGGTGGCGTTTCCGCAGGATGGCTATTACCGGGCCGAAGGCGGCGTGGCCTCGCTTGAGCGGGCGCTCGACATGGGCATCGACATCGTCGGCGGCATTCCGCATTTCGAGCGCACCATGGAGGAGGGGCGCCTGTCGCTCGAGGCGCTCTGCCGGATCGCGGCCGAACGCGGCCTGCCGGTCGATATCCACTGCGATGAAACCGACGATCCGCTGTCGCGCCACATCGAGACGCTGGCAGCCGAAACCATCCGCCACGGCTTGCAGGGACGCGTTGCCGGATCGCATCTCACCTCCATGCATTCCATGGACAATTATTACGTCTCCAAGCTCATCCCGCTGATGGCCGAGGCAAAGATCAACGTCATTCCCAACCCGCTCATCAACATCATGCTGCAGGGCCGCCACGACACCTATCCGAAGCGGCGCGGCATGACGCGCGTCCGCGAACTGATGGCTGCAGGCCTCAATGTCTCCTTCGGCCAGGATTGCACGATGGACCCGTGGTATTCGATGGGGTCGGCCGATATGCTCGAGGTCGGCCATATGGCCATTCACGTGGCCCAGATGGGTGGGCTTGACGACAAAAAGCAGATTTTTGACGCGCTCACCGTCAATTCCGCAAAGACCATGGGGCTGGAAGGCTATGGCCTGGAGATCGGCTGCAAGGCCGACCTCATCGTGCTGCAGGCGGCCGACGTCATCGAGGCGCTGCGGCTGAAGCCGTCGAGGCTCTATGTGGTCAAGGGCGGCAAGGTGATTTCCCGCACGGCACCGCGCATTGGCGAATTGTTCCTCGACGGACGCCCCAAAACCATCGACAGCGGACGCGATTACGTCCCGAAATATTAAGCAGAGGAATGACTTGGCGCGGCTGTGGGGAAGGGAAGCGCCGCGCCCGGGTGCAAGCCACTCTTAATGAACGGGTGGGCGCGACGCTTCATCCGGTCAACGACCGAGGTGCCCGTCGGGTTCCAGCACCTGTCGCCTCAATAGCAGGAGGTTGGGGCGCTTGTTTGGCGGGCACAGTGCAGAGAGCATGGCCTTACTGACACTGGACTCGCGGGCCACCGCCATAGGGCTGGTAGGTGTTGTCTTCTGCCGAGTAGGAGCGGTAGCGGGCCGAACAGGACTGCGCATGGTCTGCTGTCACAAAGCCGGTTGAACCTTCAAGACTTGCCTGTTCCACCTGCGGCTCCAGTTCGCCGGCCACCTCCGAGCGCGGGAAATTGTCATCGGCAAAACTGTCATGACGTTCGGGCGGGGGAGAGGTCGGCTCGTTGGCAGCAACCGTTTCTGCGGCCTTGGCAAGGAAGGGTGAGACACACTCGCGCCGCCCGCCGCTATAGGCCGTATAGCTGTTGTCGCGCGGGCGGTAGGAACGGTATCGGTTCGCGCACCATTCCAGATGCGCCTCGTTGAACGCAGGTTCCGTCTGCGTCTCCATGGCCGTTTCCGACACGTCGGTCATGGCGACAGTCCCGGATGCGGCCTGATCTGCATTCGTGCCTTCGCGGGAGGAGACAAGGGAGGCAACCGCCTCTCCATCTGCGCCGGAAGCCGGGACCTCGGAGGCCACCTGCACGCCCGGAACGCGCTCCAGCGTGTTGCGTGCCGGATCGACGCGCACCGGTTCACTGGTCCACAGGCTTGCCACATCCGAGCCGCCAAGCCGGCTCGGCGTTTCGTCGGTATGCAGCAGGAAGGTTGCAACGAAAAGACCGCCGATAAAGGTCATCAGGGACAGTCCGAGGCTTGCAAAAAGCGTAAAGACGCTCTTCATGGCTATGCTCCGCAATTCGATTTCGGAAAGGAATGCGAAGGTCGGGAGCCGGTTCCTCAAAAAAACAACGGGCGATTGACGGAACATTTGCGGGAACGGATTAAACCGGTACCGGATTACAGTTAAGGCGGGGGCGTTGTGGCCTTGTCCTGCATTTGGCGCCCTTGGCGGTGGCCGTGACGAGGTACTTTATGTCTGCCTTCAACGAGATCCGCGATGCCGACGGCAAGCAGACGAATGATGCCGGTGACGAGCCCGCAACGCCCCTGCCATATGTTCGGGAGCCGATGATCAACAAGGGGCGCGCGGCGGTGATGATGATGATCGCCGTGACGCTGTTTGCTTTCCTTGACAGTTCAGCCAAGATTGCCGGTGCGGCAGTGCCCTCCCTTGAACTGGTCTGGTTCCGTTTCGTCGTGCATTTCCTGCTGGTCGCGGTCATCCTCAATCCCTGGCGCGCGCCTGAGACCTGGAGAACCGGACATCCGAAACTGCAGACCCTTCGCGCACTGATCCAGATCGTCTGCACAGGCCTCAATTTTCTGGCGCTCAGCCAGCTGCAGATCGCCCAGACCCTGTCGATCCAGTTCACCGGCCCGGCTTTCATCACGCTGTTGTCGATCGTGTGGCTCGGCGAAAAGGTGGGGCGCTACCGCTGGACGGCAATCGCCATCAGCTTTATCGGCGTGCTCGTCATCACCCAGCCGAAGCTTGACGGCATCGAGCCGGCTTTTGGCGTCATGCTTTTGTCCGTCATGATCGGTGCCAGCTACTCCATCCTGACGCGACGCCTGGCCGGCAGTGAATCCCCCGGCAGCATGCTTTTGATCATGGCCGGCCTGCCGGCGCTTCTGCTGACGCCGCTGATGCCGTTCGTGTGGGTATGGCCGGCGCATCCTTCCACGTGGTTTGCGTTCTTCGCCACCGGCGCATTCGGTGCGCTGGCGCATTATTTCTACATCGGCGCCCACCGGCTGGCGCCCGCCTCGTTCCTGGCGCCCTTGCAGTATTTCCAGTTCCTGGCGGTTCTGGTGCTGGGCTTTATCGTGTTCGGCGATGTTCCGACGCTGTCCACCTTCCTCGGCGCCGCCATCCTCATCGGGTCCGGGCTCTACATCTGGCACCGCGAACGGGTTCTGGCGCGGGCTGCCACACGTTCAGCGTCCGCTTGACGCACAAAACCATCAGCATGTGGAAAAGCGTGTGATGACAAGGTGTTGCACGCAATAAAATGCACAGCTGTGCATTCTTGCTCTTCTCTTGTCTTCAATTGCCTTCTAAAAGAGGGACGTGGTCAGGGAGGATCATGGCGCGCGACGCGATGTCGCCACTGACTAGAACCGACAATAAACGGGAGGAAACCATGTCTTTCGGCAAAATTCTTGCGAGCACGACCGTATCCGTCGTGGCGATGATGTCTGCGTCCCAGGTGCTGGCCGCAACGGAACTGCAATGGTGGCACGCCATGTCGGGTGCCAATAACGAGGTTGTCGACAACCTCGCTAAGGAATTCAACGCCAGCCAGAGCGAATACAAGATCGTTCCGGTCTTCAAGGGAAGCTATCCCGAAACGCTGAATGCCGGCATCGCCGCCTTCCGCGCCAAGCAGGCGCCCGCCATCCTGCAGGTGTTTGACGCCGGCAGCGGCGTGATGATGGGGGCCGAAGGCGCCGTCATGCCCGTCGCCGACGTTTTGAAAAAGGGTGGCTTCACCTTCGACAAGGCCAATTATCTGGCCGGCATCGCCGCCTATTATTCCAAGCCCGACGGCTCCATGCTGTCCTTCCCCTACAATTCCTCTTCGCCGGTGATGTACTACAACAAGGACACCTTCAAGAAGGCTGGCCTCAACCCCGACGAAGCGCCCAAGACCTGGCCCGAAGTGTTCGAGGCTGCCAAGAAGATCAAGGCGAGCGGCGCCAGCGCCTGCGGCATGACCTCCACCTGGCTCACCTGGATCCAGACCGAGAACTTTGCCGCCTGGAACAACGTGTCCTATGGCACCAATGAAAACGGCCTCGGTGGCACCAAGGTGGAACTAAAGGTCAATGCGCCGCTGTTCGTCCAGCATTTCCAGGCCCTGGCCGATCTCGCCAAGGACGGCACGTTCCGTTACGGCGGCCGCACCTCGGAAGCCAAGCAGCTGTTCACCTCCAGCGAATGCGCCATCCTGACGGAATCCTCCGGCGGTCTTGGCGACATCATAAAGTCCGGCATGAACTACGGCATCGGCCAGCTGCCCTATTATCCGGGCGAGGGCCGTCCGCAGAACACCATTCCGGGCGGCGCCAGCCTCTGGGTTTTCGGCGGCAAGTCGGATGCGGAATACAAGGGCATCGCGCAGTTCTTCAACTTCCTCTCGCAGACGCCGATCCAGGCCCGCCTGCACCAGGTGTCGGGCTACCTGCCGGTGACCATGGCGGCTTATGAAGACACCAAGAAGTCCGGCTTCTACGAAAAGAACCCGGCCCGCGAGACGCCGATCCTGCAGATGATGGGCAAGGCGCCGACGGAAAATTCCAAGGGCGTGCGTCTCGTCAACCTGCCCCAGGTTCGCGACATCATGAACGAGGAATACGAGGCGCTTCTCGCCGGCAAGCAGGATGCCAAGACGACGATGGACAAGATCGTCGAGCGCGGCAATGCCGCCATCAAGCAGGCCCAGCGTTAATCCACCCTCCTCGTCAGCCCGGCGGCCTTCGGTCGCGGGCTGACGTCAGAACAGGACAATCGCCGTGCAACGCGTTGTGTTTCCAAACAAGGTGCTCCCCTATCTGCTGGTGGCGCCGCAAATCATCCTGACGGTGATTTTCTTCTTCTGGCCGGCCAGTCAGGCGCTCTATCAATCGATGCAGCGCGAGGACCCCTTTGGCCTTTCAAGCGGCTTTGTCGGCCTCGACAATTTCCGCTTCGTGCTGTCGGATGAGAATTACCTGCATTCGCTGCAGGTGACGGTCATCTTCAGCGCCGCAACCGCCATCCTCGCAATGGTTGTCGCACTGATGCTGGCAACCGCTGCCGACCGGGTGGTGAGGGGCAAAGGCTTCTATCGCACCATGCTGATCTGGCCCTACGCGGTGGCGCCGGCCGTGGCCGGCATGCTGTGGCTTTTCATGTTCAACCCGTCCATGGGCACGTTCGCCTATATCCTGCGCCGCAACGGCATTGCCTGGGATCCGCTTCTGAACGGCGACCAGGCCATGGCGCTCGTCGTCGTCGCGGCCGCCTGGAAGCAGATCAGCTACAATTTCCTGTTCTTCGTCGCCGGCCTGCAGGCCATTCCAAAATCGCTGATCGAGGCCGCCGCCATCGATGGCGCCCGCGGTGCCCGCCGCTTCTGGACCATCGTGTTTCCGCTTCTGGCCCCGACGACCTTCTTCCTGCTCGTCGTCAACACCGTCTATGCCTTCTTCGATACGTTCGGCATCATCCATGCCGTAACCGGCGGCGGGCCTGCCAAAGCCACCGAAACGCTCGTCTACAAGGTTTATAACGATGGTTTCGTCAACCTCGACCTCGGCTCGTCGGCGGCACAATCGGTCATCCTGATGATCATCGTCATCGCCCTGACGGCCTTCCAGTTCCGCTTCGTCGAGAAGCGCGTGCATTATGCGTGAGGCCAGATCATGATTGAAAGACGTCCCATCGCCGGCCTCCTCGGTCATTTCATGCTGATCATCGGCATCATCATCGTGGCCTTCCCGATCTATTACACCTTCGTGGCCTCCACGCTGTCGTCGGGGGAAATCCTGCGCCCGCCGATCTCGCTTCTGCCCGGCAGCCATCTCGTTGAAAACTATTCGACGGCGATCAATGGCGGCGTCGAGCGCGTGTCCGGCGTCAGCCTCGAACGCATGCTGTGGAACACCTTCGTGGTGGCCATGGCGATTGCCATCGGCAAGATCCTCATCTCCTTCATCTCGGCCTATGCCATCGTCTTCTTCCAGTTCCCGTTCCGCATGGGCTTCTTCTGGATGATTTTCGTGACGCTGATGCTGCCGGTGGAAGTGCGTATCCTGCCCACCTACAAGGTGATCGTCGATCTTGGTCTCATCGATACCTATACAGGGCTCACGCTGCCGCTGATGGCCTCCGCCACCGCCACGTTCCTGTTTCGCCAGTTCTTCCTGACGATCCCCGGCGAACTGGTGGAGGCCGCCCGCATCGATAATGCCGGACCCTTCCGCTTCATGAAGGATATCCTGCTGCCCCTGTCGCGCACCAATATCGCAGCGCTCTTCGTCATCCTCTTCATCTACGGCTGGACGCAGTATCTGTGGCCGCTGCTGGTCACCAACGATGCGCAGATGGCAACGATCATCATCGGCCTTCGCAAGATGGTGGATTTCGCCGACGCTTCTACCCCCTGGAATTATGTCATGGTCACGGCGATCGTCGCCATCATCCCGCCCATTCTGGTGGTGGTCCTGATGCAGCGCTGGTTCGTGAAAGGCCTTGTGGAGACTGAAAAGTAATGGCCAAGATCACCCTCAACAATGTCCGCAAGACCTATGCCGGCACGGTGGAAACCATCAAGGGCGTCTCGCTCGATATCGCCGATGGCGAACTGCTGGTGCTTGTTGGCCCCTCCGGCTGCGGCAAGTCCACGCTTTTGCGCATGATTGCCGGGCTGGAAAGCATCACATCCGGCGAAATTTCTATCGGAGACCGCGTCGTCAACACGCTGGAGCCGTCCGAGCGCGATATCGCCATGGTGTTCCAGAACTATGCGCTCTATCCGCATATGACGGTCTACCAGAACCTCGCCTATGGCCTGAAGAACCGCAACACGCCGGCCGACGTCATCGAGGCGCGCATCAAAAAGGCAGCAGCCACGCTGGAGATCGAACAGTATCTGGAGCGCAAGCCGCGCCAGCTCTCCGGCGGCCAGCGCCAGCGCGTCGCCATGGGCCGCGCCATTGTGCGCGAACCCTCGGCCTTCCTGTTCGACGAGCCGCTGTCGAACCTTGATGCGAAACTTCGCGTGCAGATGCGCGTTGAAATCAAACGCCTGCAGCGGGCGCTCGCCACCACCAGCGTCTACGTGACCCACGACCAGATGGAAGCGATGACGCTTGCCGACCGGCTGGTGGTGCTGAACGGTGGGCATATCGAGCAGGTCGGCACACCGATCGAGCTTTACGAGAAGCCCGCGACAACCTTCGTCGCCACCTTTATCGGTTCGCCCTCGATGAACCTTCTGGACCGTGCCCGCGGCGGTTTCGACCTCTCCGGTGTTGCGGAGGCGGCAACCATCGGCATTCGCCCGGAGGACCTGAAGGTGGTCAGCGATGGACAAGTCGCAGACTATGCCTTGCGCGCGGCCGTGACCGTCGGCGCCGTGGAACTGGTGGGCGCCGAAAGCTATGTCTATGGCAAGCTGTCATCCGGACAGGACATCGCATTTCGCGTCTCCGGCCGTTCGCAGATCGAGAGCGGCGCGCAGATGACGGTTGCGGCGCATAGCCAAGACATCCATCTGTTTGATGCAGGCGGCGCGCGTCTTGCCGGCCATTGATCGCTGACCGGGCGACCATCATGTCGCCCAGTCACCCGCCTATGACGGGTTGGCGAAATCGGAATGTGGCAGTTCGTGGCAATCTGCCTGTAAACCGTTTGCAGAGACCTTTGCCTGCATACTCCTGTGCCGGGAGGAGGGCAGCGGAGAAACGAGAAAGGCCGGAGGGATGAGCTCAACCGCCGTCATGATCAACCTGTTCGGAGCCGTGGCCCTGCTGCTCTTCGGTCTGTCGCAGGTCAAGGACGGCGTGTCGCGGGCCTTTGGCGCGCAGTTGCGCACGGGCCTTTCCACGGGCACCCGCAATGGATTGCGATCCTTCGTCTCCGGCCTCTTCGCCACGATTGCGCTGCAAAGCTCGACGGCAACCGCGTTGATGACCGCTTCCTTCGTGGAACGAGACCTCATCCGGCCGCGCATGGCCCAGATCGTCCTTCTCGGCGCCAATGTCGGCACCGCCATCACCGCATGGATCGTCGGCTTTGGCATCGGCTGGCTGTCGCCGCTCCTCATCCTCGTCGGCATCGGCTTTCACCGCAGCCGGGCCAGCAACCGGCAGGGGCTAGGCGCTGCGCTGATCGGCATCGGCATCATGCTTCTGTCGCTGCATCTGATGAGTGCTGCCACCGAACCTTTGCGGGAATCGCAGGCGCTCTTCGCCTTCATCGGCCTTCTGGACAATGCCTGGCCGGTCGCCTTTGCGCTTGCAGCTTCCATTGCCTTCCTGTCCTCGTCCAGCCTTGCCGCCGTAGTGCTGATCCTGTCGGTTGCGGCAACCGGCGCGGTTCCGACAGCGCTGATCCTCGTCCTCGTGCTTGGGGCAAATTTTGGCGGCGCCATTCCGCCCTATATGGCGTCGCTTTCTGCAGCATCCTCGGCGCGCCGCGTCACGCTTGGCAATCTCATCGTGCGCGGCATCGGCTGCCTGCTGGTGCTGCCGCTTGCCGGCTACGGCGCCATGCTTCTGGAAATGCTGCCGACACCCGGCGCCATGCTGCCGGTCGATGCGCATCTGGCCTTCAACCTCGCGCTTGCCCTGGTGGCCTGGCCCTTCTCGACAGTGCTTTCCGGCTGGATGGCGCGTCTGATACCGGAAGAGGTGCGGCCCGATCTTGCGCCAAAATTCCTCGACCGCGAGGAACTGTCCAGCCCCGTCGTTGCACTGACCAGTGCCACGCGCGAAGTGCTGGGCGTCGGCGATCTCATCGAGCGCATGCTGATGAAGACATCGGATGCCTTCACCCAGAACGATCTCTCCCAGCTCACCGAAGTGGCGCAGCTGGAACACCGCGTCGATACGCTGCAGCAGGAGGTGAAGGTCTATCTCTCCATGCTCTCGCGCGTCGGCCTCAGCGAAGACAACAGCCGCCGCTCGATCCACATCATCGACTATGCCATCAACCTGGAACACATCGGCGACATCATCGAAAAGGGCCTGTTGCCGCAGGTCGTCAAGAAGATCTCGCTCGGCCTCAAGTTCTCCGACGACGGCTATGACGAACTGATGCGGCTGATGACGCTTACCATCGACAACCTGCGCGTGGCGCAGACGATTTTCGTGACCCGCGATTTTGACCTTGCCCGTCACATGATGGAGGTGAAGGTGGAGGTGCGGCGCATGGAAAAGGAATCCGCCGAGCGCCACCTGAAGCGTCTGCAGGATGGTCGGCTGGAAAGCCTGCAGACCAGCTCGCTGCATCTCGATCTTCTGCGCGACCTGAAGCGCATCAATGCGCATATCGTCTCTGTCGCCCATCCGATCCTGGATGAAAGCGGCCTTCTCGTCGAAAGCCGCCTTCGCGCCTCGCAGTAATCCTGTGCCGCTCAGGCCACGCGCTGGCCTTCGCGCCAGACGGAACGCACGACCGGCACACCGTCCGTGCGGCGAACCCGCACGAGATCGGCGCGAAGGCCGGGCGCAATGCGGCCGCGATCTTCGAGCCCGACGGTACGCGCCGGCGTTGCCGTCACCATGGCGAGCGCCTGCGGCAGAGACAGGCTTTCGATCTCGTCTGCCAGAACGAAAGGCGCGTGGAGCAGGCTGAACGGCACGTAATCGGAAGACAGCACGTCGAGCACGCCGCGTTCGGCCAGATCGCGCGCGGCAATATTGCCGGAATGCGATTTTCCGCGCACCACGTTCGGCGCGCCCATCAAGACGCTCATGCCGGCCTTGTGCGAGGCATCGGCGGCATCGAGGCTCGTGGGGAATTCTGCCAGCTTGACGCCGTAGGCCACAGCCTCATCGACGTGGTCGAGCGTGGCATCGTCATGGCTTGCGACGGTGATGCCGCGACGATGGCAAAGGGCGGCCAGATGGTCGCGGTGCGGGCCGGAATAGCGCGCCGAGGATTCTTGCCGACGCGCGACGAACCGCTGGAATTCCTCGTCCGAAAGGCCGCGTTTGCTTTTGTAATAGAGCGTATAGTGCTCCATCGTCTGGAACTGGCGCTGGCCCGGCGCATGGTCCATCAGCGACACAAGCCTGACGGCCGGATCTTCCTCGAAATCGGCGATATGCTCCAGCACGTCGGCTGAGGATACCTCGCAGCGCAGGTGCAGAAGATGGTCGGCACGCAGCCGGTCTTCCTGTTGCGCCAGATGGATGGCATCGGCCATGTCGCGCATTTCGCCGGCCTTGAAACCTCCGTCCTCGTCCGAGCCCATGCGCAGGCAATCGAACACGGTGGTGATGCCTGACGTGACCACCTGCGCATCGTGCGACTGGATGGCGGAAATCTTGTTCCAGCGCACGCCCGGACGCGGCGAATAATGGGCTTCCAGATGGTCGGTGTGCAGTTCCACCAGGCCGGCAATCAGATAATCGCCCCCGAAATCCTCGCCAAGCGCGCTCGATCCTTCCGCGATATCGGCAATTTTGCCGTCGACGATGCGGACGCTGCCTTCGATGAGGCGGTCTTCGAGAACGATTCGGGCGTTGGACAGAATGATTTCGGGCATGACGGTTTTCCAGATGCAGGTGGCGCAGGCCGCGCCGGTCAAAAAGTCAGTGGTTGCGCTTGCCGATGAGGCGTGAGCGCAGCGCGTTCGAGATGGCGTCGAAGATGAAGACGACGATGAGGATGAGGATCACCATGTAGGCGACGTTCTTCCAGTTGGTGTTGGTGCGCATCGCTTCCCAGAGCTTGAGACCGATGCCGCCGGCACCGACCGCCCCGATAATGGTGGCCGAGCGGGTGTTGCTTTCCCAGAAGTAGAGCGCCTGGCTGGCAAAGACCGGCAGGACCTGCGGCAGGACACCGAAACGCTG
This sequence comes from Neorhizobium fuzhouense, assembly GCF_042611105.1. Lineage (NCBI taxonomy): Bacteria > Pseudomonadati > Pseudomonadota > Alphaproteobacteria > Hyphomicrobiales > Rhizobiaceae > Neorhizobium > Neorhizobium fuzhouense. Next base: position 97,985 of record NZ_JBHFFP010000009.1, on the reverse strand, counting down.
CACGGCAAGCGGCGGCGCGCCGACCGACTTGATGCCCTCGCGCTGCTTGTCGTCGATGTTTTCCAGCGCCTCCGAATAGAGTTTTCCAAGCGTTCCCGTATCGGTGAAGAAGATCGCCGAAATGCCGGCGAGCGGCCCGGGGCCGAAGGCGCGGGTGAAGAACAGTGCCCAGATCAGCATGTCGACCGAGCGCTGGAAATCGAAGAAGCGCTTGACCAGCTGATTGACTGGACGGTTGAGCGTGATGTTGCGCGCAGCGATGAAGCAAAGCGGAAAGGCGACGACAGAGGCAAGCAGCGTACCGACAAAGGCCATGACGATGGTCTGGAACAGCTTTGTCCAGACATCGAGATGCTGCCAGGATGGATTGTAGAGAATGTTGTCGATGGCGAGATCCAGATTGCTGCGGGTCGGATCAAGCCGCGTGTCCGAGCGGATCAGCGTCCAGACCTCGCTAAGCGACTTGCCGAAATAAGGCGAGTCGATGTCGAACAGAAAACCCGGCCAGCCGAGATAACGCTTGTGGACGATGACCGCATCGCTTCGCACCTCCGCCCAGCCGGAAAAGCCGAAAGCGACCACGATCTTTTCGCCCGGCGCGCGCTGCGTTGCCCACGCGGGAAGCGGACCGGATGCCTGCACGCTATCCTTCGCAAGCGAAATGGCAAGCGTTTCGCCGGAGCGGGTGACGGTGACGCCGGGCGGGGCAACCTCGATGGTAGCCTCCGGGTTCATCTGCACCACGGCATGCGTCACCACCTCCTCGCTCACCGTCTCGGTGGTGGCAGCCGTGGCAGTTGCTGTCGCAGAGGAGGGGGCCGGGGCCATGAAGGAGAAGGTGGAGGCCGCAGCGCCGGCAGCAGTGGCCGGTGCTGGCGTGGTGACGGTGCGGGTGATCGTCTCGCGCTTCGCCTGCAGCCAGTCCGGGTTCGGATTGGGGCCGATCGGATCGAAGCGGGAAAATTCCACCTTCATCGTGGCATCATCCCGGATCGCGATCGTCGGGCGCTCCTCATAGGAGACCCAGTCGGCAAGATAGTTGCCGGCAATGGTCCAGTTGGCCGAGGACATCACCTGGGGGACGGAAAACAGCCAGGAGCAGAAGGCAAGGTAGAGAATGCCGCCGGTCAAGATCAGCGGGATCCGGAACCGGCTCCAGACGGAGGCGGTGACCAGATGCGGATGGCGGGCGGCAACGGCGTCGAGATCGGTGGCGGACAGGCTCTGCATGATTTCCTCCTCACACGACCGGACGGAAGGCCTGATCGCCCACCAGCTTGCGGCGCAGCCAGGCGGATAGCTGGTCCACGGCGATGATGGTCAACAAAAGCAGAAGCACGATCGCAAGCGTCTTGGCCTCATGGCCGCGGGTGATCGACAGGCGAAGCTGCTCGCCGATGCCGCCGCCGCCGACCGCACCGATAATGGTGGAGGCGCGCACGTTGATCTCCAGCCGCAACAGGAAATAGCTGACGAAGTTCGGCATGACCTGCGGCACCATGGCAAACCAGACGCGCTCGATCCAGCTGGCACCGGCCGCCTTCAACCCCTCGTCGGGTCGCATGTCGGCGTTTTCGATCACCTCGAAGAAGAGTTTTCCAAGGGCACCGATGGTGTGGATGGAGACGGCAATCATCGCCGGGATCGGCCCGAGCGACAGGATGGCGAGAAAGAAGCCGGCGAGCACGATCTCGGGAAAGGCGCGCAGGATTTCCATGAACCGGCGCACGGGGCCGCGGATCCAGACGTTCTTCATCATGTTGCGCGCGGCAAGGAAGGACAGGATGGAGCCGAAGAAGAACCCGATGATGGTGGAGGCGAGCGCAATGTTCAGCGTCTCGGCCATCTTGTAGAAATATTCCGGAATGTAGAGGCTCTGAGTGATATAGTAGCGCCCGTCCGGGTAATCATATTGCAGGCTGCCGTCGAAATAGGGCGAGGGCAGATCAAACAGCGCCCGCCAGATTTCCATGCCGTCACGCGGAACGAGCATTTCGACAAAATCAAACAGGTGCGGCAACCGGTCGAGGAACTTGCCGGAATTGCTGTCATTGGCAAACCACAGCGAACCGGTGAGCGCCACAAACAAGACGACGAGGCTGAGAATGGTGTAACGGCGACGCCCGCGCGCCAGAACCTGCCAATGCGCCTCGATCTGGGCGCCGCGTTCTCCCAGAGGAGCAAGGGTCGGACTGGTCTGCATCGCGGGAACTACCATTGGCTGGGGGGTGTGCTGGACTGTCACAGCGGATCAGTCGCCGGAGGATAAGGCTCCGGCGACTGAAAGGGGTCGAGGCGCGAGCCGATCAGCCGCCGATGGTTGCCTTGCGGGCGTCGATGATCGGCTTGTAGAAGCTCTCGTTGACTTCGGCGAAGCCCTTGAAATCGCCGCCTTCGATGGCCGAGAAGCACTTGGGATCCGTCTTCGGCAGCGCCATCATGTAGGCGGTCAGCTTCTTCTTCATGTCTGCCGAGAGAGAGGAGCGAACGACGACCGGGCCGTTCGGGATGAGCGGCGACTTCCACAGTTCGACCAGGTCGTCCATGTTGACGATGCCCTTGTCGGCCATCTTGCGCAGGTTGCCCGAGGTGTAGCCGTCCTTGAAGTTGCCAACGCCCGAACCGAAGGTCGTGCCGGCATCGAACGTGCCCTTCAAGACTTCGAGAACGAGGTTTTCATGGCCGCCGCCAAAACCGGTCGAACCGACATATTCCTTGACCGGCTTGCCGCCGAGGGCTGCCGGCAGCGTGACCGTCGGGATCAGGTAGCCGGAGGTGGAGTCCGGATCGGCAAAACCGAGCTTCTTGCCCTTGATGTCGGTGACCTTGGTCATGCCGGAATCCTTGCGGGCCACCATGATCGAGTAATAGCCCATCGAGCCGTCGGTCTGGACGGTCGTCAGGATCGGCTCGATAGACTTCGGATTGGAGAGATAGGCCTTGGCATAGCCGGAAGCGCCGAGTTCTGCGTAATCGAGCGTGCCGCCCAGGAGGCCCTGGATGACGCCGTCATAATCGGCGGCCGGGAACAGCGAAACCTTCTCGAAGCCGAATTCCTGCTTCAGGTGATCGACCAGGCACTGGTTGTTGCGCAGACGGTCGGCTTCGTTTTCGCCGCCGATCAGGCCGATGCGGAATTCCTTGACGTCCTGGGCATGGGAGGCGCCGGCGAGCGACAGAAGTGCGACGGCGGCAAGAAGGGTCTTCTTCAACATGAGTTCATCTCCTGTGAGAGCGGAATGCGTGAATAGCTTTCAAGAACGTCTTGCCCTTGACGCGGGCTGGCGATCGGGTCGGAACTAGGCGCCGGCTTGTGCGAGCGACCTGTGCTCCGGGGATGGCGTGTCTGCGGCGCCGTGTGCGGCCGCTGGAATGTTGATGCTGGTCGAGGTCATGCTTTCATCGATGCCGGCGCCGTCCTTATCGGCGCCGTAGATCTCCTGCACGGCCGCTGCCGTCAGCTCCGAGGGCTTGCCGTCAAACACCACGCGACCGCGCGCCATGCCGATGATGCGCTCGCAATAGCTGCGCGCCGTATCCAGCGTGTGGAGGTTGGTGATCACGGTAATGCCTTCGCTCTCGTTGATGGCGCGCAGCGCATCCATGACGATCTTGGCGTTCAACGGATCGAGCGAGGCGATCGGCTCGTCCGCCAGCACCATTTTCGGCGACTGCATCAGCGCACGGGCAATGGCGACGCGCTGCTGCTGGCCACCCGACAGCGTGCCGGCCGGCTGCAAGGCCGTCTGCTCGATGCCGAGGCGCTCCAGCGCTGCAATCGCCATCAGCCGCTCCTCGCGGGTAAAGATGTTGAGGATGCTGAGCGTCGTGGAGCGATGGTTGAGGCGTCCAAGCAGCACGTTTGTGAGAACGTCCAGGCGCGGCACGAGATTGAACTGCTGGAAGATCATGGCGCAATCGCGCTGCCAGTCGCGCAGCGGCTTGCCCTTGAGTTTCGACACATCGGTGCCGCCGAACAGGATGCTGCCGGAGGTCGGATCGGCCAGCCGGTTGATCATGCGCAGCAGCGTCGATTTGCCGGCACCGGAGCGTCCGATGACGCCGACCATCTGGCCGGAGGGAATATCGAGGGAAACAGCGTCGACGGCGGTATTCTTGCCGAACGTCCGCGTGACGTTGATCAGTCTGAAGTCCATCGTCTTTCCCTTGCGCATCATGCTCTCGGACCATCGCTAGCGCAGCAGTGTAAAGCGCGAATGTCGGATTTGTGTAGGTTCTGTGAAGCCTTTCAAGTTATTGATTAGAAAAGGTAATCATGCGTATTTCTGGAGAAATTCTTCAGCCGTCAGCGCCCGGAAATCGGCAAGCGCTGCAAAAAGCCGGTCATGGTCCCAGTCCCACCAGGCAAGGGCTGCCATGCGGGCGGCAATGTCTGCGGGAAAGCGTTCGCGGATGAGCTTTGCCGGTACGCCGCCGACAATCGTATAGGGTGCGACGTCCTTGGAAACGACGGCGCCTGCGCCGATCACCGCGCCATTGCCGATGGCGACGCCCGGCAGGACGGTCGCCCCATGACCGATCCAGACATCGTGCCCGATGGTGATGCGATTTTCGCGCCGCCAGTTGAAGAAGTCATGCTCGTCCTCGGCACCCTCGAAGTAGCTGGCGGCCCGATAGGTGAAGTGGTGCAGCGTTGCCCGCCACATCGGGTGGTTGGTGGCGTTGATGCGCACGGCGGCTGCGATATTGACGAACTTGCCGATCGTGGCGCACCAGACGGCGCCGTCACGCTCGATATAGGAATAATCGCCCATCTCCACTTCGGCGAGACGGCAGCGTTCGCCGACTTCCGTATAGCGGCCAAGCGTGCAGTCGCTGATCGTGGCGCCCTCATGGATGAAGGGTTCAAGTCCAAGCTTCGTCCTCATGCGGCAGCCTTTCGCGGTGAAAATGCGGTGACGTCCAGGATGCGGTCGGCAACGGCCTCGCGCACTTCCTCATCGTGGAAGATGCCGAGGAGAGCGACGCCCGCCGCCTTCTTGGCCCTGATCATCTCGACCACCACCTTACGGTTGGCGGCATCCAGCGAGGCGGTCGGCTCGTCGAGGAGGAGGATGGCATGGTCGGTGATGAAGCCACGCGCGATATTGACGCGCTGCTGCTCGCCGCCGGAAAAAGTAGCGGGCGGCAATTGCCAGAGATCGCGCGGAAGGTTCAGCCGGGCGAGAAGCTCAGCGGCCCGTTCGCGCGCGTCTTCTGCTGCAAAGCCGCGCGCAACAAGCGGCTCTGCCACCACATCAAGCGCCGAGACGCGCGGCACGGTGCGCAGAAACTGGCTGACGTAGCCGAGTGCTGACCGGCGGACATCCAGCACCACGCGCGGATCAGCGCTGGCAATATCGATGGTTTTATCCGCATGGGTGATCAGGATCTGGCCTGAATCCACGGCATAATTGCCGTAGAGCATTTTGAGGATCGAGCTTTTGCCGATGCCGGAGGGGCCGCCGAGCACGACGCATTCGCCGCTTGCAACCGAGAAGGAGACGTTGGCAACCACGGGCAGCTTCAGTCCGCCACGCAGGTGCATGGTAAAGCTCTTGGCGACTTCAGAAACGATAAGGGGCGTGGGCATGGAGTTTCTCCGTCACACTTGCAGGATCGAGGAGACGAGCAGCTGCGTATAAGGCTCGCGCGGATCGTCGAGGACGCGGTCGGTGAGGCCATGTTCGATGACATGGCCGTCCTTCATCACCATCATCCGGTGCGAGAGAAGACGGGCGACCGCCAGATCATGCGTGACGACAATGGCCGAGAGGCCGAGATCGTTGACGAGGCCGCGCACGAGATCGAGAAGGCGCGCCTGGACCGAGACATCCAGCCCGCCCGTCGGCTCATCCATGAAGACGAGGCGGGGCGAAGTCACGAGATTGCGGGCAATCTGCAGACGCTGGCGCATGCCGCCGGAAAAGGCGCGCGGCTGGTCATCGATACGATCCTCAGAGATTTCCACCCGCTCCAGCCATTCCGTTGCCGTCTGGCGAATGCGGCCATAATGCCGGTCTCCCACGGCCATCAGCCGTTCGCCGACATTGGCGCCAGCCGACACCGTCATGCGCAGTCCATCGGCGGGGTTCTGGTGAACAAAACCCCAGTCGGTGCGCATGAGGAAACGTCGTTCCGCCTCGCTCATGCGGTAGAGATCACGGTATTCGCCGTCGCGCATATGATATTGCACGCAGCCGGTGGAGGGCATCAGCCGCGTGGACAGGCAGTTGAGCAGCGTCGTCTTGCCGGAACCGGATTCGCCGACCACCGCCAGCACTTCACCCGGCCAGAGATCAAACGACACTGCGCTGCAGCCGATGCGGCTGCCGTAGAATTTGGAGAGGTCGCTGACCTTCAAAAGCGGGTTCGTACTCATTCCGCAGCCTCCTGGCTCTGGCCCAGCATCTCCCCGACATGGCCTTCGGCGCGCCGTGTTTCGCAATAATCGGTGTCGGAGCAGACGAACATGCGTCCACCCCTGTCATCCAGCACCACTTCGTCCAGATAGACATGGCGGGCGCCGCAGAGCGCGCAGGGCTTGTCAAAGCTCTGCACCTCGAACGGATGGTCCTCGAAATCGAGGCTGACGACATCGGTAAACGGCGGCACCGCATAGATGCGCTTTTCGCGGCCGGCGCCGAAGAGCTGCAGGGCTTCGGAGCGGTGCATTTTCGGATTGTCGAATTTCGGCGTCGGCGAGGGGTCCATCACGTAACGGCCGCCAACTTTCACCGGATAGGCATAGGTGGTGGCGATGCGGCCGTGGCGGGCGATATCTTCGTAGAGCTTCACATGCATCAGGCCGTATTCTTCCAGCGCATGCATCTTTCGCGTTTCGGTCTCGCGCGGTTCGAGGAAGCGCAGCGGTTCCGGGATCGGCACCTGATAGACGAGCACCTGGCCCTCCCGCAGCATGTCCTCGGGGATACGGTGGCGGGTCTGGATGACGGTTGCCTCGCCCGTGTGGGTGGTGACGGCGACATTGGCGACCTTCTGGAAGAAAGCGCGGATGGAGACCGCATTGGTGGTGTCGTCGGCACCCTGGTCGATGACCTTCAGCACATCCTGCGGGCCGAGGATGGCGGCTGTCACCTGCACACCGCCGGTGCCCCAGCCATAGGGCATTGGCATTTCGCGCGAGGCGAATGGCACCTGGTAGCCGGGAATGGCAATGGCTTTCAGGATGGCGCGGCGGATCATCCGCTTGGTCTGTTCATCCAGATAGGCAAAATTGTAGGCGGCAAGTTCGGTTGCTGGCATGCTCATTCGGCAGCCTCCTGCTGGTCTGTATCCGTGTTCTGATCGGCGGCGTGTTTTGCGCGCATGCGCCGGACCAAATCGAGTTCGGCCTGGAAATCCACGTAATGCGGCAGCTTCAGGTGCTCGACGAAACCGGTCGCCTGCACGTTGTCGCAATGGGAGATGACGAATTCCTCGTCCTGCGCCGGTGCCACCACGTCTTCGCCGAATTCTTCCGTGCGCAGTGCCCGGTCGACCAGTGACATCGACATGGCCTTGCGTTCACTCTGGCCGAAGGCCAGGCCGTAACCGCGGGTAAACTGCGGCGGCGCCTTGGCAGACCCCTTGAACTGGTTGACCATCTGGCACTCGGTGACACGGATCTCTCCGAGCGAAACGGCAAAGCCGAGCTCCGGCACCTCGAACTCCACATCGGCAAGCCCCATGCGGATTTCGCCGACGAAGGGGTGTGTGCGCCCGTAACCGCGCTGGGTGGAATAGGCGAGCGCGAGCAGGAAGCCTTCGTCGCCGCGGGCAAGCGCCTGCAAGCGCAGATCGCGCGGCATCGGAAACTCCATCGGCTCGCGAGTGATGTCGCCAGCCAGATGATCCTCAGGCATCTCGCCATCGGGCTCGATCAGGCCTTCGCCATCCAAGATGTCGGAGACGCGCATGACGGGCGTCCCGTCGCTTTCACGCTGCACCGGCTCCTCAACGGTCTCGTCATCCAGAAGTGCTGGATCGAGCAGGCGGTGCGTATAATCGAAGGTGGGTCCGAGAAGCTGGCCGCCCGGCAGGTCCTTGTAGGTGGCAGACACGCGCCGCTCCACCTGCATCCGGCCCGTTTCGATGGGCAAAGAGGTGCCGAAGCGCGGCAGCGTCGTGCGGTAGGCGCGCAGCAGAAAGATCGCCTCGATCATGTCGCCGCGCGCCTGTTTGAGCGCAAGGGCGGCCAGCGACCGGTCATAAAGCGAGGCTTCCGCCATCACGCGATCCACGGCAAGGCCCAACTGTTCGATGATCTGGCCGATGGTGAGGCTGGGGAGCGAGCGGTCTCCGCGACGGCGGTCGGCCAGCAGGCGGTGGGCATTGGCAATGGCGGTTTCGCCACCTTTGACGGCAACATACATGGCTTACACCTCCAGTGCGGTAATCTTGCAGGTGCGCGGCAGGCCGATCATCTGCCGGCCTGTGGTCAACACCACGTCGAGACCGCGGGGAAACAGCGCCCGGTTGTCCGTCCACTGGGCAAGGAATTCCGCCGGGAGCCCCCGTGGCGCCAGATGCGTGACGTCACGGATGCCGGGGCCGGTCAGGTTCAGCGGACGCCCGCCGTCCAGCGCCTCGATCTCGATTACCAGCGTGGTGGAGCGATCCGGATAGTCCTGGGCGCCGAGCGCGAAATGAGCGATGGCGGGAAGGTGCGCACCGGCCTCCAGAAAGGCGAAGCGCGCCTCGCTCTTTTCCCGCGTCAGCGGCGCGCCGCAATGGAAGGCAAGCCAGCCGGGAACGTTCGATTGCGCGATCTTCGGCGACAGCCAGACCGGCGTGTCGTGGTCGCAAAGGGTCAGCATCAGGGCGCCGGCTGCGACACCAAGCGGGGCGGGCGGCATAAGCTCGGGCGTGACAAGGCCAAGACTACCGGGCCGCGCCATGCAATCCATCAGGGTGCGAAACACCGTCTGGCTGTTGTAGACGGCATCCGGAAAACCACCGGTGAAACCTTCATTCCTGTTGTCCATCAGTCTTCTCCTCGCACCATGGTGAAGAAATCCACCTTCGTCGCCGCTGTCTCGTTTTCGCGCCGGGCGGCATCCGCCGCCTGCCGTTGTTCGATCGGGGCAAGCAGGCTGGTTTCGACAAAATCCCGGTGCCGTTCGTTCTGGCCGAGCGCATCGAAAAGGGCGGCAAGTTCTGCCGCGCGCCGGTCCGTGCCCAGACGGTAGCCATGGCCCACGGTGCCGTCGGCCACCCTCACCGTGGCGCGGCTGACGGTGGTTTCGCCGAGATTGAAGGGCGCACCGCCACCCCCGATGCGACCACGCACCATGACGAGGCCGGTTTCGGGCCCCCGCAGCAATTCATGGCCGGGTCTATCGGCGAGCGCCTGCCAGGCGGCCTCGAGTTCCGGACGGGTGGCCCGGGCAAGGAGGTCGAGACCGCGCTTGCGACCGGTCTCGTGCGGACTGTTCAGAGCTTTGTTCATCGTCAGCCTCATATTGTCTAATAATATAGACAACCATACAATTTAGTGTAGAGATACCCTGCAGGCATGACGGGCTTATGACAAGGAGCAAAATGATCCAGCGACAGAAAGGCGTGGCGCTCTGGCGCCAGATTGCCGACCGCATTCGCGCGAATATCGCCGCGGGCGACTATGACGTCACCGGCCGCGTCCCGGCTGAAACCGCATTGGCGGAAGAATTTGCCGTCAACCGTCACACGGTGCGGGCGGCCCTTGCGGCGCTTTCCCAGGAAGGCATCGTCCGGGCAGAGCAGGGGCGCGGCACACTGATTGCCCAGCGCGACAAGTTCGATTTTCCCATCAGCCGGCGCACCCGCTTCACGCAGGGCATCGGCGAGCAGGCGCGCGACCTGCAGGGCGTTCTCTTGTCGGCGCGGGAGGAAGCGGCCAATGCGGACCTCTCCCGATGGCTGAAGGTTGCCCCCGGCACCCGGCTGATCCGGCTCGAAACCGTGCGCAAGGCGGATGGGCGGGCGCTGTCACGCGCGACAAGCTGGTTTCCGGCCGACCGGTTTTCCGGCATCGATACGGTGTTTCAGAAGTCCGGCTCGATCACCCGGGCGCTCGCCGCCTTCGATGTCGCCGATTACCTGCGCGATGTGACCGAGATTTCCGCCGTGCATGCCGAACCGGACGACGTGGCCGATCTCGGCCTGACGCCGGGCGCTATCGTGCTCGTCACCAAGGCGCTCAATACCGATCTCGAAGCCGTTCCCATCCAGTTCGCCATCACGCGCTTTCCCGCCGATCGCGTGCAGTTCACGGTGCGCACCTGACGCCGCACCCTTGCTTCGGTGCCGGGTGGATTATCGCCTAGCCTGCCCCATTTTGACGAGGAATTGCAGGCAGGTCCCGTCGCTTGACTTGCCTGTTATCGATACCATAAATGCCTCCACAGCATGAGGTGAGGGAGGAAAGCATGAGCCTTGAATTGTTCAATCTGGCCGGAAAACGCGCCTTGGTGACCGGTTCGTCGCAAGGCATCGGCTTTGCGCTCGCCAAGGGATTGCAGGCAGCCGGCGCAACCGTCGTGCTCAACGGACGCGATGGCGGGAAGCTTGCGGCAGCCTCGCTTGAACTGGGTGGCGTCCAGACGCTTGCCTTTGACGCCACCGATCATGCAGCCGTAAAGGCGGCGGTGGATGGTTTCGAAGCGGGGCAGGGTGCCATCGACATCGTGGTCAACAATGCCGGCATGCAGCACCGCACGCCGCTCGAAGATTTTCCGGCCGATGCGTTCGAGCGCCTGATGCGGACCAATGTATCGAGCGTGTTCAATGTTGGCCAGGCGGTCGCCCGCCACATGATCGCGCGCGGCCGCGGCAAGATCATCAACATTGCCAGCGTCCAGACCGCCCTTGCCCGCCCGGGCATCGCGCCCTATACGGCAACCAAGGGTGCGGTTGCCAACCTGACGAAGGGCATGGCCACCGACTGGGCGAAACATGGTCTTCAGTGCAATGCGATTGCGCCCGGGTACTTCGACACTCCGCTCAATGCCGCGCTTGTCGCCGATCCTGCCTTTTCGGCCTGGCTGGAAAAGCGCACGCCGGCGGCCCGCTGGGGAAAGGTCGAGGAACTCGTCGGCGCCTGCATCTTTCTGAGCTCCGAGGCTTCCTCTTTTGTGAATGGACACGTGCTTTATGTCGACGGTGGAATCACAGCGTCTCTCTGACGCGACGCAGCGCCTCGTGCTGATGGGGGTCGCCGGGTCCGGCAAGTCCTCCGTCGGCGAGGCGCTGGCAGGAAAGATCGGCGCCCGCTATTTCGATGGTGACGACCTGCACCCGAAAGCCAATATCGAAAAGATGAGCAGGGGCGAGGCGCTGAACGATGACGACCGCTGGCCCTGGTTGACGCTGGTGGGCGAGGCGCTGGCCAAGGCGGATGGCAGGCTGATCATCGGTTGCTCGGCGCTGAAGCGCATCTACCGTGACCATATCCGCGCCAAGGCCGAAGGTCCGGTGATCTTCGTGCATCTTTCCGGATCGCGCGCGGTGATTTCGGCCCGCATGGGTGCGCGCACCGACCATTTCATGCCGACGACGCTGCTCGACAGCCAGTTTGCCGCGCTTGAACCGCCGGCGGCCGACGAACATGCCATCACCGTCGATATTGACCAGAGCCTTGACGGCGTGGTGGCGCAGATTGCCGCAAGACTGGCGGACTGGCAGTCGTAAGCGGCTTTTGGCGGGCACGGAAACGGTACGGTCAGCGGGCGATTGCCGATGCGAACAGGCGTCAGCCGGGCCTGTTCTGGGCGGCAACAGCCAAACCTTCGCCGCGCGGATCGTGGGCACCGATGACATCGCCGCTATCCTCTATACGGATGACGCCCGCCTGGCCAAACAGGGGCGAAAGGGCAGCAAGAGGCGCAACGACATGGCCGCGGGCTGCCATGTCGTCAATGACGGTATGCGGAAGCGAGGCTTCGAGCTTCAGGCTGTCGCGACCGTCGGAAAATGTCTTGCCGAGCAGGAAGCGCGGCTGCGCCAGGGCCTGGTGCGGGCTCATGCCGTGGTCGATCAGGCCCGTCAGCAGCACGGCCAGCGTTTGCGGCTGACCATCAGCGCCCTGCGTGCCATAGATCAGGTGCGGACGCCCATACTTCAGCGCCATGCCGGGGTTTAAGGTATAAAACGGCCGTTTTCCCGGCGCGACGGCATTGGGATGCGCCGGATCGATGGAAAAGGCAGCGCCCCTGTTTTGCCAGAGAATGCCGGTATCGCCGACCACGACGCCGCTTCCCCAGTCGAAATAGGTGCTTTGCAAGACGCTTGCACTGTTACCCTTGCCATCCACCACGCCGAAAAACACCGTATCCCCGTGCTGATAGGGATGCGGCCAGGGGAGCGCCGCTTCGGGCTGAATGGCTGCCGCCTTGGCATCCAGACGGGCGGGGTCAAGGCAGGAGGCGGCAATCGCCTCGACGTCGCCATCGGCAATCCGGCCACGGTCGAGAAACGCCTGTTTCACGGCCTCCACGATCAGATGGTAGCGCGCGCTGCCTTCCGCCGGAAGATTTTTCAGATCAAAGCGGGACAGGATGCCGAGAATGGCAAGGGTCGAGACACCTTGAGTGGGCGGCGGTGGCGCCAGAAGTGTCAGGCCGCGATAGTCGAGCGTCGCGGGTTCTGCCGTGCGGGTGCGGGTTTGCGCCAGATCCTGCAGCGTGAGCGGCGATCCGGCAGCGAGAAGTCCATCCGCGATCCGTCTGGCCAATTCGCCTTCATAGAACGAGCGGGCACCGTCTCTGGCAAGAAGCCGCAGGCTTTCGGCCAATTGCGGCTGTCGAAACGGGCCGCTCCTGGCGCGGTGGTCGAAAATCGCGCAAAATCCCGGCCACTGCGCAATCTCCTCGTTGCGGAAATCAAGCCAAAAACCTTGTGACGCCGTCGGCGCATATCCCTCTTCGGCAAGCTGGATGGCCGGCGCGATCAAGGCCGAAAAACCGGCCTGTCCGCCCCAGTGCCGCGCGCCGTAGTCCAGCGCATGTTGCCAGCTATCGACCGCAGCCGCCGACGTGATGGCAGACCCCGGCCCCCTCAGCGGGATCGGCTGATCATAGGCGGGCAGGGTTTGCGCCGCAGCCCCGATGCCGAGAAACGAGGCTTTGCGCCCCTGGCGGTCTGCCACCAGCCAGACGGCATCGCCACCCAGCCCGCAGAAATGCGGCATGGTCACAGCCAGAACGGCGGCTGTGGCGACGGCAGCTTCAATGGCATTGCCGCCGGCGTCCAGCACGGCCGCACCCGCCGCACTTGCCAGCGGATGCGGGCTGGTAACCATGCCGCCGGCGGTTTTGTGGTGCTCTGGGGTCATTTCGTCTGGTTCTCATTGATAACATAGGGTGGGACAACGCAATCGCCGTGCCATCCCGCGAGGAACGGCGTTCGACAGGCAGGCAGATCGCGCTAAAGTGCATGCACTTTGCAGCTAACCTGCCAGTCCATGTGGCACTTGGCAAGCGGCGGACCGCGTTGAATTTCAAGCCCATTGCCCGTATGCAGGGCAGGGAAGGCAGGACACGGCATGGCAGCGAAGAAAACGACGGCCCGCGGCGAGGCAGATCGGCTCTCCCTCATCTGCAAGGCGATCCGCCGCGCGATCCTGGAGCGTGCGCTGTTGCCGGGAGACCGGCTGCCGGAAGATGCGCTTGGCGAACGGTTTGGCGCCAGCCGCACTATCGCCCGCCATGCGCTCGGCCAGCTTGCAGCCGAAGGACTGGTGGACCTGCGGCGCAACCGCATGGCCATCGTTGCCGCCCCATCCTTTTCCGATGCGCGCGACATCTTCGATCTGCGCATCGTTCTGGAACGGCAGGTGGTGCGGCATCTGGCGGGAAAGCTGAGCGAACGCGACGTCAGGCAGTTACAGGCCATCATCGCGGCAGAGCATGAGGCGCGCCATGGCGCCGATGGCACCGCCATCCGGCTTGCCACCGAATTCCACGTCGCGCTTGCCGAGATGACCGGAAAGCCGATCCTCATCCGCTATGTGACGGAAATCTGTTACCGCGCCGGCCTGGCACTCTCGGCCTTCGGCCGGCCCCATTCCTCCGACTGTGCCGTGAGCGAGCATCTCGATCTTATCGAGGCGATCCGCAGCGGGCCGGCGGAGAGGGCGGCAGACATGATGGAAGCGCATCTGGAGGCCGTGGCCTCTCGCGCGCTTCTTCAGCCATCCGATGCGCGCGGCCGCGACCTCATGAATATCCTGGCACCCTATGCGGCAGAGCCCGGCTGACGGGCCACACTCGGATCCAGGATCCACTCGGCGCTGTCGTTCCACACATCGGTTTCGATGATCAGCCCGTCGCGCACGACAAACCGGTCGACATAGCGGTTATGGTCAAAACCGGTGCCATCCGGCCAGGCCCCATAGAGAAAGCCGAGGCTGTAGACGATGGTTTCCGTTTCGCCCGGCACCACGTCATAGCGCTCGATGCGCTTCTTCACCCAGGCATAGCGGGCCGCATTGAAGCCGGTGGGGCCGGAGGGCGTGTGAAACACCCGATTGCCTGTGAAGCGGCAGAGAAATTCCGGCGCGACAAAGCTGGCCGCCCGCACAGGATCCGGCGCCATCGAAGCCTCCAGATAATCCTTCACCGCCTGCAGATCGCGTTCGGTATTCTCATGCATGGCGGGGCTCCCTGTTGTCAGCCTTGGCTAAAAGTGCATACAGTTTCAGCTTAAGCGAAACGCGCCCGGAGTTGCAAGCGTGATGACCCCAGATTTCGATGACACGTCTCGCAACGGTGCGGAAAGGCCGGATTACGATCTCGTGCTGCGCCATGCCCGGTTGCGCGACCAAAGCGCCCCGGTGGATATCGGGATTGCCGAGGGCCGCATCGCCTGTGTCGGGATTTCACCCGGTGCAACGGGGGCTATGGAAGAAGACGTGGGCGGGCGACTTGTCCTTCCGGGCTTCGTCGATACGCATATCCATCTCGACAAGGCCTGCCTCATCTGCCGCTGTCTCGACGCCGGCGGCGGTTTGAAGGGGGCGATTGCCGCCGTCTCGCGCCTCAAGCGGGATTTTACCGTCGAGGATGTCTACGAGCGCGGCGCCCGCGTCATCGAAAAGGCCATCACGCAGGGCACGATGTACATGCGCACCCATGTGGAGGTGGATCCGCGCGCCGGACTGCGCAGTTTCGAGGCCATCCAGCAACTGAAGCGCGATTATGCCTTTGCGCTCGACCTTTCCATCTGCGTTTTCCCGCAGGAGGGGCTGACCAACGATCCCGGAACTCAAGACCTGCTGGAAGAAGCGCTGTCGAGTGGCGCCGATCTGCTCGGCGGCTGCCCCTATACGGACACCAACCCCTCGGCGCAGATGGACGCCTTGTTTGCCATGGCGGTTACCCATGATGTCGATCTCGATTTCCACCTGGATTTCGACCTCGACCCCTCCTGGTCGCATCTGGAGGAGATCTGCCGGCGCACGGAAAAGGCCGGCTGGCAGGGTCGTGTGGCGGTCGGCCATGCGACGAAGCTTGCAGCGATGGATGAGGCGGCGTTCAGGCGCCACGTCGCCCTGCTGTCGTCCTGCGGCGTGGCGGTGACGGCACTGCCCTCCACCGATCTTTATCTCAACGGGCGCGATGCCGGATACCGGGCCGTGCCCGGCGTGGCCCCCGTGCATGTGCTGGCGGAAGAGGGCATCACCTGTTCTGTTGCCACCAACAATGTGCTCAATCCGTTCACGCCTTATGGCGATGCCTCGCTTCTGCGCATGGCCAATCTTTACGCCAACACGCAGCAGATCGGGCCGGAAGGGTTTGGCCCCTGTCTCGATCTCGTCACCACCTCTGCCGCACGCCTGATGCGCGTCACCGATTATGGCCTGCGCGCGGGCTGCCGCGCCGATCTCGTGGTCCTTGACGCGGAGGAGGAGACGGAGGCCTTTGGCGGTCTTGCCGCACCGCTCACTGGCTTCAAGGCCGGCCGCCGCAGCTTTATCCGCCCGGCGGCCCAACTTGTCAGGCCGTGAGGCGGGCGCAAGCCGGGGCGGAGCGGTTGTTTGCGCCGGCCGATTGATCTAGGGGTAGGCGGCAGCGGCGCAGCCTTCGCGCCCGCGCGGAGACGGACGTGAAGCATACCACCACCCCCCTTGGCCTTGGCACGATCGACACGGTTCCGCTGCACGAGATCGTCTATCAGCGGCTGAACAAAGCTCTGATGGCAGGCCAGATCCGGCCGGGGCAGAAACTGACCTCGCGCAAGGTGGCGCAGGAACTCGGCACAAGCGACATGCCCGTGCGCGCGGCGCTGTCGCGCCTGCAGGCGCTCAAAGCACTCGACCCCTTGCCGAACGGCTCTCTTGTCTTGCCGCCAATGACGCGCGAACGCTTTTCGGACCTGACCGCAAGCCGCCTCATCTGCGAACCGGCCGCCACCGAAGCCGCGGCAGGGCGGATCGGCAAGGCAGACCTGAAGATCCTGCGGCGCGAATGCGACGGCCTCACGCAGGCCGCCCGCAACCAGGATATCGACGACTATCTCATGCGCAATTACGAGTTCAAGTTCAGCATCTACCGGGCGAGCGGCTCGCCCTCGCTGCTCTTTCTCATCGAAACACTGTGGCTGCAGGTCGGGCCTTTCCTGCGGCAGTTCAGCGGCAGGTTCGATGGCGCGCTGTCCGGCATCCTGGAAATCGACTACCACGAGGATGTGCTGGCAGCCCTGGACCGCGGCGATGCGCAAGCCGCCGGCAAAGCCCTTCGCGCCGACATTGCCGAAGGCGCGCAATTTCTGCTGGCGCATGGCGAATTCGTCTGACGGCAAGGCCTACCCCGCCACCTTCCACGCGAGATAACGAAAATATTTTTTTGGAGTGCGCGGCCCTCCAACGCCTGAAATCCAATCTCATCCGCGTAATTCGTCCTTGTCAGCGCGAAATTAACGGTTCAAACTCTCGATCAACTACTGGGGTTTGGGACGGGAGGCGCTTGCCTTTGCACTTTGATGAAATTATTTTCACTGAAATCGCCGGCGATTGTACAGAGCCTCTTCAGCGGGCGCTCGATCAGGCAGCGGCCGCCCGTCAGCGACTTGTACTGGCCCCGGGCCTGCATCTCTGCAGCGCGTTGCGCCTGCCGGACGGGCTCGATCTTCATCTCGATGCCGGCGCCACGCTTCAATTTTCAGGCGACCTTGAAGCCTACGCCGAAAACCGCGTCGATGTGATTGCGGAATCCTCCCGGACGGCGATGATGGTGGCCAGGAATGCTTCCGGCATCCGCTTGTCGGGCAAAGGCACGATCGAGGCGCCGGGGCCGGACTTCATCGTCGGGCGGCTGGAGGATATGGGCACGCATGTGCCAGCAGCCGTTCGCCCGCGGGTGCTGGTGCTGGAAAACTGCCGCGACATTACCCTCGAAGGGTTGTCGATCCGCTCCTCGCCCATGTGGACCATTCACCTGATTGCCTGCCGGGACGTGAGCGTTACCGGGTTGTCAATTGACAACGACCGGGAGATGCCGAACACCGACGGCATTGTCATCGACAGCTGCCGGAATGTCAGCATCCGCCACTGCGACATTGCCACCGCCGATGACGGCGTCGTGCTGAAGACCAGCGAAGGCCCCGATGGCCGGCCCGTCGGCCAGTGCCGCGACATCCTGGTGGAGCACTGCCGGATCGAAAGCCGCAGCTGCGCGCTGAAGATCGGGACAGAAACCCATGGCGATGTGGAGGACATCACCTTCCGCGATTGCGAGATCCTGCGCTCCAACAGGGCGATCGGGATTTTTTCCCGCGATGGCGGGCGTATCCGCAGGGTCGTCAGCCAGCGTATCCGCCTGGATGCCCATGAAACGCCCGATGGCTTCTGGGGATCGGGCGAGGCCATCACGGTCAACGTCGTGGATCGACGCGCGACAAAGCCCGCCGGGCGCATCGAAAACATCGTCTTCGAGGATATTGACGGCACGATGGAAGGTGCAATCAATCTGCTGGCCGATGGGAAGGCCGGCATCGGTGATGTCCGTTTCAGTCGCATCTCAATCGAGCAGGTCCCCGGTCCCTATCAGGGGCGGAAATACGATGTGCGGCCCACGCATTTTGATCTTGCCCCGTCGCCCGATGCGGCGGGACGGGCCAATGCCTGGGTCAAGGACAAACATGGCAAGGTGATCGGGCTGGTGCCCTATCCCGGTGGCATGCCGGCGCTGTTTTCGATGAATGTCGAGGAGCTGTCTCTCGAGGATGTGCATTTTTCGCGTCCCTCGCCGCTGCCCGATGGGTGGAATGGTGAGGTCATCGATGTGCGCGACGGCGAGTCGCGCATCTGGTCGCAACCGCGGTCCCGGCCTGACCAGAGTTTCGATCGGTGATGGAGGCCGGCTTGGCCAGACGCCAGGGCTTTCACCAATCCCCTTTTAAGCGGAGTAGCAGAGCGTGACCATGGACAGGCGGACAGAGCGTAAAGTCGGCATCAAGGACATCTCCCGCGAAGCCGGGGTGGCGATCAGCACCGTCTCGCATGTGCTGAACGGCACGGCGCCCATTTCGCAGGAAGTGCGGCTGAGGGTGCTGGAGGTGGCGCGTCAGCTCGGCTATCTCGCCAAGCGCCAGCAGAAGGGGGCGATTGCCTCTCTCACGACGCTTTACCTCGCTGTTCCTCCCGGCAACCTGCCGCACAATGACATCAATCTTGTCTCCTGGACCCTTCTGACGGCACTGTCGCGCGAATGCGAGCGGCGCGGCATCCGCGTTGTCGCCCATATTGGCGCGCCGGATCTCAATGCCGCCGACATCATTGCTGGCGCGCGCGCGGCGGCGGCGGAAGGCGTCGTCCTGGTCTATGACGACAATCCGAAACTGTTGCGCGCTCTTGCGGCCGCCGATCTCGCCGTGGTGCTGCTGAACGGCGAGGACCCGACGATGAGTGTCGATACGGTTGCCCCCGCCAACCGTTATGGTGCACGCCTTGCCACGGAATGGCTGTTGTCGCGCGGCCATCGTCGCATCCTGCACCTGACCTGGCGCGGACGCTCAACCATCATGCGCCGGCTCGACGGTTTTCATGATGCCTATGTCGAGCGCGACCTGCCGCGCGAGCTGGGCGAGGTGCTCTATGCCCGCGGCTACGAGCCGGATCATGCCCGCGAGGTCTTGCGCAAGTTCGTTGCCGAGCGCGGCGGGCTCGATGGTTTTACCGCCGTCTTCTGTGCTGCCGACAACCTGGCCATCGGCGCGTTGACCGAACTCCAGGTGCAAGGCTTTGCCATTCCAAAGGATATTGCCGTGGTCGGCTTCGACGGCGTGGCGCCAGGCGAGCTGACCATGCCGGCGCTGACGACGGTGAGGGTGCCGCTCGACGCACTGGCCTCTTCGACAATCCAGATCCTGGAAAATCGACTGTCGGTATTGGGCGTGACCTATCCTGCCTGCCGTATCGAACTGGGTTGCCAGTTGATCGAGCGGGAGAGCGGCGGCCTTCCCTTGTCGAAACCGCAGATCCGGCATTTCGATGCCGTGTCAGTCTGACCTCTTCACGCCTTCGCCAAGACAGGACAATCCGATGCTGATGCAGCCCGAAATTCTTTCCGAAACGCTTTCCCGTGTCGCCGTCGGCCTTGCTCGCCTGAAGGGCATCAATGAAACCGTGGCCGCCCCGGACGGGAGCTATGAACTGCAGTTCGACGAATGGGACTGGGAAGTCGGCGTCGGCATCTACGGCCTCATCCGCCACGCGGAAGCCATTGGCGATCGTTCGCTGATGGAAGCGATCGGCCGCTGGTATGACTGGCAGATCGGCCGCGGCCTGCCGCCGCGCCAGGTGAATTCCTCCTCACCCATGCTGGCGCTGGCCGTGCTGATCGACCACATCAAGCGCCCGGACTGGGAAGCGCTGGTCCAGGACTGGGCCGACTGGCTGATGACCAGGCTTGCCCGCACGGAGGATGCCGGCTTTCAGCATGTGGTGAAGGAGCGGATGAACGACGGCGAGTTGTGGGACGACACGCTGTTCATGACCTGCCTGTTCCTCGCCCGCGCCGGCCAGCGGTTCGGGCGACAGGACTGGATCGAGGAAGCCTTCTACCAGTTCCTCGTGCACGAGCGCTTTCTCGCCGATCCGGTTACCGGCCTCTGGTATCACGGCTGGACGTTCCACGGCCGCCACAACTTCGCCAAGGCCTTCTGGGCGCGCGGCAATTCCTGGATCACGGTCGCGATACCCGAACTGTTCAGCCTCGTTGCCCATGTGCCGGAGCATCTGAAGCGCCACCTGACCCATGTGCTGCAGGCGCAGGTGCGCACGCTTGCCGAACACCAGCGCCCCAATGGCATGTTCAACACGCTCGTCTGCGATCCCGTCTCGCCGGAGGAAACCTCTGCGACCGCCGGCATCGCCTACGGCATTCTGCGCGGCATCGATCTCGGCCTCCTGGACAAGGATTTGAAGCCGGTTGCGCGCAAGGCGCTTGACGCGGTGATGCAACGCATCGATGAGACGGGGATCGTTCTGGAAGTGTCCGACGGCACGCCGATGGGCCATACGCTCGACTTCTATCGCCAGATCCCCAATGTGCCGGCACCCTACGGTCAGGCGTTGGTGATGCTTCTTCTGGTGCGCGTGATGGCGGAAAAAGAGGGCTGACGCTTCCCCGTCAAGGGACAGGCGGGTGGAGGTTTCGGTCCTCCTGGAAAGGGCGGCGCCGGCAAGTCTGGCGCCGCCCTTTTGTTCTTGCGGCAAACAGTCAGGCGAGCGCGACGGCTGCGCCGGTCTTGGCAGATTTCAGCGCCGCATCGGCAAGCTTCAGCGCAATCAGGCCGTCTTCGGCAGACGGCGAGGCGGCCGCGCCCTTCTCGACCGTATCGATAAAGGCCTTGATTTCGGCGGCATAGGCTTCCGTATAGCGCGTCATGAAGAAATCATGCAGCGGCGGGCGGGTATAGCCGTCCTTGTTGGCGACTTCGATAGACACCGGGCGCTGGTTTTCTGCAGCAACGGACCCCAGCGAACCATGCACTTCGATGCGCTGGTCATAGCCATAGGTGGCGCGGCGCGAATTGGAGATGACAGCCTGACGGCCGCTGGCTGTGGTGAGGATCAGGCTGGCGGAGTCGTAATCGCCGGCTTCGCCAATCTTCGGATCGACCAGAACCGCACCGGTTGCGAAGACCGAGACGATCTCTTCGCCGAGCAGGAAGCGCGCCATGTCGAGATCGTGGATGGTCATGTCGCGGAAGATGCCGCCGGACACCTTGATGTACTCGACCGGCGGGGCGCCCGGGTCACGGCTGGTGATCGTCACCATTTCCACCTTGCCGATGGTGCCCTTGTCGATTTCCTTGCGAACGGCCTGGAAGTGCGGATCGAAGCGGCGGTTGAAGCCGAGCATCACCTTGGCGCCGGTTTCCTTCACCACGTCGATGCAGGCCTGTGCGCGGGCCACATCGAGATCGATCGGCTTTTCGCAGAAGATCGCCTTGCCGGCGCGGGCAAATTTTTCGATGAGGTCCGCATGCGTATTGGTCGGCGTGCAGATGATGACGGCGTCCACATCCTTGTTGGCCAGAACGGCGTCGATGGTGCTGACCTCGCAGCCCGCATCTTCGGCGATCGCCTTGGCCGCGGCTTCCATGGCATCCACCACGGCCACCAGCTTTGCACGCGGGTCGGATGCGATCGCCTTCGCATGCACCTTGCCGATACGTCCGGCGCCCAAAAGGGCCAATCTCGTTACCATGGGTTCTCCTCCACATCGGGTCTTGGGTCCGGATCGAAAGCCATTTTCCGAAACCGGATTTGGAATATATGTTCCATTTTGCTAGAGTGTGACCATATTCGTGTCAAGCAGAGAAAAAGGACGGATGGATGGCAGCAGTGCCCGCAAGCGTGAAGGAGTTCGAGGAGCGGCTGCTGGAGGTGTCCGCCGCACTGCCCAAGCGGCTGAAGCAATGCGCCGATTTCGTCGCCTCGAATACTGACCGGATTGCCGTATCGACGGTGGCCGAGATGGCGGAAGGGGCGGGCGTGCAGCCGTCTGCCTTCATGCGTTTCTGCCAGATCATGGGATTTTCCGGCTATTCGGAAATGCAGCGCCTGTTTCGCGAGAGCTATGTCGGCGGCTGGCCGGATTATGCGACCCGCATCGACCACCTGCGCGACATGGGCGAACACAGCGGCCCGCGTCTGCTCGCAGAATTCGTAGAGGCAAGCCGCGCCTCACTCGAAAATCTCCTGAAATCCGTGGATCCTCAGGCGCTTGAAGAGGCTGTCGAGATTCTGGCCTCCGCCAATCTGGTGCACGTCATCGGCCTGCGGCGCTCGTTTGCGGTGGCAAGCTACATCGCCTATGCGCTCGAAAAGATGCGGGTGCCGGCCATGCTGCATGGGGCAGCCGGCCGGCTCGAAAGTGTGAGCGCCATCCGCCCGGGCGATGCGTTGCTCGCCATCACCTTCTCGCCCTATTCGCAGGAAACGCTGGAGCTGGTGGAGACCGTGCGCGGCCGCGAGGTGCCGGTGGTGGCGCTCACCGATGCGGCGGTGAACCCGTTGCGCAAGATGGGCGCGACGATCCTTGCCGTCTCCGAAGTGGATTTCGGCGCCTTCCGTTCGCTCTCTGCGACGCTGTGTCTCGCCATCGCCCTCTCCACGGCGGTGGGAACGCGGCGCAGCACCTGAATATTCGTATTGAAACTCTTCAAAATGGAATTTATAGTCCAAAACTAGACAGACCGGCGCGGGAGACGCCGGATGGGGCGCGCCATGCGCCGGTTGCCATCTTCGGCCAAGGGAGGGCCTCTTGAAGCCACTCGACGTGATCACGATCGGACGCTCGTCCGTTGACCTCTATGGCGCCCAGGTGGGTGGCCGGCTGGAGGACATGAGCTCCTTCAACAAATATATCGGCGGCTCGCCGACCAACATTGCCGCAGGCGCTGCCCGCCTCGGCCTCAAAAGCGCGGTCATCACGCGTGTCGGCGACGAGCATATGGGCCGCTTCATCCGCGAACAGCTGGTGCGCGAAGGTGTTGACGTGCGCGGTGTGGTGACCGACCCGGAGCGGCTGACCGCGCTGGTTCTGCTCGGCATCCGTGACGAAAACCAGTTCCCGCTGATCTTCTACCGCGAAAACTGCGCCGACATGGCGCTGTGCGAAGACGATATCGATCCGGATTTCATCGCCGAATCCCGCTGCGTCACCGTGACCGGCACGCACCTCTCGCATACGCGAACGGAAGCGGCGGTGATGAAGGCGCTGAAGCTTGCGCGTGAAAACGGTGCGAAAACCGCGCTCGACATCGATTATCGCCCGAATCTGTGGGGCGTGGCTGGTCATGGCGATGGCGAAAGCCGCTTTGTGGAATCGGCCAAGGTCACGGCGAAGCTGCAGAGCACGCTGCACCTGTTCGACCTGATTGTCGGCACCGAAGAAGAATTCCATATCGCCGGTGGCTCGACCGATACGCTGGAGGCGCTGCGGGCCGTGCGCAAGGTGTCCAAGGCCGCACTCGTCTGCAAGCGCGGACCGATGGGAGCGGCCGTCTTCGAAGGCGAGATCCCCGACAGTCTCGACAAGGGTCAGACCGGCCCCGGCTTCCCGATCGAAGTCTTCAACGTGCTGGGCGCGGGCGATGGCTTCATGGCCGGCCTGCTGAAAGGCTGGCTGACGGGTGAGGATTGGCCGACGGCGCTGAAATATGCCAATGCCTGCGGCGCCTTTGCCGTTTCACGCCACGGCTGCACGCCGGCCTATCCGAGCTGGGAAGAGCTGCAGTATTTCTTCAGGACCGGCATCAAGAACAAGGCGCTGCGCAAGGATGCAGCACTGGAACAGGTTCACTGGTCCACCAACCGCAAGGGCGACTGGTCGACCATGCGCGTTTTCGCCTTCGACCATCGTATTCAGCTGGAAGCCATGGCCGAGGAGGCGGGTGTTCCGACCGACCGCATCGGCGCATTCAAGAAACTATGTCTTAAGGCCGCAACCTCGGTTGCTGGCGGGCAGGGGGGCTACGGCATTCTCTGCGATAGCCGTTTGGGCAGGGAAGCGCTTTATGCCGCGGCTGGAACGGGATTGTGGATCGGCCGCCCCGCCGAATGGCCGGGTTCTCGTCCGCTGACGCTGGAGCCGGAACTCGGCCTCGATTGCGGCGGGCTTGGCGAATGGGCCGCCGAACACGTGGTGAAAGTGCTCTGCTTTTATCATCCCGACGACACGACCGAGATGAAAGAACGCCAGGAAGAAACCGTCAAGCGCCTGTTTGAGGCCGCACGCCGCAACCGTCTGGAATTCCTGCTGGAAGTGATTCCGTCAAAGGTCGGTTCTGTCGATGACGAGACAACGGCAAAGATCATCGACCGCTTCTACGAGATCGGCGTCTATCCAGACTGGTGGAAGCTGGAGCCGATGAAGTCTCAAACCGCCTGGGCCAACGCCTGTGCTGCGGTCGAACGTCACGATGCCTATACACGCGGTATCGTGGTATTGGGTCTGGATGCACCGCAGGCGGCGCTTGAGGAAAGCTTTGCGCTGGCTGCGGGCTTCGATCTGGTCAAGGGCTTTGCCGTGGGCCGCACGATCTTCGGCGATGCCGCCCGCAAGTGGCTGGCGGGTCAGATCACCGATGAGGCCGCCGTGGAGGATATGGTGGCGAGATACAAGAGCCTGTGCGCAATCTGGGATGGAGCGCGCGCCAAGGCCAAGGGAGGAAAGGCATGACAACGATCCGTTTGACGGCAGCGCAGGCTTGCGTGCGCTATCTCGCCAACCAGCTGAACGAGGATGGCGTTCCCTATATCGCGGGTGTCTGGGCCATCTTCGGCCACGGCAATGTTGCCGGTATCGGTGAAGCGCTCTATGGAATCCGCGAGGAACTGCCGACCTATCGCGGCCAGAACGAACAGTCGATGGCGCATGCGGCGATTGCCTACGCCAAGCAGCTTGGCCGTCGCCGGGCCATGGCGGTGACGTCCTCCATCGGCCCCGGTGCGCTTAACATGGTAACGGCAGCAGCACTGGCGCATGTCAATCGCCTGCCGGTTCTCTTTATTCCGGGCGATGTGTTTGCCAATCGCGGCCCCGATCCGGTTCTGCAGCAGATCGAGGATTTCGAGGACGGCACCATTTCCGCCAATGACTGCTTCAAGCCGGTCAGCCGCTATTTCGACCGGATCGAACGCCCCGAGCAGCTTCTGACGGCGCTGCCGCGTGCGTTTCGCACCCTGACGGACCCGGCGGATTGCGGCCCGGTGACGCTCGCCTTCTGCCAGGATGTGCAGGCCGAGGCCTATGATTATCCCGAAAGCTTCTTTGCGAAGAAGACCTGGCGCTTCCGTCGTCCCGAACCGGATGTCGTGGAACTGGAAGCGGCGATTGCCGCAATCAAGGCCGCGAAGAACCCGGTGATTGTCGCCGGCGGCGGCGTGCATTTTTCAGGTGCGACGGAAACGCTGAAGGCTTTTGTCGAAAAGCATCAGCTCCCGGTTGTCGAAACGCAGGCCGGCAAGTCGGCGCTCGCCTGGGATCATGGCCTGAACTTCGGCCCTGTCGGCGTCACGGGCTGCGAAAGCGCCAATGTGGTTTCCGAACAGGCCGATCTGGTGATCGGCGTCGGCACCCGCTTTCAGGATTTCACCACCGGTTCCTGGGCTTTGTTCAAGAACCCGAACCGTAAAATTCTCGCCCTCAACGTGCAGGCCTATGACAGCGCGAAGCATGATGCGATCCCGCTGGTTGCAGATGCAAAAGTCGGGCTGGAGAAGATCTCGGCAGCGCTGGGCGATCATCGCTTCGCGGCACCGGATGCGAGCCTGAAAGCCAGCTGGTTTGCCAAGGCCGATGCGGTCACCGCCGCGCCGAAGGAGGCCAACACGCTGCCGACCGACATGCAGGTGATCGGCGCCGTGCAGCGGGCCTCGCGCGACAATACAGTCGTGATGTGCGCAGCCGGCACCATGCCGGGTGAGTTGCACCAATTGTGGAAGGCCAAGCTGCCGCTTTCCTATCACATGGAATACGGCTTCTCCTGCATGGGCTACGAAATTGCCGGCGGCCTTGGCATCAAGATGGCCGAACCCGAGCGCGACGTGATCGTCATGGTGGGCGATGGCTCCTACATGATGATGAATTCGGAGCTTGCCACCGCCGTGGCGATGGGCGTGAAGATCACGGTCGTCATCACCGATAACCGGGGCTATGGCTGCATCAACCGGCTGCAGATGGGCACCGGCGGCGCGGAGTTCAACAATCTCTACGCCCACACCAATCAGGCAAACCCGATTGCCATCGATTTCGCCGCCCATGCCGCTGCCATGGGCGCACAGTCGTCGAAAGTCTCGTCCATCGCCGAGCTGGAAACGGCCCTCGATGCCGCCCGCGCCGCGACCGTTCCGACCGTCATCGTCATCGATACGGACCCCTATCCGACGCCGGAGGCCGGAGGCCATTGGTGGGATGTGGCCGTGCCGGAAGTCTCGGCCCGTAAGCAAGTCAATACGGCGCGCGCCGCCTATGAAGCTGCCCTGAAGGAAAGAATTTAAGATGATCCTCTTCGGTACCAACCCGATTGCATGGTCCAATGACGACGACCGCTCGCTCGGCGCGCATATCACCCTCGAACAGTGCCTGGATGAAACCGCCAAGATCGGCTTCGACGGCATCGAGAAAGGCCACAAGCTGCCAACCGATCCGGCCGGCCTCAAATCCGTACTCGAACCGCGTGGCCTGAAATTCGTCTCCGGCTGGCACTCGCTGAACCTCTTGACCAACAGCATCGAAGAGGAAAAGGCTGCCATGCAGCCCTTCCTCGACGTGCTGAAGGCCATGGGATGCAAGGTCATCATCGTATGCGAAACCTCGAACGCCATCCACGGCGCCGACGATACGGCTCTTGCCGACCGGCCAAAACTTGCCGAAGCCGATTGGGAAAAGTTTGGTGCCGGCGTCGAGGCGCTGGCAGAGTTCTCTGCGTCCCAGGGCATCTCGCTGGTCTACCATCACCACATGGGCACGGTGGTCGAGAGCGAAGCGGAAATCGATCTGCTGATGCAGCACACCGGCCCGCATGCCAAGCTGCTGCTCGACACGGGCCATTGCTATTTCGGCGGCGGAAAC
This sequence comes from Neorhizobium fuzhouense, assembly GCF_042611105.1. Lineage (NCBI taxonomy): Bacteria > Pseudomonadati > Pseudomonadota > Alphaproteobacteria > Hyphomicrobiales > Rhizobiaceae > Neorhizobium > Neorhizobium fuzhouense. Next base: position 70,920 of record NZ_JBHFFP010000009.1, on the reverse strand, counting down.
CCGGAAGCCGTTGCGAAAAAATACATGCACCGCGTCGGCCATATCCACGCCAAGAACGTGCGCCCGGTAATTGCCGAGCAGGTTCGCAATGAAAAGCTCTCCTTCCTGGAAGGCGTGCGTCGCGGCGTATTTACCGTTCCGGGCGATACCGAAGGCGGCGTCGACTTCCCGCCGGTTCTCAAGATTGCCGCAGAACACGGCTATCAGGGCTGGATCGTCATCGAGGCGGAACAGGACCCGGATGTCCGCAATCCCTTTGAATATCAGAGCCTCGGCTTGAAATCGCTGAAGGGCTTCGCCAAGGATGCGGGCCTGATCCCGGCCTGAGCCTCGCATCTTACCGAAGGAACGACCTTTTGAAATTTCTCGATCCCCACCATCCGTTCTTCAAGCCTTTGTGGCGGCGCATCCTGACCGCGCTCTTGCCGTTAGCCTGGGGTGCGGTGGAACTGTACAACGGCTCCACTGGCTGGGGATTGATGTTTCTCGTGGCCGGCGCCTATGCCGCCTACGAACTGCTGATCATCTATGATCGCACCATGGCACAAGCGGCCGCCGAGGAGGCGCGAAAAAATGCCGCAAAGGGAGATGAGGAATGAGCGATCTGCTGCGCAAGCCGACGGCCAAGACCGGCAAGGTGCATGACATTACGCCACAAAGCGCCAACTGGGGTTATGTCGGCTTTGGTCTTTATCACCTGAAGCCCGGCGAAAGCGCTGCCGAGCAGACCGGCGAAACGGAAGTCATTCTCGTGCTCGTCGAAGGCAAGGCAGAGATTTCCGGTGGCGGCAAGGTCTTTGGCGAACTCGGCGACCGCATGAACGTCTTCGAGAAGAAGCCGCCGCACTGTGTCTACATCCCGGCCGGCGCCGACTGGTCGGCGACCGCCACGACCGATTGCATGCTGGCCATCTGCACCGCGCCGGCCAAACCCGGGCGCGAGGCTGAGGTCATCGGGCCTGCCGGCATTGCGCTCACCGAACGCGGCAAGGGCGCCAATACCCGCCACATCTTTCCAATCGCCATGGAAGAGCGCGACGTGGCCGACAGTCTTCTGGTGACGGAAGTCTTCACGCCGTCCGGCAACTGGTCCTCCTATCCGCCGCACCGCCATGACGAGGACAATTTCCCCGCCATGACCTATCTGGAAGAGACCTATTACCATCGCCTCAACCCAGACCAAGGGTTTGGTTTCCAGCGTGTCTTCACCGAGGACGGCTCGCTCGATGAAACCATGGCCGTCTCGTCCGGCGATGTGGTTCTGGTGCCGAAGGGGCATCACCCCTGCGGCGCCCCCTACGGCTACGAGATGTATTACCTCAACGTCATGGCGGGGCCGTTGCGCAAGTGGCGCTTTGCCAACCATCCGGATCATGACTGGATTTTCAAGCGCGACAATCCGTGAGCTTGGCCTGTCTTGCGGATGCACGGGCTTGAATGTCTCTCAATTGAGAGACATAATATCCATCGTCACATGGAGAGCCCGATGAGCAAGACGGCAATGCTGCATATCCGCGTCGATGAAACGCTGAAGGCCGAGGCCTCCGAAAAGCTCGCAAGCGTCGGTCTCACCGTGTCCGATGCCGTGCGGATCCTTCTGACACGGGTTGCCCGCGAAGGCGGCCTTCCGGCCGGGCTCACCAGCGATCCGGACGCCTATGACCGCTGGTTCCGCGCCAAGGTGCAGGAGGCGCTGGACGACAGCCGCCCGCCGCTTGCCCATCAGGACGTGATGGACGACATGCAGGCCCTTATCGACAGGAAGCGCCGTGCCCGTTCTTGAATGGCGCCAGACTGCGCGTGCCGATCTCTTTGCCCTCATCGATTACATATCCGATCACAATCCCGATGCGGCGCAATCGCTGAAAAACGAGATCGAGACTAAAGCCCTTCACCTGCTGGCCTATCCAAAATCCTGCCGCATGGGCCGGGTGGCGGGCACACGCGAACTGGTGGTGCGTGGCAATTATATCCTGATCTACGTCGAGGATGCACGCGCGGTCACCATTCTGCGCGTGCTGCATGCCGCCCAGCAATGGCCGCCGGCCGTGGGGGAAGTGGATGAGGCAGCCATCGGCGACGAGGGAGACGGCGAGGACTGAGCCTGAGATTGCGATAGGCCCGCCTTTTGCCCGTCAACCGCCGGCCATCACAGGCCCGATGCGGGGATGAGCTCCAGCAAAGCGGATCGAACCGCCTTTTCCCGCGCAGACGGACCATACTGCGCAAGCACGAAGCTGCGGCCCTCCTCGATCAGCCTCTTTTTCAGCGCCGGATTTTTGAGCACCTGCGCCAGCTGACGGGCAAATTCGTTAACAGTCTCTGCCGCAAGGTAATGCTGCCCGGCCTTCAGCCCGAGACCTTCCACGGCCTTTTGCGTGGCGACCACGGGGCAGCCGGTTGCCAGCGCTTCCAGAACCTTCAGGCGTGTGCCGCTGCCCTGGCGCAAGGGAATGGCCGCCACGGCAGCGGCCGCATAGATCGGGCGAAGATCAGCCGGATCCGCCGTCAACCGCGCGCCGCCCTCTTCCAGCAGGCGGGCAAGCTTGCCCGCCGGGCTTCGGCCACAGACATGCAAGCGTGCATCGGGCACCAGGCCGACAAGCTTCGGCATGATCCGGGCGGAAAGTTCGCGCACAGCAAGTTTATTCGGGGCATAGCCCAGATGGCCGACGAAGAGCACTTCATTGCCGGGCGAGAAAGCCGGGGCGGAGGCTGGCGCTTCCAGGCACCAGGCCGGAATGGGATTGGGCACAAGCACGAGGTGCCGCTTCTCGCCCATGCCCGCAACGAGATCCAGATCCTGCTGCGAGCATGTCCAGACCGCAGTCGCAAGCCGCACGGCCTTCCTGTCGGCGGCCTCGGCCTTCCGGAACCGCCGTACTGCGAGAAGCGCGCCGAGAGGGCGCAACCACCGGGGCCAGCGCGACAGGCGGATATCCCGGTAAAGCCGGCTTTCGACATTGTGGAAATCAACGATGATGGCAAGATCCGCAAAGCGTGCACGCACCCGTTCGATGGCGCTCAGTAAGCCGACGCCTTCAAAGATGATTGCCTGCGGCCGGTCGCGTTCGATGCACTCGATCAGGGCAACGATCTCATCCTCTGCAAGCGGACTGACGGTCGCCGGGAGACTTTTGTCGCGTCGCGTTGTCCGCGCAATAAAAATTCGGTTAGCGCTAGCAAACGCAGAGACGTCCCTATAATTAGCATTGTTACGAATTTCTCCTCCGGATGTTTTTCGGTCCCCCTCCGATAGCTCTACTTGCAGATATGACATCAATCCCAACCCCTGGCATTCCACGCATCTTGCATCAGACGTGGCATACATTTCCCGTTCCTATCGAAACAGGGGATACTGCAAGCTGGCAACGTCTTAATCCCCGCTGGCAATATCAGTTCTGGGACGATACCGCACTGCGCGATTTCATGGCTGGCCAATTTCCCCAGCTTCTGCAGGTCTATGATGGCTATGCCCATCCCGTGCAGCGGGCTGACCTTGCTCGCTACTGTCTGCTGAAACATTTTGGCGGCGTGTATGCTGATGTCGATACGCGTTGCCTGCAGTCGCTAGAGCCGCTGGCAGGCGATCCGCGCGTGATCCTGTGCGAAGAGCCGCGCGACAGGCAGCACCACGCCCATCGCCGCGGTCTACCGGCCCTCCTCTTCAACGGAACCATGGCAAGTCCCGCCGGCCATCCGCTCTGGGACGCCGTGATCGACCACTGCCTGCGCATGTCATCGCGCACGACGGGCCATGTGCTTGAAACGACCGGCCCTCTGATCCTCAGCGCGGCTGTCGCGCAATGGGCGCAGCCGGATGAGATCGCGCTGCATTCCTCGCATCTCTTTGCAGAAAGCGACAGCGACCGCTGCCCGCCGGCCGAGCGGTTCGGCCCGTTCCGGGATCTGTGTGTGTCGCAGCACTTCTGGCAAGGGAGCTGGTTCCGCGAGCGCCCGCCGCATGCTCTCAAACGCGCGGTGACCAAGCTGCGCAAGCTCCGTCATCGTCTTCGAGGCAGAAGGCCAAGGCTTGCGGCCCTCCGCGCCCGTATGGACGAAACCCTGCTGCACCGGGAGATCCCGGCAGACGAGCGATTTCCGAAAGTGACGATCCTGATCCCGGTGCGCAACGGCGCCTCCACGCTCGCACGCAATCTCGATGCCATCCTCGGGCTCGATTATCCAAAGAACCGCATCCAGATCGTCTATGGCGAAGGCGATAGCAGCGATGAAACGCCGGAGATTTTGAAGGGCCTGATTGCCCGCCATGCCGCGACATTTGCCGGAATGCGGCGATTGGAAACCCGCCGCAACGCTCCGCATTTTCCCCATGCCCGGCGGTGGCGGCCCGCCTTCCAGGCGAAGCGGCGTGCCGGTCTTGCGCGGGCACGCAACGAGTTGGTGCGACAGGTGCTCGCCGATGATTCAGACTGGATCCTGTGGATGGATGCCGATGTCATCGGCCTGCCGAGCGATCTGCTGACGGCGCTGCTTGCCGTGCGGGAAAAGATCGTGACGCCCGACTGCGTCCTTGAGCCGGATGGTCCAAGCTACGATCTCAACGCGTTTCTCGACATCGGAGAGCCGGGGGAGGTGGAGTATATGCGCCATGTCCGCGGCGGGATATTCCAGCCGCCGGTCAACTACTGGGCGCGGCGTCACCTGGACGACTTGCGCTATCTCGATCGCGTGCCGCTGAACGGCGTGGGCGGCACGGTCCTGCTGGTGCGGGCGGACCTACACCGGGCGGGGCTGCTCTTTCCGGAAACACCCTATCGCGATCTTCTCGAAACGGAAGGATTGGGTCAGTTGGCGCGGGATCTGGGCATCGTCCCGGTTGGCCTGCCAAGCGTTCAGGTGCTGCATGACCGACAGTGATCGTCCCGCGGGCTCTGCGCAGGCCGCGCGCACCGCCATCCTCATCCTCACCTGCAGTCTCTCTTCGGCAAAACGGCTGGAAAATGCCCGTGCGCAGGCCCATGATGTCTTCGGCCAGGCACCGGTGCGCGTGGTGGACGGGTTCATCGGCCGCGATCCGGAAATCGACCGGATCTATGATACGGAAAAGGCCCGCCGCTGGTGCAAACGCATCCCGACCCGCAGCGAAATTGCAGCCTATGCCACCCATCGGCTCGGCTGGCAGACGCTGCTCGACAGCGATTTCGACCATGCCCTTCTGCTTGAGGACGATTTCTACATTCGCGACCCCGAGATCGTGCGCCAGGCCGTCGATCGTGCCGGCGAATTGCTCGCCCAAGGGCGTCATATCGTCAAGCTCTTCGATTTTCCGCGCGACCGGTCGCGCAATCTCGGCGTCTGGACGCGCGCAGGCGGCATGTCGCTGGTCAAATGGCAGCGCACCCGCGCCGGTCTCGTCGGCTACCTGATCTCGCGGGAAGGGGCAAAGCGCTTCCTTTCCCGCAAGCGGGTCTTCCGCGTGGTCGATGAGGATATCAAGTTCTTCTGGGAACTCGGGCTCGATATCTGGTCCATTCCGGGCAACCCGATCTGCGAAACAGCCATGGTGCTCGGCGGAAGCCTGCTGCAGGAGGATAGAAAGCGGGCGCGGGGACGCAACCTCATGCGCTCGCTGAAGGGCATCGTGCTGACACTGCACCGAGACTGGTTTACGCGGTACCATTTCCGGCGCTACCGGCGCCTGCATCGGTCGACGGAAAGCACCTGATTTCGGCAGATGCCGGACGTCACCGAGCACACTGCACCACTGTGCTCCCCCGACCTGAGATCACTTTCATACAGTTCGATCATCTAATTTGTGCAATGCAGCAACAAATCCTGTAGAAAGGCGTTGGACACAAGGCTGCGCCATCCCGGTGCGGCGGCTAGGATTTAAAATGCGCTCTCTTTCCGATACGTTGCAACGGCTGGAACGCCTTCGCGCCCGCACGGGCCAGTTCGCCCGGCAACAGGGGGCGGACCCGGCTGGCGGTGCACTGACCTCCTTCACCGGTTTCGGCTCAAATCCCGGTGCACTCGGGGCAAAGCTCCATGTGCCGGACCTGATGGTAGGAAAGCCGCCGGTCGTCGTGGTGCTGCATGGCTGCACCCAGACGGCAGACGCCTATGACCAGGGATCGGGCTGGTCGAAACTCGCCGACGAGCAGGGCTTCATCGTTCTCTATCCCGAGCAGGCACGCGCCAACAATGGCAATCTGTGCTTCAACTGGTTCGTGCCGGAAGACAGTCGTCGCGGTTCGGGCGAGCTCGCCTCCATCCATCAGATGATCGAGGCGGTGATCGCGCGCCATGATGCGGACCCGAAGCGGGTCTACATCACCGGGCTTTCCGCCGGCGGCGCCATGGCGAATGCAATGCTGGCGGCGTATCCGGAGATGTTTGCCGGCGGCGCCATCATCGCAGGCCTACCCTTTGCAACGGCTGCCACCGTGCCGGAGGCCTTCGACCGGATGCGCGGCCACGGGCTTCCGGGCGAACAGGAATTGCAGCGCCGGCTGAACGATGCCTCCGACCACCAGGGGCCATGGCCGACCGTTGCGGTCTGGCATGGCACGGCTGACAGCACCGTTGCCGAAGCCAATGCGCAGGCCATTCTGGCGCAGTGGCGGGGCGTGCATGGCGTGGCCACGGATGCGGCCCATCAGGACAAGGTTGCCGGCCACGACCGCATTGTCTGGACGGATGCGCGCGGGCGCAGCCTTCTCCAATATTACCGGATCGGGGGCATGGGACATGGAACGCCGGTGGATGCCACGACCGGAATGGAAAAACCCGGTCCCTACATGCTCGACATCGGCCTTTCCTCTACCCGCATGATGGCGCAGAGCTGGGGCCTGATGCCCGATGGCATCAAGGCTGAGGTGGGTAGCCGCCGGGCAGCGTCCAAGCAGATGCCGCCGGACACCCGCACCACGCATGCAGCAGGCAGCATTCAGGGCCTTATCGAAGGCGCGCTGCGCTCAGCTGGCCTGATGCGGTAACACGAAAAACATGCCGCGCGCCGTGCGGGCGCGGGGCAGCCCGGTCAGGGGTCTGAAGATCGGGTCAGGCGGCGTAGCGGGATACCGCCAGATCCTTCGTCTCGATATCCGCCTTGTGGCCGCTGACGATGTCGGCAAGCACCTTGGCCGAGCCGCAGCTCATCGTCCAGCCCAGCGTGCCATGGCCGGTGTTGAGGAAGAGATTGCGCACGCCGGTGGCGCCGATGACCGGCGTGCCATCGGGCGTCATCGGGCGAAGGCCAGACCAGAAGTCCGCCTTCGTCACATCGCCGCCGGGGAAAAGATCGGTGACGGAATGTTCGAGCGTGCGCCGGCGCGCCAGGCCCAGATCATTGGTATAGCCCGAGATTTCAGCCATGCCGCCGACGCGGATCCGGTCACCAAGCCGGGTGATGGCGATCTTGTAGGTCTCGTCCATCACGGTGGATTCCGGCGCGCGCGTCGCATCGGTGATCGGAATGGTCAGCGAATAGCCCTTGACCGGATAGACCGGCAGGCGAATGCCATGCGGCTTGACGAGCATCGGCGAATAGCTGCCGAGCGCCACCACCACGGCATCGCTTGTGATGCGGCCGCGACCGGTGATCACTCCCTTCACCGTGCCGCCCTCCACCTCGAGCGCCTTGATGTCGACGCCCCACTGGAAGGTGACACCGAGTTCCTCCGCCTTTTTCGCCAGCGCATTGGTGAACTTGAAGCAGTCGCCGGTCTCGTCCTTCGGGGTCAGAAGCCCGCCGACGATCTTTTCGCGCACATGGGCCAGCGCCGGCTCAGCGCGGATGCAGCCGGCCGGGTCGAGCACTTCATAAGGGATGCCGTCGGCGGCAAGCGCCTTCACGTCCTTGGCAGAGGCTTCCAGCTGCGCTTCGGTGCGAAACAGCTGGAGCGTGCCCTGCATGCGCTCGTCATAGGCAATGGCCGTGTCTGCACGCACTTCGGCAAGTGCCAGACGGCTGTAATCGGCAAGGCGCAACATGCGGCTCTTGTTCAGCGCATAACGCTCCGAGGTGCAGTTCGCCAGCATGCGCAGCATCCAGGAGAGCATGGCCCGATCCAGCTTTGGACGCAGGATCAGCGGTGCATGCTCCATGAAGATCCATTTCAGCGCCTTTTGCGGAATGCCGGGGGCCGCCCAGGGCGAGCAGTAGCCGAAGGACACTTCGCCGGCATTGGCAAAGCTCGTTTCCAGTGCTGGACCGGGCTGACGGTCGAGAACCGTCACCTCATGGCCGGCCTTTGCCAGGTAATAGGCGGAGGTGACCCCGATGACGCCGGCTCCGAGAATGGTGATCTTCATGGTTTTCCCCTTTTTATTGTGTCGTTCGGTCAGCGGTACTGGCGGAAATAGCGGTGGCCGAGGCCGGTCAGGATCTCCCAGGAAATCGTGCCGGCGGTTTCCGCCACCTCTTCCAGCGTCTGGTGCTGCCCGATGAATTCGACGAGGCTGCCAAGCGCCAGCATGCCCGGTTCAAGATCGCTGATGTCGATGATGGTGCTGTCCATCGAGACGCGTCCAACGATGGGGAGGCGGTGACCCTTGAAAAACAGCGCCCCGCGATTGCTGAGCGTGCGCGGCAAACCGTCCGCATAGCCGAGCGCGACGGTGGCAAGCGTCCGTTCGCTGTCAGTCACATAGGTGGCCGAATAGCCGACGGCGGTGCCGGCCGGCACGGTGCGGGCCTGGATCACGCGTGCCTCGATCGTCACCACCGGCTCCATCGGCCGCTCGAGGATATCGGTCGGGCGTGCGCCATAAAGGGCAATTCCGGGGCGTACCAGGGCGCCGCGATAGCTTTCACCGAGAAAGGCGCCGGCGGAATTGCCGAAACAGACGGGCACGCCCGGGAAGATGCTGGAAAAGCGGCGCATCATCTCGGCCTGGGCCGCATTGTGCGGATCCTCCGCCTCATCCGCGCACGCGAGATGGCTCATGATATAGAGGATGTCGATACCGGAAAGCAGCGCCGGATCAATAGCGAGAGCCTCCGCCTCGACGCTTGCCATGCCGAGCCGGGACATGCCCGTGTCAAACTGCAAGAGGGCCTTCAGCCTCTCTCCGACGACCCCGGCTGCTGCGCGCCAGCGCATCACCTGCTCCAGAGAGTTGAGCACGGGAACGATACCGCGTGCGGCGCAATCCTCTTCGGTGCCGGGCTGCAGGCCGTTCAGCACGTAAAGGACGGCATCGCGTGGCAGAAGCGGGCGAAGGATGACAGCCTCTGCATATTGCGCGACAAAGAAATCCCGGCATCCTTCCGCGTAAAGCGCCGGCGCCACCACCTGAGCGCCCAGCCCATAGGCATCGGCCTTTACCACGGCGGCGGCTTTGGCCGGCGAAACGGTGGTCGCGATGCGGCGGTAATTGCGCTTGAGAGCCGACAGATCGATGGTGAGGATGCCCGGCGCACCGGCCTTTTCCCACGTGATGGAATGCGACATGTCCATGGCAACCCCGCGCAACTGATAGAAAAAATGTAGCGCAGAGAATTTGCGCGTTTTGAGCATATCTTGCGTGAAAGACGCAATAATGCTCAATTCGAGCGCAAAACCACCATCATTCCGAAGGAAACGCGCATGGCCGCGACACTGGACGCCATCGACCGCAACATCATCCGCCTTCTGCGGCTCGACGCGCGCATGAGCAGTTCGAAAATGGCCGAAGTGGTGGGCCTTTCACCGTCGGCCTGCCTGCGGCGCATCAAGCTGATGGAGGAGGCGGGCATCATCCGCGGCTACACGGCGCTGATCGGCTCCGGCGAGGAAGGCAGCACACTGGCGGTGATGATCAATATCACGCTCGATCGCCAGACGGAGGACTATCTCAACCGATTCGAGGATGCGGTGCGCAAGCGCCCGGAAATCCGCGAATGCTACCTGATGACCGGCGACTGGGACTATTTCCTGCGCGTCGAGGTGGAGAGCCCGAAGGAATTCGAGGCGATCCACACCGATATCCTGTCAAAACTTCCCGGCGTCACGCGCATCCATTCGAGCTTTTCGATCCGCAACGCCTTGGCACGCGGCAAGCGCGGATAACCGGGCTTCAGGCGGTGGCGCGGGCGCCGAGGCGACGCGCGGCAGCGGCGTCAAACAGCATGGCTCTCAGGGCGCGAACGGTCGCGGTGTCCGTCTGCAGCATCTCGCGCGCTGCAAAGCTTAAGTCCACCAGCTGGCTGTCGCCCTCGATGAAGCGGGCCGAACAGGAGGCGTGGAGTTCGCTTATGTCCATCCGCTCGAGAAGGGGTCCGGCCGTCTGCGGGCGAACGCCGGATCCGGGCATGATGGTGATGCGATCACCCGCCTGCGCCATCAGGGCGGCCAGCATGTCGATGCCCTCCAGCGCCGTCTGCCGGCCGCCGGAGGTGAGGATGCGGGAAAAGCCAAGACCGATCGCCTCTTCCAGCGCCTGCGGCTTGTCCGGCGTCAGATCGAAGGCGCGGTGAAGTGTCAGATCCAGCCCTTCGGCATGGCGGCAGAGTTCGCGCAACGTCCTCGTATCAAGCCGGCCGTTGGTGAGGCTTGCTCCCAGCACGACGCCGGTCAGGCCTGCGGCCCGCGCGGCGTCGATATCGGCCTTCATGATGGCGATTTCCGCGGCCGAAAAGATAAAGTTGCCGGCGCGCGGCCGGATCATCGCCGTGACGGCCACATCCTGGCAGCCGGCGAGATCCATGAAGCCACGCGAGGGCGTCAGCCCGCCGACCGACAGCGCCGAACACAGCTCGATACGGCCGGCGCCGCCGTCGAGGGCTGCAAAAAGTCCGGCGGCATTGTCGACGCAGATTTCAAGGATCGGCTGCACGGTGCCTGGCACTCCCGTTCTATTGCTCAAACCATCCGCTTCCTGGACCCGCCGTCGAGCACAATCAGCAACACGACGCCGGCAAGTCCGAGCGCGGCACTCAGGATGGATGTCGCGCCATATTCACCGATTCGGGTGCCGATGGCGAATACCACGGCGCTGAGCCCTGCGCTTAAGAACATGTTGACGGCAATCAGCGAACTGCCAAGGCCCGGCCGGTCGGCAATCAGGTCCTGCAGATAGGTGATCGGCAGGCTGATGATGGCGGCCGCCGCAATGCCGCTCAGCACCGTCTGGGCATAGACATGCCAGGTGGCGCTGGAAAGCCCCTGCAGCACCATGTAGACGACATAGAGGCTGGCCCCGAGCGCCAGCGCCGTGACGGCGCGCATGTAGCGTTCCGCCTTGCCCCAGACGACAATGAAGATGATCTCGAGGAAGGCAACGATACCGACGATGATGCCGAGATCGGCCACCGTGCCTCCGGCCTTGCCAGTGACGATGAGCGGGCGCACGGTATCGCTGACATAGAGCATCGAGCAGATGAGCGAGATGGAGATCACCCTTAAGAGCACGCGCGGCGCCATGACCTCACCCAGCGAGGCAAACACCTTGTAACGGTCTTCATGGTGGCGCTCGACCGGCGTTTCGCCACGCGGCAGGAACCAGAGAGCAAGCACGAAGCAGACAAGCGCGGAGGCGGTTGCCACCAGATAGGCCGGCAGCATGCTCGGCGCTTTCATCAGCATCAGGCCGACGAGCCCCGGCATCAGCACCCAGGAGAGCGAAATGGTGGCGCGCATGGTGGAATTGACGGCAATCAGCGCCGAGGGGCTGAGCCCCGTCGAGCTTGCCCGCACATTGGCAAAGATCAGCGAGTTCAGCGCGCCAAACACCGGCAGCAGGATGAGCTTCGACACGACGAAGGCCGGAGCGCTCGCCATGAGGTAGACGATACCGAAGCCGGCGATGCCGAACAGCGACACATAGACGATGGAGGTTCGATAATCACCGAGCCGGTCGGAAAAGATACCCATCAGGACGCTGGCCGTGACATTGATCACGGCCGCCGCCAGCATCAGAAGCGCGTAGCCTCCATCGCTCAACCCCAGTTCCTGGATGCCGATGATCGACTGGTAGGGGGAAACGGCCGCTCCCGTCGTCCCGAAGAAGAAGATGGCAAGGGCGCTGACCCGCAACGACGGGTTTTTGAAGCTTGCCCGAAGGGCCGCGCTCACGCGGCACCCCGGCGGGCAAAGGAGTATCGAGGCATATCTGGCGGGGCCTTACGGTTTCGGGACAAGCGCTTCGGCAAAGCGCGCCGAAGGCCGGGGATCGGGGGTATACTCGAAATTCTTGACGAAGGGATAGCTCGGCATCGTGCGGCGGGTATTGCGGATGCGTTCGATATCCTGGTTGATCACGCCATCGGTGAGCGCCATCAGGTTGGGATTGGCGATCGGCGCAAGCTCCGGCGACAGATAGCCGGATTTGACCACCAGAAGCCGCACCGCCTGCGGATCGATGCCGTGGCGGGTGAAATCAGCGAGATTGTGGTAGGGCCGGCGCTTGGCCGCGAGGATCAGCGTGATGCCGCCGATGGTGACGACGGCCTGCCGTTCACTGTCGACGCCGGTGTCATCAAGGCGGACGACCGTTGCCTGCGCCGTGACGGACGGACTTGCCGGATCGAGCGAGCCGCCGATCTTCAGGCTGAGCACCGCGCCGACACCCGCCGCAAAGCAGGCGTCAACCGCCGGGCGGTCGGTGATGCCGCCGATCACGGCCCCGTCGAAATCCCTCTCGATCAGCGCCTTCAGCACATCGGCGCGGTCGCCAACGCCGCCGCCGGTCGGGTTGTCGCCGGAATCGGCGAGGATCACCGGACGCGTCTGCGTCTTGTCGACGATTTCCAGCATGTCGGCGAGCGGGCCGGTGACAGGGCCAAACTGGAAGTCCGCCCTTGCATCCCAGTAGCTCTTGGCAATCTCCGAGGCGACCTTGGCGGCTTCCGCCGAGTCCGTTGCGGTCACCACGGCGCAGGCCGTGCCGCGCGGCTCGTCGGCCCAGACATAGCCGACCATGAGGTTTGCGTCCCAGATGCCGGGGCGGTCATCGTGTCCGGGCAGTTTGAGGTAGAGGCCCTTGGCCGGCTCGTCTTCCGTGGAGGTCCGCTCGCCGGGCAGGAGCACCGGTACCTTCGCCCAGACGACGCCCGGCTTCTCACCGGTCCTCAGCGTCTTTGCAAGCATCGACCAGGCGCGCACCATGGTATCGCGCACATCGATATGCGGGGCGGTGCGATAGGCGGCAAAGATGTCGAGCTGGTCGATGATTTTCTGGGTGACATTGCCGTGCAGGTCATAGCTGGCTGCAACCGGAATGTCCGGACCGACGACGGCGCGGGCGGATGAAATCCAGTCGCCTTCGGCGTCGTCCATGCCTTCAACATTCATCGCGCCATGCATGGCGAGATAAAGCCCGTCGAGCGGCAGGCTTTTCTTGAGGAGGTCAAGAAACTCCGCCTTGAATGCCTCATAGGTGTGGCGGGCAACGGGACCGCCCGGCACGGCACGGGCATGGAGCAGCGGCAGATGCTCAATGTCATCGGCCTTCAGGAAGCTGAAATAGTCGGCGCCGAGAAGCTCATCCCCGCGCAGCACGCGAAAATCTTCCGGCTGCATCAGCACGGGCGAGGAGGTCGAGCATTCGGTATGGATGCCGCCCACGGCAATACGATAGGTCATCGAAACAGTCCTTTGAAGAAAATCAGAGTTTTGGCACCAGCGGAGCGATGGCGGCAAAGCGCAGCCAGTCCTTCCGGTCCTTCGGCGTCCAGGCGGCTTCGGCAATCGCACCGAGGCGCGGGAAGACCAGATGGTTGAAGTAATCGCGATTGAGGAAATGCTCCGACCAGATGCAGGCCTGTACGCCGCGCATGCGCGGCTTCAGCTCCTCGGGAAATTCGCCCACGGCCTCATAGGTATAGGTGTGCTGCGGCGGCACCGTGCCGGCCCAGCTGGCGCCCGGCTCCTGCCATTCGGTGGCCTGCACCATGTCGAGATAATAGGCCTGTCCGGGCGTCATCACCACGTCATAACCCTCACGGGCAAGCTCGATGCCGACCTCCGGCTTCTGCCAGGCCATCAACAGCGTACCGGCCGGATCGACGCCGCCACCGTGCGATACCTCGTCCCAGCCGGCAAGCTTGCGGCCGCGCTCGGCAAGCATGCCCTGAATGCGCTTCATGAAATGGCTCTGCAGGCCGAACGTGCCCTCAATGCCTTCCTTCTCCATCAGCTTGCGGGCCAGCGGCGAGGCCATCCATGTATTGGCCGCCACCTCGTCGCCACCGATATGGATGAGCTTTGACGGGAAAAGCTCGACCATCTCGTCAAGCACCTTGCCGAGGAAGACATAGGTTTCCTCGATTGCCGGGTTCAGCGCATTGTTCGGATAGCCTTGCACCGAGCGATAGCTGTCGGGGGCTTCCTGTCCGTCGACGAGGTCGGGAAGGGCGGTGAGCGTTGCCGTACTGTGGCCGGGAATGTCGATCTCCGGAACGACCTCGACATGCAGCGATGCCGCATGGGCAACGATCGCCTTCACATCCTCCTGCGTGTAAAAGCCGCCGACCGGCTGCGCGCCATTGCCGAGCTGCGGCAGCATCGGCTCGTCGGGGCCACGCAGAACGCCGAGCGTCGTCAGCGTCGGATAGGCCTTGATCTCCAGCCGCCAGGCTTCGTCATCGGTCAGGTGCCAATGGAAGACGTTGAGACGCAGCCAGGCCAGGATATCGATGAGGCGGGTTATGTCTGCCACCGGATAGAACTGGCGCGAGACATCCAGATGGCAGCCGCGCCAGCCATACCGCGGGGTGTCGTTGATAAAGCCCGATGCCGGAAACGCAAATGTCTGGGGCTCCAGCCGCGCACCATGCAGCAGTTGCGCCAGTGCCGTGAGGCCATAGGCGCGGCCGGCCGCATCGCCATAAGTCAGCGTAATGTCGGAGCCGAAGTCGAGGCGGTAGGTTTCCTTGGGGAGTGTGGTGTCGGCGACAAACTTCAGCGCCCTGCCCTCATGCACGCTGCCCAGCGCAAACGGCGCATGACCGACCGAAAACAGGCGGCGATACAGCGCGCCGACGGCCTGCATGGCCTTCTGGTCGTCCAGGCTCGTGCCGTCTGCGGGATAAAACGCTACGGGAAAGGTTTCGCCCGCCTGAAGCTGTGCCTCGGCCGGGTAGGGCAGCAGGGCGAAGGGTTCCGTCACCTTGCCTTCCGGCAGAAGTCGTGGTGCCGGTTCGCTGTGACGGCCGGCCAGCATCAGGTCGTCCACGGCGACATCCACATGGGTGCCGTCGGCAAGCGTCAGATAGGCGGATTTTGCGCCATCGGTGCGGTGGCGCGCAGGGCGCCAGAGGCCTTTGACCGAAAACTGCCAGGCGGCACCCGGCTCAAGCACGAAGCCGTCCAGCGGCGCGAACTGATGGAAATTGGCATTGCGCCGCAGGAAACGGGCATTGCCGCACGCCGGCTGATCCTTGACGCGGGTGAGCGAGGTATAGGCGAGCGTGAAGCCGGAAATCGGCGCATCCGAGAGATTGACGAGGGTGAAGACGAAGCCGCCGCCGTCATCCCCTTCGATCGGAGCCCAGCTGTTCTCGAGACGAAAGTGTGCGTCGGCCATGGTGGTTCCCCTTATGCTTATGGTGGTCGAACGGGTCAGTAATTGTCAGATTGCGAAAAGGTGCGGGCCATTTCCGCCTGGCCGGCGGTCAGCCCGCAATCGACGGGAAGGCACACGCCGGTAATGGCGGATGCCTGGTCGCTTGACAGAAAGTGGACGGCATTGGCCACGTCTTCGGCGGTCGCAATGCGGCGCAGCGCATACCAGCGCTTGGCTTCCTCGAAGACCTGCGGATTGGCGGCGGCGCGAGCCTCCCAGGCCTGCGTGCGCACGGTTCCGGGTGCGACTGCATTGGCGCGGATGCCGAATTTGCCGTATTCGACGGCGACAAGCTTGGTGAAATGGATGAGGCCGGCCTTGGCGGCGCTATATGCCGGGTGGCCGAAGACGGCCATGCCGTTCACCGACGCGATGTTGATCAGCGAGCCTTGCGAGGCCTTCAACGGCTCTTCCAGCGCGCGAAAGGTGAGAAACGCCGCTTCGAGGTTGAGCGCGCTGTCCTGCCGCCAGATATCAGCCGTCGTATCGCCAAGCGAAACGGCACGCGCTGCGCCGGCATTGTTGACGAGCGTCGTCGCACGGCCAAGCTCTTCGACCTTTGCTGCCATGCGGCGCACGCTGTCTTCATCCGTGACATCGCAGGCAATCGCGACAAAGCTTGGTGCGCCGCCGAGTTCCGCGGCCGCCGCCGCCAGCGCGCCTTCATCGATATCCACCAGCGCCACCACGTCATGGCTTCCCGACAGGCGCCGTGCAATGGCCCGGCCGATATCGCCCGCGGCCCCGGTGACGATGGCGACGGATGCAGGCATGACTAGTCTCCGAGGATCTGCCGGTCGTCACCGTCGCGGTGCTCGACCAGCTGCTGCTTGATGTGGCGAAGGGTGACGGTGGAGCGCTTTCGGTTGCGATAGGCAACGAGGCTGGCGATCACGTCGATGACGGCAAGGAAGGCAAAGCGGGTGGAGGTGGGGCGAAAGATATTCTCGCCCTCCGGCAGGTCGATCCCGATCACCAGCTCGGCTGCGGCGGCAACGGGGCTGTTGCTCTGGGTGAGCGCAATCGTGCCGATGCCGTTTTCGCGCGCAAGGGTAAAGCAGCGCACCAATTCGGCATTGCGGCCGGAAAAGGAGGAGCCGATGATAACGTCCTCAGGCTGGGCGGCGGCCGTCAGCATCAGCTGCATATTGTGGTCATTGCTGGCCGTCACCCGCGAACCGAGGCGAAACAGGCGGTTCTGCAGCTCGCTCGCCACCATGGAGGAATTGCCGCCGGAGCCGAAAGCATAGATCATCTGCGCCCGCGACAGCTTTTCGGCCACGCGATCCAGGAGGGCAGCGTCCAGCGCCCGATGCATCATGAAGAGCGCGTTCTGCGCCTTGGTAAACACATCCTCGGCGACATCCGCCGGTTCCGTGCTCTTGGCGCCCGGATTGAGGTAGCGCACGCCGATGAAGGCGGTTTTCGCCAGCCGCACCTTGAATTCGGAAAAGCTCTGGCAGCCGAGCCGGCGACAGAAGCGGGTGACCGTGGGCGGCGACACTTCCGCCCGCTCGGCCAGCTCGATGATCGAGGCGTTGACGGCAAAGTCGAAATGATCGAGCAGGATATCGGCGATACGCTGTTCGGACGGCGAGAACTGGTCGCGGTCTTCCTGTATCGTCTCGAAAATATCCATGCGACCTCCCCGGATCCGAAATCAGGATTTCGGCTTGTAGGCGATACAGTCGATCTCGACCTTGCAATCGACCATCATGGAGGCCTGAACACAGGCGCGCGCCGGCGGGTGCTCGCCGAAATAGCCCTGGTAGATCTTGTTGAAACTCCAGAAATCGCGTGGATCGTCGATCCACACGCCGCAGCGCACGACATGCTCGACGCCATAGCCTGCTTCGTGCAGAATGGCGATGAGGTTCTGGATCGCCTTGTGGCTCTGCTCTACAATGCCGCCGGAGATGATCTCGCCATCCTCCATGGCCACCTGGCCGGAGACGTGCAGCCAGCCATCGGCTTCCACGGCGCGCGCAAATGGCAGTCTCTGACCGCCGGCGCCGGCTTTTTCTGCACCGTAACGGGTGATGGTCATACGGCCCTCATGCAAATTATTTTCTTCGATTGTTGACACTGGACCATAATCCTCGGATTTTGACCAGAGTTTTTCGCATGTCATGAAAAGAATTTAGACAAGAGGCCCCGATGCGCGATCCCTTCCAGAATCCCTTTCCGCCTGAAGACGAAGCCCGCCACGCCATCTGGCAGATGCTGGTGCCGCGCGATATCGACGCTTTTCTCGCCGCCGACTGGTCGATGGTCGCGGATGATTTTGTCGAAGAGGGTTTTATCGGCATTTCCGGCAATCGCGACGGCAATCCCGACAACTGGCGTCTGGCCTTTCCGACCCTTGCCGCCTACCGCGAGGAATGGCTGCGCCAGGCGGCAGATTTTGCGCAGCAGTCCTATGGCGAAGATCCGCGCGTTGCCATCTTCACCACCACCACGCTGGAAGAGATCGAAGTCTCTGGCGACACGGCCCTGGTGCGCAAGAAATTCGATGGCGGCATCCGAAAGGCCGACGGCACCCTCGACGTGATGCGCTGGCAGACGCTCTATTACTGCCGCCGTCACGAGGGAGCCTGGAAAATATCCGGCTTTACCGGTTATCTGCCCAACCCGATGGGCTGATCTTCTCATTCAGTCCGGTCCCGCTGACCAAGTTCCCTCGTGTTGACACCAGAAAGCAAACCCTGTGCGCATCTTTACGGCCGCCCTTGCCACGGAAACCAACACCTTTTCGCCGATCTGCGTCGATCGCCGGGCGTTCGAAGAATCGCTTTATGCGCCTCCTGGAGAACACCCGGAAACGCCGACGCTCTGCACCGCACCGATCACCGTCGGGCGGAAGGTCTGCGCGCAAAAAGGCTGGACACTGATCGAGGGCACGGCGGCCTGGGCGGATCCGGCGGGTCTCCTGAACCGGCAGGCCTATGAGAGCCTGCGCGACGAGATCCTGGCGCAGTTGCAGGCGGCCATGCCCGTCGATGCCGTCGTGCTCGGGCTGCATGGCGCCATGGTTGCCGACGGTTATCTCGATCCGGAAGGCGACTTTCTGACGCTCATCCGTGACATCATCGGGCCGGATATACTTCTTTGCGCCGAGCTTGATCCGCACAGCCACCTCACGCAAAAACGCGTAGCGGCGGCTGATTTCTTCGTCGTCTTCAAGGAGTTTCCCCATACGGATTTCGTCGATCGCGCCGAAGATCTGTGGCGTATCGCCGTCGATACGCTGGAGGGCCGCGTAAAACCAGTCATGTCGGTATTCGATTGCCGGATGATCGACGTGTTTCCGACCTCGCGCGAGCCGATGCGCTCCTTCGTCGACAAGATCAAGCAGATCGAGGCAGACGACCCGGACGTGCTGTCGCTGTCCGTCATCCATGGCTTCATGGCCGGTGACGTGCCCGAAATGGGGACGAAAACCATTGCCGTGACCGATGGCAAGGCGGAAAAGGGCCAGCATCTGGCGCGCGCGCTGGGGCTTGAGCTGTTTTCCAAGCGCGGCACCTTCATGATGCCCTCGATGGACGAGAAGGAGGCCGTGACACGGGCGCTTCAAATCGAGAAGGGCCCGGTGGTGATTGCCGACATGTGGGATAATCCGGGCGGCGGCACGGCGGGCGATGCAACGGTGGTTCTCGGCGAGCTTCTGGTGCGCAGCGTCACCAATGCCGCTGTCGGCATGATCTGGGATCCGATTGCCGTGCAGATCTGCATGGCAGCGGGCGAAGGCGCCGAGATTCCGCTGCGTTTCGGGGCAAAATCCGCGCCCGGTACCGGCCACCCGATCGACGGCATCGTGAAGGTGGTGAAACTGGTGCGCAACGCCGAAATGCGGTTTGGCGACAGTATCGCCCCCTTTGGCGATGCCGCCCATATCCATCTCGAGGGCATCGACGTGATCCTGAGCTCGGTCAGGGTCCAGAGCTATGATCCCTCGCTCTATACGGCGCTCGGTATCGATCCGACACAGAAGCAGCTGCTGGTGATCAAATCCACCAACCATTTCTATGCGGCCTTCTCGCGCATTGCCAGCGAGATCCTTTACTGCTCGGCCGGATCGCCTTATCCCAACAACCCGGCGACCAACCCTTACCGGCGGGCGCGCCGCGACATCTGGCCTATCATGGCCGACCCGCATGGCACGGAGGCCGCCTGACATGGACCTGGACAGCACATTTCCGCCTGAACTTCCCACGGCAAAGCCCGGCGATGCGCTGTCATCTCTCTCCACGCCGCTGCCGGTGATCGACGAGGACAGGCTTGCCGCCAACATCCTGCGCGTCCAGTCCTACATGGACAGCCATTCGCTGAAATTTCGCCCGCATATCAAGACGCACAAGATCCCGGCCCTTGCCCGCCAGCAGGTTGAGGCGGGGGCGACGGGCATCAACTGCCAGAAGATCACCGAGGCGGAGATCTTTGCGGATGCCGGCTTTCAAGACATTCTCATCACCTTCAACATTCTGGGGCCGGAAAAGCTGGCGCGGCTTGCGGCCCTCAATGAGCGGATTTCGGGCCTCAAGGTGGTTGCCGACAGCATCGTGACGGTAACCGGCCTTTCGGCCTATTTCACCGGCCGCAAGCCGCTCACCGTTCTTGTCGAATGCGACACCGGCGCCGGCCGCTGCGGCGTGCAGACGCCCGATGAAGCGGCGGCCCTTGCCCGCGGCATCTGGGCAAGCAAGAGCCTGCGCTTCGGCGGCCTGATGACCTATCCGAAGGCGAACGGCGAAGAGGCCGTCGAATATTTCTTCATCGCCACCATGGGCTATCTTGCCATTGACGGCATCGACTGCGCCATCCGTTCGAACGGCGGCACGCCGAGCCTGTTTTCCGCCCATCTGGTGCCGTCCGCCACGGAGCACCGCGCCGGCACCTATATCTACAACGACCGCTCGATGGTGCGGGCCGGCCATTGCACGCTGGATGACTGCGCCATGCATGTGCTGGCAACCGTCGTGTCGCGACCGACACCGGATCGCGCCGTGCTCGACGCCGGCTCCAAGGCGCTGACGTCTGATCTCCTCGGCTTTTCCGATTACGGCCTGATCGTCGAATATCCGGATGCGGTGATCACCGGGCTTTCGGAGGAACACGGCGTGGTCGATCTGTCGCGCGTCGACGGCATCCGGCCGGAGATCGGCGAAAAGGTGCGCATCGTGCCGAACCACACCTGCGTCATCTCCAACCTCTTCAACACCATGACCTTTCACCGCAATGGCGTAGTGACGCGCGTGGAAGAAGTGGCTGCCCGCGGTCTCGTCTGGTAGAAGCCCCCGTCCCGTTTCACCGGGTCATGGGTGCATCTTTGGCGCTGACACCCTATATGGGAGGGATCCGGCCGCGTGGTCGCGGCCCCTGACGCTGCGTCCGCGGCTGTCCGTAACGGGAGTTGAAGCGTGAGTGTTGCCTTCGTCAAGGAAGAGAGTGCGGAAACAGCGGCCGAAACCCAGCTGCCGGACCGCGTGATCTCGCCCCACCCCAACCTTGTCACGCAAAGCGGATTGCAGGCACTGGAGCAAAAGCTTCAGGAGGCGCGCACCGCTCATGACGCGGCAAGCCTGATCGAGGACGTCAACGAACGGCGACGCCAGATGGCAGGCCCGGCACGCGACCTGCGCTATTTTGCCGAACGCGTCCACACCGCCCAGGTGATGCCGGATCCCACATCGTCGGAAACGGTTGCCTTCGGCAGCACCGTCAGCTTCCGCCGCGACGATGGCCGCGCCCAGACCTACCGCATCGTCGGTGAGGACGAGGCCGATCCAGGCACCGGATCCATCTCCTATGTCTCACCGGTCGCAAAACTGCTTCTCGGCAAGCGGCTGGGCGATGTGGCGCTTCTCGGCGAACAGGAGCTTGAGATTACCCGGATCGCCTGAGCCGCGGCTCCCATTCCTTCAAGTTGCGGCAGAAGGGTTGAGATCCCCGCCAACAATGGCTATCCGGTCGCCTGCACCCCCGTTGCGTTTCGAACCGAAGGCCAAAGCGGCATGAACCCTCAATTCCTTGTCACCCATTCGGGTGGCTTCCATGCCGACGAATTGCTGTCGAGCGTCATCCTCACCCGGCTTTTTCCTGAGGCGCGCCTCGTGCGCAGCCGTGCACCCGAATGGATCACACCCGAAAGCGACCGCATCATCTACGATGTCGGCGGCGCCTATGATGCCGGCGCCGGCATTTTCGACCATCACCAGCGCGGCGCGCCGCTTCGTGAGGATGGCAAGCCCTACAGCTCCTTCGGGCTGATCTGGAAGCATTTTGGCCGCGATTATCTGAGCGCCTGCGGTATTTCCGATCCGCATCTCGACACGGTGCATGCCTCTTTCGACAAAAATTTCGTGCTGCCTGTCGATCTCCTCGACAATGGCGCGATTGATCCTTCGACGGCCGGGCCGCTTTCCGCGCTCACCCTGCCGGCACTGCTCGAAACCCTGAAGCCGGTGTTCGACGACAAGGCGCCAGACGCCGACGAGCGGGCCTTTCAGGCAGCCCTTGCCATTGCGCGCAGCTTCGTGGAAGCGGCGATGGCCCGACAGGCCGCAAAGCTTCGTGCCGAAGCCATCGTGCAATTGGCCATTGAACAGGCGGGAGAGGGGCGCATTCTGGAACTGCCGTCCGGCATGCCGTTCCGCCCGGCCGTGGTGAAGGCCGGTGCCGATCACCTGCTCTTCGTCGTCCATCCGCGCGACAAGGACTGGTGCCTGACCGGCATTCGCCGCACGGACGAGGGGTTCGAGCTGCGCGCCGATCTGCCGGCTTCCTGGGCGGGCCTGACCGGAAGTGCGCTGGAGGAGGCCTGCGGCGTCGTCGGGGCAAGCTTCTGTCACAATGGCCGTTTCATTGCCGCGGCAAAAACCCGGCAAGCGGCCCTTGCCATGGCCGATCTGGCCGTCGCAGAAGCGCTAGCGCAAAGCGGCACGACGCCTTCTGCCGCCTGACATCTGCATGCGGCTTGCTTTTACCCGTCAGACCGCAACCGGGTCTGACGGCCGGCGTCCCCTCACACCTTGCGCAGGTTGTGCAACGTGTGGCGACCGCCCGACAGCGAATCCGTGCGGACGGCGGGACCACGGTCGATCAAATCTTGCAGCACAAAATTACCCGTGAAAGCATAATCCTCATCTGGCCCGGCTCTCAAATAAAGGCATAATCGCCGCTGGAGGGGGAGGTTCTGTGCAGACATCCGGAAAGGGGTGTCCGCATGGCCCGGTTTTTCCAGAGGTTTTAGGCCGGTTCGTAGCGGATATCGTCGCGTCTTTTGATGATGTCCAGTCTGCCGATCTGCCGGCCACGTGACCGGTTCGGATCGGCGTCAGAAACGCTATCCTCGGTGACGGGCGACCCGATATCGCGAGATCCTCCAGAAACTTTTCAAATCGCCTGAGGGCGGACATGCCGGAGGAAGACATGGCAGGACAACCGAAAATCACCTTCATCGGCGCGGGATCGACGGTGTTCATGAAAAACATCGTCGGCGACGTACTGCAGCGCCCGGCGCTGTCTGAAGCGCGCATTGCGCTCATGGACATCAACCCGCAGCGGCTGGAGGAAAGCGCCATCGTCGTCAACAAGCTGATTGCGACGCTTGGGGTGAAGGCGACGGCAGAAACGTTTTCCAACCAGCGCAAGGCGCTCGAAGGGGCGGATTTCGTCGTCGTCGCCTTCCAGATCGGCGGTTTCGAGCCCTGCACGGTGACCGATTTCGAAGTGCCGAAAAAATACGGCCTGCGCCAGACGATTGCCGACACGCTCGGCGTCGGCGGCATCATGCGCGGTCTTCGCACCGTGCCGCACCTCTGGAAGATCTGCGAGGACATGATGGCGGTCTGCCCGAATGCCATCATGCTGCAATATGTGAACCCGATGGCGATCAACACCTGGGCGATTGCGGAAAAATATCCCTCCATCCGCCAGGTCGGTCTCTGCCACTCGGTGCAGGGCACGGCGATGGAGCTCGCCCACGATCTCGACATTCCCTACGACGAGATCCGCTACCGCTCCGCCGGCATCAACCACATGGCCTTCTTCCTCGAATTCGAGCATCGCCAGAAGGACGGCAGCTATCGCAATCTTTATCCGGACCTCCTGCGCGGCTACCGCGAGGGCAGGGCGCCAAAGCCCGGCTGGAACCCGCGCTGCCCCAACAAGGTGCGCTACGAGATGCTGACGCGGCTTGGCTATTTCGTCACGGAAAGCTCGGAGCATTTTGCCGAATACACGCCCTATTTCATCAAGGAAGGCCGTGAGGATCTCATCGAAAAGTTCGGCATTCCGCTCGATGAATATCCCAAACGCTGCATCGAGCAGATCGCCCGCTGGAAGGGGCAGGCGGAAACCTATCGCTCGGCCGACAAGATCGAGGTCAGCCAGTCGAAGGAATATGCCTCCTCCATCATCAATTCGGTGTGGACGGGCGAGCCTTCGGTCATCTACGGCAACCTGCGCAACAATGGCTGCATCACCTCGCTGCCGGCCGAGTGTGCCGCCGAAGTGCCGTGCCTTGTCAACCATAACGGTATCCAGCCCACCTATATCGGCGAACTGCCGCCGCAGCTGACGGCGCTGATGCGCACGAACATCAACGTGCAGGAACTGACGGTGCGGGCGCTCACCACCGAAAACCGCGAGCATATCTACCATGCCGCGATGATGGACCCGCACACGGCCGCCGAGCTTGACCTCGACCAGATCTGGTCGCTGGTGGACGATCTGCTCCTGGCCCACCGCGACTGGCTGCCTGAGTGGACGCAAGCCTGAGGCAAACGGCAGCACGGTTAGGGGGCAGCTGCTCTACAGGCGCTTTTGTAAGAAGGTGCGGCGGCGGCCGGCGGGGAAATTTGCAAGCTCTCCGAACACCTCATAGCCCTGCCGCCGATAGGCTTTTTCGGCGGCGGGGTTGAAGGTGTCAATAAAGGCGGCGCCGCAGCCGCGTGCGCGCGCCTCGTCTTCCGCGGCCTGCAGCATCTGGCCCGCCAGTCCCTGCCCACGCAGGCTTTCCCCGACCCAGAGCCATTGCACATAAAGCCAGCCCCAGGCCGTATAGCCGTTGAGGCCAGCCGCCAGCGTGCCATCCGGCGCCTTCACCAGCACGCTCAAGGCGCGCCGATCGGCCGGCCCGACATCCTGCTCGTTGAATGCCGAGAGCTGGCTGCCAATGGCGGCGACATCTTCGGCCGATGCGCTATCCGTGACGAGAATGTGCATGACATATGTCCTCAATAACTGACGACCCCGCGTGAGCGGCCCGCCCGACGGGAGGAGACGCCGTGCGTCTCACAAGGGCGCAGCGGAAATTTGCAGTCAGATCTGGGAGATCATCGCCGCTCGCAGCGCGTCGTTGATGCGATCCTGCCAGCCGGGACCGCCGTCCTGATAAAAGGCGATAATGTCGCTGTCGATCTTCAAAGACACCAGTTCCTTGGCATTCGGCACGCGCGGGCGCTCGACCGCCGGCGCGACCGGTTTCTTTACCGGCTTGAACAGGGCTTCGGCGGCATCCTTCGGATTGACGGGGCGGCGGGGCGGAGGTGCCATAGCATGGGGTCCTTGCGGTGTGACGAACAGGTCTTCTTCGCCGTTATAGCAGTTTGGCCGCGCCGTCATGCGAAAGAAGAGGGAATGAGGTGGCAATCACGCCTCCACGATGGCCTCCACCTCGATCTCCACCTCATAATCGCCGATCAGGTTGCCGGCCTCGATCAGCGTATTGGCCGGCAGCACCGTGCCGAACACGCGACCATGCGCGCGCGACACCGGCTCCCATTTTTCGGCATCCTTCAGGTAGATGCGGGTACGGACAACATCCTCCATCTTGGCGCCCAGCGGATTGAGCGAAGCGGCGATCTTGTCGAGGATATAGGTCGCCTGCGCGCCTGCATCGCCGGGCGCCACGCAACGGTCGGTTCCGTGGGTTGCCGTTGTTCCGGAGACAAGCACGCGGTTGCCGATCCGGACCGCACGGCTGTAGCCGGCGATCGGCTCCCAGATGCTGCCGGAGGAAACCCGCAGGCGGCCCGGGCGACCCGGCACCGGCTCGGCCTGATAGACGGACGGGATGGCATCGAGATGATGGCTGAGATCGCCGGAGGCCGTCAGGAAGGGCGGCTTGCGGTACTCGTCGCCGCAATCGCCGGGGATCGGCTTCGTGCCTGCAAAAGCCGCATCCAGCAGGGCGTGATCCTCCGCATCCAGCGCGAACCGGAAGACGTTGAGGTTGTCGTCGCGATGCTCGCTTTCGCCAAGCCGCGCGCCGATGATGGTGGCCGCCACCGCCGGATGCTCCAGCACCCAACGGCTCGCGACGTTCGACAGCGAGACGCCATGCTTCCTCGCAATCTCGGAGGCGGCGCGCAGGATCGCCTGATAGGGCTCCCAGCCACCGGCCGTATCGATGAAGCGCTTGTATTTCGAGCGGCTCCAGTCGGCAATGGAGGCGGGCTCCGGCTGGCCGAGCCACTTTTCGGAAAGAAAGCCGCCGCAGAGCGTGCCATAGGCGAGAAGCTTCACGCCGCTTTTGGCGCAGAGATCCGACAGGGCGCCGGCGGCGCGGCGGTCGACCAGCGAGAAGGAGACCTGGTTGCTGGCGATCTCGATACCATCGGCCAACGCCAGCGAAAGATGCGCCGCATCGACATTGGTGAGGCCGAGCGCGCCGATCAAACCTTCCTGCTTCATCGCCTGCATTTCGTGGAGCGCATCGAGCCAGGCCGGATGTTCGAAGGTCCACCAGTGGAACTGCAAGAGGTCGATTTTTTCAACGCCGAGGCGCTGCAACCGCTCTTCCACGCCGCGCCGCACGATGTCACGGGTCATCACGCCGGGTTCCGGGCACCATTTGGTGAAGGCGCGCGGCTTACCACTGCCTGCCGGAAACCGCTTCAGCAGATGTCCGGTGATGATTTCGGCAGAGCCATAATGATCGGCCATGTCGAAGGTGTCGAAGCCGGCGCGGGCATAGGCCTCCAGCGCATCGGCGCCCTGTTCGGGATCGATGGTCGTGCCATCCTTCTCGATATCGGCCACCTGCCAGAGGCCGCAGACGAGACGGCTGATCTCCAGACCGGGGGCAAGAAGGGTGCGTTCGGGACGGGCGTGCATGAGGGTCATTCCTTGAATGGGGCCTTGGATGGGGCGCTGCGCAGCGATTTCAGGCGGGTCAGCGGACTGACCTCGCCGAACAGGCCGCGCGGGCGCCAGAGAAGCATGAGGCAGAGGCCGACGCCGATGGCGACGATCTGCAGCGAGGCGGCGCGCGCCTGCTGTTCTGCCGGCACGAAGGTGGAGACGGCAGCCGCTGACAGCGCCCAGAGCCCCCAGACGAGAATGGCGCCGGCAATCGCGCCGCGATTGTTGCCGGACCCGCCAACGATCAGCATGGCCCAGACCTGGAATGTGAGGATCGGCATGTAATTGTCCGGCGCGATGAAGCCGATGAAATGCGCCTGTGCCGCACCGGCAAGCCCCATGATGGCGCCGCCGAGCGTAAAGGCCTGCAGGCGAAAGCGGATCGGCCGCTTGCCAAGCGCCTGCGCCGCCATTTCATCCTCGCGGATGGCCCGCAGCACGCGGCCCCACGGGCTTTTCGCCAGATGTTCAAGCGCAAGATAAAGGGCGAGCACCACGATCGCCATGACCGCGAAATTGGCGAGGCTGAACGCAAGCGCATTGTCCTGCAGATCGGCGAAAGGGCGCGGAATGAAGCCGATGCCGAAGGGGCCACCGGTCAATGGCTGCAGGTTCAGCATGCAGAGCTGTACGGTAACCGCGATGCCGAAGGTGGCGATTGCCAGGTAATCGGACCGTAGCCGGATGGTGAGCGCCCCGACCGCCCAGGAGAGCAGGCCGGAGGTCACCGCCGCCCCCAGCCAGCCGACGAAGATCGGCAGTTCGAAACCGCCGAAACGGTCCGGGCTCGGTGGGGTGGTCAGAAGCGCCGAGGTATAGGCGCCCACCGCGACAAAGGCGGCAATGCCGACATTGAACAGGCCGGTCATGCCCCATTGCACATTGAGGCCTAGGCAGATGATCGCATAGGTCAGCGCCATCGACAGGAAGAAGGCGGCATAGGCGAGGATATCGAGGGTCATGACGCTTTCCCGAACAGGCCGCGCGGACGCACGAGGAGGACGGCGATGAGGATGACGAAGGAGACGGCGGCGCGCCATTCCGCCCCCACCGCCTGCACGGCAAGCGCCTCGCAGAGCCCGATGATGAGGCCGGCCAGCATCGCGCCCGGCACCGAACCGATGCCGCCGAGGATGGCTGCGGCAAACAGCGGCAGCAGCAGGTCATGGCCGAGATAGGGGCGGATCTGGATCAGGAGCCCGCTCATGATGCCGGCGACGCAGGCGAGAGCAGCACCGAGGAACCAGACGGTACGGATCACCCGGCGCACATCGATGCCGGCAATGCTGGCTAGCGCCGGATTCTCACTGACCGCCCGCATGGCGCGGCCGATATCCGTGCGCGTCATCAAAAGATGCACGGTGACGACGGCGACCAGCGCCACCCCCAGCATCAGCAACTGGTCCGGCGTGGCGCGAAGACCGCCGCCGAGCTTCATGGCAATCTGCAGCGCCTTGGTGAAATAGGCGGGCTTCGAGGTAAACAGGAATTCCAAGAGGCTGCGTAGTGCCAGCGACGCGCCGAAACTTGCCATCACCATGATGATGATCGCGCTGCCGCGCCGCCGGAAGCTGGAGAAGAGAAGGGCATCCACCGCCAGCGCCAGAAGGCCCGTCAGCCCAATCGCGATCACGGCCGAGATGGGCAGCGCCCAGCCGAAGGAGAAGGGCGCGATGGGCTTTGTCAGGCCTGCCGACAGGAAGCCGAGCGCACCGGCAACCGCGAGCGCCAGATAGGCGCCCCAGGACAACAGTTCGCCATGGGCGAAATTCGAGAAGCGCAGGATGGAATAGGTGAGCGTCACGCCGACTGCACCGAGGCCGATGATCGCACCGGCAATCAGGCCGTCCATGATGAATTGCGGGTTCATGCGGGCGCCCCCTGATGGCCATGCGCGGTGCCGAGATAGATCTTTCCGACCAGCGGATCGCTGGCAAGTTCTTCCGGCAGGCCTTCATGGGCAATGCGGCCTTCGGCAAGGATGACGGCACGGCTGGCAATCGCAAGTGCTGCCTTCACGTTCTGCTCCACCAGCAGCACGGTCACGCCGGCGGCATTGATCGCCTTCAGCATGTCGAAGACCTCGCTGACGATCTTGGGCGAAAGGCCGGCCGAGGGCTCGTCGAGGATGATGACCGGTGGATCAAGCGCCAGCGCGCGCGCCACCGCCAGCATCTGCCGCTGGCCGCCGGACAGCGCGCCTGCCAGACGCGAGGGCCGGGCTGCCAGATCCGGGAAGCGAGCAAACAGCGCCTCGATGGCGGCGCCACGTTTTGCTTTCGAAAGATGCGCGACCGCGATCTGCAGGTTCTCCAGAATGGTCATGGTCGCGAAGACGTTTTCCGTCTGCGGGACGAAGGCCAGCCCCTCCGCCACCTTGCGGTGCGGGCTGACATGCGTGATGTCGCGCCCGTTCAGCATCATCGTGCCGGCATGGATCGGCACCAGTCCGGCAATCGCCTTTACGAAGGTGGATTTGCCAGCACCATTCGGACCGAGCAGCACCACCAGTTCGCCGCTCGACACGGAAAAATCGATGCCCCGCACGATCGGCAGGTCCGGCTCGTAGCCGGCCACAAGTCCGTGGGTCGAAAGAATGGGGGCTGTCATGCACCGCCTCCGAGATAGGCTTCGATAACCGCCGGGTTGGAGGCAACGTCCGCAGGCGTGCCTTCCGCCAGAAGCCTGCCGAGCGCCATGGCAACGACGCGGGTGCAGAGGCGCGACACCATGTCCATATTGTGCTCGATCAGCAGGATCGACTTACCCTGCTTGTTGAGCGCGATGACGCGCTCGATGATGACCTCCAGCAGCGCCGGATTGACGCCGGCGGCCGGCTCATCGAGCAGGATCACGTCCGGATCGGCCATCAGCACGCGGGCGAGTTCCAGAAGCTTGCGCTGCCCGCCGGACAGCACCCGCGCCGGCTGATGTTCGAGGTGGGAGAGGGTGACGAAGTCGAGAAGCCCGCGCGCCTTTTCGATCAGCGCCTTTTCCTCAGCACGCACCGCCGCCGGCTTCAAGAAGTTGGCGATCAGGCCTTCGCCCTGCTGGCGCTGCCCGCCGACCAGCAGGTTCTCCAGCACGCTCATTTCGGCAAAGGGCTTTGGAATCTGGAAAGTACGGGCCAAGCCATGGCCGATGCGCTTTTCCGGGGCCTCGCGGGAGACTTCGCGGCCGGCGATCCACAATTCGCCGGAGGTCGGCTGCATGCTGCCGGCAATCAGGCTGAACATCGTCGTCTTGCCGGCCCCGTTCGGGCCGATCAGGCCCACCATCTCCTGACGCCCGACCGTCAGCGACATGCCGTCCACCGCCGTCATGCCGAAAAACCGCTTGGTCAGGCGTCTCGCCTCGATCATCGGGGGAGGGTGGGCAGAGCTTTGTGGAATTGCGCTTGCGGTCATCATGAAAATTGGGTCTTGATTTGATGTATGATGTTTGATCAAACTTTAAGCCTAAAAGAAAATCAACCGGAAAATTGAACGGCTGATGCATGAGGCAGGGATGACGGAAACACACTTGAACAGCGTCGAGGCGCTGACGCCGGTCGGACGGGAAACCGTTCAGGATCGCGTCTATGGCCAGTTGCGCCAGACCTTGATCAATGGCGGCTTTGCCGCCGGCGATCCGCTGCGGATCGTTGATCTGGCCGAACGGCTGCAGACCAGCACCATGCCGGTGCGTGAAGCGCTCGGCCGCCTCGTCTCGGAACAGGCGCTGGAGGCCATGCCGAACCGCACCGTGCGCGTGCCGCTGATCACCCGCCAGCGGCTGGACGATCTGGAGCGTGCGCGCGTGCTGATCGAAGGCCGCCTCGTCCAGCTTGCCCTGCCCAATCTCAGCGCCGAGGACATCGCAATCCTCAAACAGATCAATCACGATTGCGATCATGCCTTCGAAGAGCATGGTCAGGACATCGGCCCCGTCACCTCGCAGTTCAACCAGCGCTTCCACTTCCACATCTATCGCGCCGCCGGTTCGCATGTGCTGATTCCGATTGTCGAAAGCCTGTGGCTGCAATCGGGTCCCGTGGTTCGGGCCGCCGCGCAGATCCATGACGAACAGGGTGGCCTTGCCGCGACCGACCATCACTGGGCGATGATCGAGGCGATCGAGAACGGCGATGCGGAGACGGCCATGCAGGCGCTCGCCAACGATATCGGCCGTTCCTTCGATCTCGTTCGGGCGCGACTGGCGAGCGGCGAGGAGGCGGCATGAGCAAGGATGACAGCTTCGAACTTTTCGACCTGCATGTCGAGGTCGTGGTCCCGGAAGACGGACCCGTTTATTGCGGTGCCAAGCCCGGCGATCATTTCGAGCTGAAGGGCGAGATGCTGTATCTGCCGCCGGGGCAGGGCATCTCGATCTATTCGCTCGCTTCCGTGCTGCCGCTCCTGGCCGCCAAGCAGCGCCCCACCCATCCGCATGACTGGATGACGACGGACGCGGATATCGCCTGTCCCGATCCGAACTGCGCAACCCGGCTGCGCATTCGCCGCACCGGGCTTCGCCGCTTCAGCCATGCCGAAACCACTGCCGTTCCCTTGAGAGAAGACTGATCCCATGCAACGCATCACGCTCGCCCCCGGCTATGAAATCTCCCGCGTCATCCGCGGCGGCTGGCAGCTTGCCGGCGGGCACGGCGCCGTCGATCCGGCCGTCGCCGTGGACGACATGGTGGCCTTCGCTGATGCCGGCATCACCACCTTCGACTGTGCCGATATCTATACAGGCGTCGAGGAGTTGATCGGCCGCTTCCGTCTTGCCTATCGCGACCTTCGCGGTGAAGAGGCGCTGCGCCGCATTCGCGTCCATACCAAGTTCGTGCCGGACCTTACGGTACTGCCCACCATCAGCAAGGCTTACGTCGAAGGCGTCATCGACACTTCGCTGAAGCGGCTGAACCTCGAACGGCTGGACCTCGTGCAGTTCCACTGGTGGGCCTATGACATCGACGGCTGGCTGGAGACGGCTGGCTGGCTGAAAGAGCTCCAGCAGGCCGGCAAGATCGACAAGGTCAGCGGCACCAATTTCGACAGCGACCATATCGAAGCGCTCATCGCCGCCGGCATTCCGCTTGCCTCGCTGCAGCTGCAATATTCGCTGCTCGACCGGCGGCCGGAAAAGCGCATGATATCGCTCGCCGCCCAGCATGATTTCGCGCTGTTCTGCTACGGCACGGTGGCTGGCGGCTTCCTCAGCGACAAGTGGCTGGGCATTGCCGAGCCTGTGCATCCGCTCGAGAACCGGTCGCTCACCAAGTATAAGCTTATCATCGACGATATCGGCGGCTGGGACCTGTTCCAGGCACTGCTTGGCACACTGCGGCGCATCGCCGACCGCCACCAGACCGATATCGCAACCATCGCCAGCGCCGCCATGCTGCGGCGTCCCGGTGTGGCCGCCGTCATCGTCGGCGCGCGCAACCGCGATCATCTGGCATCCAATCTTGCCATTTCCGACATCACCCTGTCGGACAAGGATCTCTCCGATATCGAGGCCGTGATGGCCGAGGCGAAGGAGTTGGAGGGTGACGTCTACACGCTTGAA
The DNA here is from genome assembly GCF_042611105.1 of Neorhizobium fuzhouense. NCBI lineage: Bacteria > Pseudomonadati > Pseudomonadota > Alphaproteobacteria > Hyphomicrobiales > Rhizobiaceae > Neorhizobium > Neorhizobium fuzhouense. The sequence continues at coordinate 38,706 of NZ_JBHFFP010000009.1, read as the reverse complement.
CGCGACCGCAACGGACGTCACGGCAGCATCATGAAATACAATCTGAACAAAGGGGAATGACATGAAAAAACTGGTTCTTGCATCCACCATGCTGGCAGGGCTTGCCGTCTCGGCCCTCCCGGCCTTCTCCGCCGATTGCGACATCACCGTCGGCGTCGTCATGGAACTGACCGGCCCTGCCGGCGAATACGGCAAGGCGGGCGCCAAGTCCGTCGAAATGGCCTTCAAGGATTTCAACGATGCCGGCGGCGTCGGCGGCTGCAAGCTGGTGATGGACACCCGCGACAGCCAGAGCCAGGGCACGGTGGCCGTCGATCAGGCCACCCAGCTCGTCAACATCAAGAAGGTGCCGGTCATCATCGGCGGCATCATCTCGTCGGTGTCGATCCCGATCCTCACCTCGGTGACGGCGCCGGCGGGCGTCGTGCAGGTATCGCCCGCCTCGTCCTCGCCGACGTTGACGGCGCTTGGCCGCGACGGCAAGACGAATGGCGTGTTCTTCCGCACCATCACGTCGGACGCGCTGCAGGGCACAGCGGCGGCGAAATACGCTCTCGACCAGGGCCTGAAGAAGATCGCCATCATCCACGTCAACAACGATTTCGGCGTCAACATGGTGAAGGAATTCACCGCCGCCTATGCCAAGCTTGGCGGCACGATCACCTCCACCACGCCCTACAACGAAAAGCAGGCCAGCTATTCGTCGGAAGCAAGTGCCGCGATGAAGGGCGATCCGGACGCGCTCTACCTCGTCAGCACGCCGGTCGATGGCGCAACGATCGCCCGCGCCTGGCTTTCCGGCGGTGGCGCTGCAAAATTCCTGCTGAATGACGGCATGAACTCCAAGGACTTCATCGAAAGCGTCGGCGCACAGTATCTGAACGATGCCTATGGTACCTCGTCCGGCACCAGCCCGACCGCTTCGACCGAGTATTTCAACGCCAATTACGAAAAGTTCTCCGGCGGCATTTCGCCGGGCGCGCCGGCCGCCGACCGCTCCTATGATGCCGGTGCCATCGTGGCGCTCGCCATCGCCAAGGCCGGCAAGGCGGACAAGGCCGCCATCAAGACCGCGATTTCCGAGGTGGTGGCGGAAGGCGGCACGCCGATCCATGCCGGCAAGGCGGAGTTCGAAAAGGCGCTGAAGCTCATCAAGGACGGCAAGCCGGTCAAGTATGAAGGCGTGATCGGCCCGGTCTCCTTCGACAAGTATGGCGACATCACCGGCCCCTTCCGCCTGTGGAAGATCAAGGACGGCGAAGTCACCACGCTCGGCCAGATGGAGGCCGAGGAGGTCTCCAAGATCAAGGCGTCGCTTGCGCCCTGACAGGGACTGAAGACCGGCCCGGCAACCAAACGCCGGGCCTCATCTGAAAACCGGAGCGACCTGCCTGTCAGGGCGCTCCGGTCTTGCTTTGGGCGCATCGCAAGGTCATCCATCAAGCGAAACCGGATGAATGCGAAGCGAAAGTTAAGCGCTGCTCGCAGACTCGGTCGGCTGCGTCGTCTCGATGAGGACGACATCCTGCGCGGCGCACAGCGCCCGGACACTCTCTGATGGGCAATAATCGCAGATAAAGGTGTGAACCTGCGAGATATGGCCGATGCGCACGGGCGCGGTGCGTTCGAATTTCGAGGCATCCGAAACAAGGATGACATGGCGGGCATTGGCGATGATCGCCTGCGCAACCTTCACCTCGCGGAAATCGAAGTCCAGAAGGGCACCATCCTCATCGATGGCCGAGACACCGATCACTGCATAATCGACCTTGAACTGGCGGATGAAATCGACGGCAGCCTCTCCGACAATGCCACCGTCCGAGCCCCGCACGACACCGCCGGCAATCACCACCTCGATCGCCGGAAAGACCCGTAAATTATTGGCAACGTTGATATTGTTGGTGATGACCATCAGGCTGCCGTGGTCGACCAGCGCATCACCGACAGCCTCGGTGGTCGTGCCGATATTGATGAACAACGACGAATTGTTCGGGATCATGGCCGCAGCAGCCCGTCCGATCGCCTGCTTTTCGGCAGCCGCCATGGAGCGGCGCGCTTCGTATTTCACGTTCTCGTTGCCGCCGGGAAAAACAGCACCGCCATGGATGCGGTTCAGCGCCCGGGTTTCGCAAAGATCATTGAGGTCCTTGCGGATGGTCTGCGGTGTCACGGCAAAGCGCGCCGCAAGTTCGTCGACCAGCACCCTCCCATGCTCCTTGGCAAGGGCCATGATCTCGACCTGGCGTGCAGACAGCAACATATTCCACCCTGTGGCTTTTGCCTGATCTTACGGAAAAACGAAACAGCGGCAATAGACGCGGTCCTTCAAACCGCGCCTGCCGCCGCCGATCATGCTTTGACGATCCTTCAGGCCCGCCGCGGCGACACGGCGATGCGAAAGCCGTTGCCGCGCCAGAAACCGTCCGGCTCCAGACTGCCGCGATAGGTGGTGCAGGCTTTCAGCTTTCCGCTCGAAAAACATCCGCCGCGCAACACCCGCCGGATTTTCGGGCCGGCCTTCAAGTGTTCCCGCCCGTCGTCACGGTACGGATACTGGAAGGACGGTGTCGTCATGTCGTCGCCCCAGAGCGTCGTCGTCCATTCCCAAACTTCGCCCGCCATGTCGTAGACGCCGAAGGGAGAACGGCCCTTCGGAAACAGCCCGACCGCCACGGTGCGGTTGAACCCGGCTTCTTCCGAATTGCAGGCATCGGGCTCAAATTCTATGCCCCAGGGATAGACGATGGTCTCGTCGCCCGCATCCGGCTGGTCGCCGCGGGCTGCCCGTTCCCATTCGGGTTCTGTGGGAAGGCGCACCACGTCCTCTGCGGAAATTCGCCCTTCGGCGCGCCACTTCAGTGTCAGCCAGGCGCAGTAGGCGTTCGCATCATGCCAGGTGAGGTCGGTTGCCGGTGCATTGCGACGCTCGGGGTCATTTGCCTCGGGGCTTCGCCACAGCCGGCCGGTCTCTGCGACAAAGCGGGCGTAATCGGCATTGACGACGGGATAGCGTCCGATGCGAAAGGCGTCGACCGTGACCGGATGGGCAGGGGTGGAATTGGGATGGGTTGCCGATCCGAAGGTGAAGGCGCCGCCGGGGATATCGGCAAGCGCCTGCAGGTCGCGCGGGTCTGAGAGACGGGAGAGAGCGCGTGCTGCCCGTTCTCGGCGATAGGCCGAGAGGCGGCCGTCTTCGACAATGGAGAGAAGAAGCGGCAAGGCATGCCGGTGAAGCTCCGGCGCCTGTGGCAGAAACTCGGTGGCGAGCAGTGCACCCTGGAAGGGCATGTCGCCCGATCCGCCCATCAGCGGCTCAAGCAGCGGCGCAACTTCGCGTCCGTTTGCAAGCAGCCGGCGCGCCAGGGCTTGCATCAGTGGCTCGACATCCAGCGGATTGCTCCGGTAGAGCGCAACGGCCTCTGCCGGTGGGTAGAGATAAAGTTCGTGAGCGGCAAGAAGCGTCGAGACCCGTCGGCCGCCCGTTGCCAGTCTTTTGACGATGCCGTCATGCTTTTCGAAGGCACGGTCTGTCAGGCCGGCCAAAGCCTCGCGGATCACCGCCAGCGGTGCGACGCCGAGTTGGCGGGAAAGAGCATAGGCCCAGGCATCGGCCAAAGCCTCTTCCGTTTCGGGCTCCGTCTGCGGCTGGATTTCAAGCCGGGCGCCGAACAGGGCCGGATTGGCTGTGATGGGCGAGAGCGCAGTTAAGGGCATTTCCGGCGCCGCCGCCCGCCGCTGGCTTTGGAGCAGCGGCAAAAGTTCATGGCGCGGCAGATCGGCGGGCAGGGACCAGTCGCGAACGATCCGGCTATCCCCGAGGAGAAGAACGCGCAGATGCGGGGTTACCGCCTGAAACCGTCGCACCTCATCGATCATCTGCGGTCCCGCCGCATGAAGAGCGTCGATACGGTCGACGATCAGCAGCAGCGAGGCACTGCCGTTACGCCACGCATCACTGGTCAACAGGTCGGAGAGACCCGGCAGGCGATCATCGATCAGCGCCGTCAGGGCAAAGCCGGCCTTGGCCTCGATCACCAGCGGCACGAGGTTGCGGCTGTCGAAAACCTCCGCGGCCATGTCGCCCGCCTCGTTGCGCACGATGATCCGCGCAGCGTTCTCCCCAGCCGCGATCTGCCAGGCAAGGTGGCGCGCAAAACTCGTCTTGCCGGCGCCGCTTTCGCCGGTCAGCAGCAAGAGGGCATGGTCGCGCACCATTTCAACAGCCGAGAAATGCTGCGGGACAGGGGGCGGCGCCCCATCGGCAAAGACACGCAAGCCCTTGGCCGCCTTGTCCTCATCGGTGAAATTGACGAGAAGCGGGATGAAGCCCTCGATCAGCGAGACGGGCCGGCCGTGAGGCCCTTCCTCCGGCAGCACGTAAACGACGGTGCCGGCTGCCGTGGCGATGGCGTCGGAGCGCAGCCGATCAAGGGCATCATCCATGGCAGACCTCAGCGGAACAGCTTTGCGACATCGGGATTGTGAAACCGCTGGATCTCGATAGCATAACCGGCGGGATCCTCGAAGAAGAAGTGCTCGCAGAACGTGCCGCGCAGCATGCCCGAAAGGCCGGGCACTTGTGCGGCAGACAGCTTGTCATGCCAAGCCTGAACGTCTTCGCTGACGATGGTGAGCAGCACCGCACTTTTCGGCTGGTGCTTCAGATGGCCGCGATTGCCATCGACAATGCCGAAATAGCTGTTGGGGGCAATGCGGTAAATGCGGGCCATGGTCTGGTCGAGCACCAGTTCAAAGCCCAGCACCTCTTCATAAAAGGGGACGACCGCGTGGATGTCGTCGTAATAGAAAAAGGTGATTGAATAATCTCTGGTCAATTCGCTGGTCATGGATTTTCCTTTCGGTCAGGCGACGACAAGCGTGCCCTTGTGATCGATCGACAGGCCGCCGAGGCCCTTGCGGGCGGCAAACACGTCGATGGGGTGGTTGATGTAGAGCCAGGGCGGGTTGTCCCTCAAATGCGAGAGGCACTGGCCATAGACCTTTTCGCGCGCTTCGGGCAGGACGGCGGCGTTGGCTTCAGCGATCAGCTCTTCGGTGCGGGGATCGTCGAATCCCTGCCACCAGACGGCCTTCGTCGCGCTTGAAATCTTGTCGTTCAGGATGCGGTAGGTGCTCTGCGGCGAGGAATCGAAGATCGCCATGTCGCCCATCTCCTTGCGCCCGATCTGGCGGGCGTATTCCGGCCGGTCCCTCTCGATCTCGACATCCACCACAAGGCCGACCGCTTCGAGACAACGGGCGACGTAAGCGCTGATCTCGGGGGCCTTTTCCGGCATGAAGGTGGGGCTTCTCAAGCGGATGCGCGCGCCGATGGCGCCGATTTCTTCCAGAAGCGCGCGGGCCTTTGGCGGATCATAGGGGATCGGTTCGAGCGCGGCAGACGCCATGCCGAGATGAAAGGGGCTGACGATGGAGGACGAGGGGATCGCAAGTCCGTGAAAGATGTCGCGCACGATCGCATCCTGATCGACGGCATGGTTGACGGCGAGGCGGGCTTGCGGGTGACGGAAGAGCCCGGTCGAGCAGTTGAGGTAATACATCACCGACAGCGTGTTCGGCGCCTGGCCCCAGTCGAAGGCGGGATCGAAATCCGGCTTTTCCTCCATGCGCTCCAGATTGAGGACGGCGTCCGCCAGTCCCTGTTGGAGAAGTGAAAACCGCTTGTCCGCGGAGGGCTCGGCCAGTGCCACGATCTTCTGCGGCGTGGAGGTGGCATCAAGCCTTTCCAGCGCCACCCGGCGTAAAGGCTCGAAATCCGTTACCCGGAAGGGGCCCGTGCCCAGCGTCGGCGTGCCGTCCGGCGCAATGCGGCAGATGTAGAATTCGGAAAAGATGTCGAGGATATCGGCAATCGGAGTGGGATTGCGGACACTGACCGTGGCGTCGTCCGGGGCTGACAGGGTCGCATCGGCAAGATAGCGCGCATAGGACCATTTCATCCCGAACGTGTCGACCGCCTCTAGGATGCCGTCGATGAAGGCAAGGATATCCGCCGCGGTACAGGCCTTGCCGTCGTGGAAGCGGGCACCCTCGCGGATCGAAAACTGCCAGTGGCAGCCGGTCTCGTCATGGGTCCAGCCGGAAAACAGCGCCGGCAGCACGTCACCGTCGCACCATTTCAGCAGCGGTTCGAACACGAGGTTTTTCAGCGTCAGCACGCTGGTATCATCCGTCACGCGCGTCGGCGGCAGGAAATCCACCTTTTCAAGCGCGATGGTCAGGGTTTCGGCTGCCATGGAGGCCTCAGTTGATCTGCGTGCGGCGGCGGGGATTGAACCAGTCGGCAAGGCTGTCGCCGATCAGGTTGAAGGAGAGGACGGCAAGCAGGATGGCGCCGCCCGGTGCCAGCACCACGAAGATGGCGCTTCTGGCATATTGCAGGTTGAGCGCCACATCGGCCCCCCATTCAGACAGAGGCGGCTGCGCGCCAAGGCCGAGAAAACCAAGGCTTGCCGTCTGCAGGATGGCGCTGCCGAGCGCCAGCGTCGACTGGACGAGAAGCGGTCCGATGCCATTGGCGAAGATATAGCGAAAAAGAATGCGCCGTGACGAAAGCCCCAGCGAAACGGCAGCCTCGACATAAGGTTTCACCGAGATGGCAAGTGCCTGGCCGCGCGCGACGCGGGCAAATTGCGGGGCAAGCGTGATGGCAACGGCGAGCATCGCATTCTGCAGGCTGGGACCGAAGGCAGCGGCCAGCGCAATGGCAAGAACCAGCGCCGGAAAGGAGAGGATCGCATCGACCACGCGCATGATCACCGTATCCGTCCACCCGCCGATGTAACCGGCAAGCGTGCCGAAAAACACACCGATGAGAAAGGCAAGTCCGACGACGCCAAGCCCGATGGCAAGCGTCGCCCTCCCGCCATACATGATGCGGGTGAGGATATCGCGGCCGAAGGCATCGGTGCCGAGCCAATGGGCGGCACTTGGGCCTTCCAGCTTGTGCAGGATGTCAAGCTTGGTCGGCGTGTAGGGACTGACGAACGGTCCGACAAAAGCAAGCAGCAGCAGTGCTGCAAGGATAAGCGCGCCGACGAGTGCCAGCCGGTTGTGCCGGAAGAAGAGCAGGGTCTCTGTCATGGTCAGTCCATCCTGCGGCGAATGCGGGGGTCGAGCACGCCATAGAGCAGATCGACCACGATCGAGGTGGTGACGAAGAGCAGCGCAAAGACGAGCGTCGTGCCCTGGATTACCGGATAATCGCGGTTCTTGATCGCCTCGAACATGTAGCGCCCGATGCCCGGCCAGGAGAAGACGGTTTCGGTGAGGATCGCGCCACCCAGCATTTCGGCGAATTTCAGCCCGATCACGGTGAGCGCCGGCATCAGCGAGTTCAGGAGCCCATGCTTCAGCACCACCTGATGGCGATATAGCCCTTTGGCGGTAGCGGTGCGGATGAAATCCTCGCCCATCACCTCGAGCATGGTGTTGCGCACGAAACGGGCAAGCGTTGCGGCAAGAAACAGCGCCAGAACCGTCACCGGCAGCACGAGATGGGCAATCCCGCTGAGCGCCGCGGCCGGGTTTCCGGCAATCAGGCTATCAAGAATGATGAAGCCGGTGACCGGTTCGACGCTGACATAGGCGTCCAGCCTGCCCGAGACCGGCAGCCAGCCGAGATGGGTAGCAAAGACCAGCTGCAGCACCAGTGCCAGCAGGAAGGCCGGCATGGAAACGCCCATCAGCGAAACGACGCGCAGGATGTGATCGAAGAGCGTATTGGCCTTGACGGCTGAGAGAACGCCGAGCGGTATGCCGATGACGATGGCCACGAGAACCGCAAGCACGGACAGTTCGATCGTGGCGGGCAGGCGTGCCAGAATTTCGCGAAGCACCGGCTCGCCGCTTTTCAGCGACAGGCCGAGGTCGCCATGGGCGAGGCCTGCCAGATAATCGGTAAATTGCAGAGCGACCGGCCGGTCGAGATGCAGCTGCGCGCGAAGTGCTGCGATCTGCTCCGAGGTTGCACCGGGGCCGAGCAGCGTCACGGCCGGATCGCCGGGGATCAGGCGCACCAGCGAAAAGGCGATGACCAGCACGATGGACAGCACCGGGATCAGGCCGATCAACCGGCGCAGAAGAAAGTTCAGCATGGGCTCGCAGCCACTCCTGTTGCGAATGCGCCGCCGTGTGGCGGCGCATTCCATTGGCGTCTGGTGGTCTTACCCCTTGGACACGCTCCAGTATTCGTTCAGCGGCGGGGCGCTGTTGATGACGAGGCCCTTCACGTTGGCGCGGGCGTAGACGATGAGCTTGGGACTGAACAGATAGGCGCCCGGCACCCGCTTCATGATCTCTTCCTGCACGGTGAAATAGAGCTGCTTGCGGGCATCCATGTCCGCCGTCTGCTGGGCCTTCAGGATCAGCGCATCGAGATCCTTGTCTTCCGGCATGCGGAAGGTCATTGCCGTATTGGCGAGCGACGACAGGTAGCCGATGGTGATATGCGCATCCGGATCGTTGTACCAGGGCTGGCGGCCATCGAGCGCCACGTCGAACTGACCGGCGGTCTGCAGCGCGCGCAGGGCCGGGAACTCGGTCTGCTCAATCGTCGCATTGATGCCGATATCGGCAAGATTTGCCTGCACGAAGGTGGCAACCGCACCCCAGAGCGGACCCTGGAAGCTGTAGAGCTTGATCGAAAGCGTGGTCGGATCGACACCGGCTTCCTTCAGCAGCTTCTTGGCGAGCTCCGGATCATATTTCGGCGCAAGCTCCTTCACCTTCGGATCGAAGGCCCAGCTGTTGGTGGTCAGCGGACCATAGACGCGCTCGGCGGTGCCGCCGAAGACGCCGGCCAGAAGACCGTCGTAATCGATGGCGCTGGCAATCGCCTTGCGCACGCGCACATCGGCAAACGGCCCATCCTTCTTGGAATTGTTGAATTCCAGCTGGCGGATGATCTGGCTAGAGGCTTCGAGAACCTGCACGTCCTTGTTCTTCTTCAGCGAAGCGATGTCTTCGGCGGCAATGGCCGACAGCTGGCCCTGCTGCTGCACGATGTCGACGCCGCCGTTTTCAAGCTCCAGCCGGCGCGTCGAGGCATCCGGGATGACGCGGTAGACGATGCGCGACAGCTTTGGCGCACCGCGGAAATAGGTGGGGTTCGCGTCAAGGATGACGTTGGTATCGGCCTGCGCGCTCTTGAACACGAAGGGACCGGTGCCGACCGGGTTCTTGGCAAAGCCGTCGCCGAATTTCTGGACGGCGGCCGGGCTGACGATGGCGGCCTGCGGCTGGGCGAGAATGGAAAGGAAAGCCGGGTAGGGCTGCGCCAGGCTGATCTTGACTTCCGTCGGCGAGACAACGGCAATGTCGGAGATCAGACCGAAGGTCGCTTGCACATAGGAATTGGTCTTCTTGGTGCGCTCCAGCGAGAACTTGACGGCGGCCGCATCGAAATCGGTACCGTCATGGAACTTGACGCCGGGGCGCAGCTTGAAATCGAATTCCTTGCCATCGGCCGACACCGTCCAGGTTTCGGCAAGCCGGCCTTCCACCTTGGTGAAATCAGGCGCGGTCCAGGCGACCAGCGTGTCGAACACGTTGAGGATGATTTCGCTGCCGATCGGCTCGGCCTTGTTGGTGCCGGGCTCGAGCGCCACCGGATCGGACGGCACGGCCACGACCAGCGTCTTCGACTGATCCTGCGCCTTCGCGTCGATCGCGCCCGCAAGGAGCGGCACCATCAATCCGAGAGTGGCAAACTGCTTCCAGACGGTCATTCGTGGTGCATCCTTTCCTGTTGTGTAAACCTTGAGGATCTGCCGCAAGGCCGGTGGCTGAGGAAGTTTCTGTCATTCCCCTGTGATATTCCACGAAATATATCATGGCTTCACCGCCTGTAAAGCCGAGATGCCCGTTTCCTGTACAGGAAGCACATTTTGCCTATTTTATACTCTGCTGCGGAAAGAAATTACTTTAATTAAGCAGTTTCAGCACCAATCCGCCACTTATTCAGGCATTGCGCCCGTCACGACTGGGCGGTTGGGGTCGGTCACCCAATGCGACCACGAGCCGGGATACATCGCCGCCTCAATGCCAATGGCGGCGAGCGCCAGAACCGAATGGGCCGCCGACATGCCGGCGCCGCAATAGACGCCGACCGGCTTTGTGCCGTCGGCTCCCAAGACACCGTACATGGCGCGCAACGTGTCACTCTCGGTGAAATTGCCGTAATCGGTCACGTTGTCGGGGGCAGGGGCAGACCGGGCGCCCGGAATATGCCCGCGCGGCGGCTGGCCGGGGGCGGCAAGACCACCGATATAGTTTGGCCGGATACGGGCATCGAGCAGCACGCCGTGGCGGGCAAGCTCCAGCGCCTCGTCCGGCCCGAACTGCGGCATGTGCCCCCCTTTCAGCGTGATGGTGGAGGGGGTCGGCTGGGTGGCCGCGTCACTCACCGGCAGGCCGGCGGCAAGCCAGGCGGGAAAACCGCCATCCAGAACGCGCACATCGGCAAGCCCTGCCCAACGCAGCACCCACCAGGCGCGCGCCGCCGTCATGCTGCGGTCGGCGTCATAGACCACGATCGTGCTGTCGTGGCGCAGGCCCCACGCCCGTGCCTTCGCCTCGACATCCTCGATGCGCGGCAGCGGCCGCTGGCCCTCGGTCGGCGAGGCGGGGGACTGGAAATCACTGTAGGCCTGCGTGTCGATCGCACCTTCGATGCGCTTTCCGGTAAAATAATCCTGGCCCGTGTAAGGGTTGACCGAGTGGACGGCGAGAATGGTGATATCCCGGCCCGCAAGCCGCATCGCCTGCAGCTGCTGCGGGGTCAAAAGCACGCGCTCGCGGATCGGGTCGGTCATTGTCAGGGTTTTCCGTTTCGTTTGACAAAGGTCACTAAAGCGTCAGGCCGGCGCGACCGTTGGAGATCAGCACGGTCAGGATGCCGACGCGGGTGTTTTCGTTGTGGCGTACGATCGCGGCACGGGCGGCCTCTGCGTCGCGCTTGCGCAGCATCTCGATAATCTCGTGGTGATCGCGGTTGGTCTCCGGGTTCACGTCGCGCATGCGCGCGCCCATGTAGAAAAGCCGGGCGCATTCCTCCAGATGGCTGATGACCAGAGCATGCAGGCGCGGATTGCGCGAGCCGCGCGCAATGGCGGCGTGAAACGCCTGATTGGCCTCCACGAAACTACGCACGCTGGCATTTTCTCCCAGTTCGTAATGGGCATCGGCCAGCCGGTCCAGTTCGTCCAGTTCTTCCGCCGTCAGGTGTTCCGCCGCAAGCGCTGCAGCAGATCCCTCCAGCATTTCACGGATGGCAAACAGGTCGTTCATGTCCTTCACCGTCACCGGCGTGACGCGGTAACCGCGGCGCGGATAGGCTTCCATGAAGCCTTCGACGCAAAGCCGTGCCAAGGCTTCGCGGACCGGCGTCTTGCTGACGGACAGCTGCTCGGCCAGTTCCGGCTCCGACACTTCCATCCCCGGCGGCATGTCGCCGGTGATGATCCGCTCGCGCAGGCTCGCATAGGCCATTTCGGTCAGCGATTTGCCGCGCCGCGCCGTCTGGGATGTCCCAGCCTGATCCATGTCCACTGCAGTCTCCGTCATTCTTCATTTCCGTTCGCGAGGCTGTTGCCGATATAGGCGGTCGCGGCGTTTGCCGCTATACCGGGGATGCGCTTCGTGCTTTGACAGGCCGGAATCTGTGAGATATTACGTAGTATATTAATGGCGGTCGCTGCTGACCGCAATCCCTGTCATTCCACGGGTATTTCATTGTCTCAGATTCTCGTCATCAATCCCAACAGTTCGGTTTCCGTGACACGCTCGATGGAGGATTGTCTGGCGCCGGTGCGCGCCGCCTCCCGTCATGACGTGATGTGCACCGAACTTTCAAAGTCGCCGCCGGGCATCGAGACGGACGATCACGTGCAGGAGGTCATCCCGCATCTCATCGAGAAGATCCGTGGTTCAGATGCGGATGCCTTCGTCGTGGCCTGCTTTTCCGATCCCGGTATCGATACGGTGCGCAAGGCAACGACGCGGCCGGTGATCGGCATTGCCGAGGCAGCCTATCTGTCAGCGCTCGGTCTCGGCCGCCGCTTTGGCATCGTGTCTCTCGGGCCATCGTCCATCGAGCGCCACCTGCGCTATCTCAAACATCTGGACCTTGATCGGCGGCTGGCGGGTGACCGTTCCATCGACATGACGGTCGTGCAACTGATGGCGACGGATGCTGCGGAAAAGATTGCGCGGGTCGGGCGCGCGCTTCGCGACGAGGATGGCGCAGATGTGATCATTCTGGGCTGTGCTGGTCTCGGCGGCTATCGGCCCGAGATCGAGGCCCTGCTCGGGCTTCCGGTCGTCGATCCGGTCCAGGCGGGCGCAGCGCTTGCCTGCACCACGGTTGATCTGAATTATACGAGGACGCTTGCATGAGCTACGATCTTCTCATCCGCGGCACGCTGGTTCTGCCCGAGGGCCTTTGTGAAAACGGCTGGCTTGCCATCCGGGCTGGCCGGATCGAGGCGATCGGCACCGGCGAGGCGCCGGACGCCGCTCAGACATTCGATGCCGGCGAAGACCTGGTCATGCCCGGCGTCGTCGACGGGCAGACCCATGCCGGCAGCTATGGCGGCCTCAAAGGCATCGGCTCGACCACACGCTCGGCGATTGCAGGCGGCGTCACCACCATTGTCGACATGCCCTATGACAACCCGGCGCCGCTCAACTCACGCGAACGGCTGACGGACAAGATCGCCGCCATCAACGAACATGCCCACGCCCATGTGGCGCTCTATGCGACCGTGATTCCCGGCCAGGACATGAGCGAGGTGCAGGACCTCATCGAGGGCGGCGTCGTCGCCTTCAAGATCTCCACCTTCGAAAGCAGCCCGACGCGCTTTCCCCGCATCAGCGCCGACCAGATGCTCGACCTGTTCGAGGCCTTAGCGCCGACTGATATCCCTCTCGGTGTCCACAATGAGGACCAGGAAATCGTGCGCGCGCGCATCGCACGGGCAAAGGCTGCTGGCCGCGATGGCATCGAGGCCCATTCCGAAAGCCGGCCACCGGCAGCAGAACTGGCCGCCACCGCGCAGTTTCTGGAACTCGGCGCCGCAGCCGGCGCACATGCCCATATAGTGCACCTGACGTCGTCGCGCGGTTTCCAGCTGGTTGAGCATTACCATGCCGATGGCTTTCGCGCGACGGGCGAGCTTTGCGTGCATTACCTGTGGTTTGATCCGGCCGCCGACAATGCGCTCGGCGCCCGTATGAAGGTGAACCCGCCGATCCGCCCCGGCGAGATCGAACCGCTCTGGCAGGAAGTGCTGTCGGGCCGGGTTGCCTTTGTCAGCTCCGATCATTCCAGCTGGCCGATCGACAACAAGTTCACGCCGTCCATCTTCGAGGCGGGCGCCGGCGTGCCCGGCCTCGAAACGCTGCTGCCGGCCTTTTATACCGGCGCGGAAAACCGGGGGCTCGATGCGCCGCAACTCACCGTTTCGCAGCTTTGCGAGCGTCCGGCGCGCTTCTTCGGCCTTTATCCGCAGAAGGGCGTGCTGGCCGTCGGAGCCGATGCCGATATCGTTGTCCTGACGCGCGAAACCTATCCCTGGGATAGCGCCAGGGCGCATGACGATCTCAACTGGAGCCCGTTCGACGGACGCACCTTCGCTGTAAGGGTCGCCCGCACCTACCTCTCCGGAAAGCTTGCCTTCGATGGCGACTCGGTGGTCAATAAGGCCGGCGACGGCACCTATGCCGCCCGCGGTGCCAGCCGCTGGTTTTCCTGAAATTCGTAGCAACACCTGATTGTCGAGAAAAAGCCATGACCCGCATTTCTGCCGAAAGCAAAGGCGTCTACATCATCGCCGTCACGCCGTTTCACGATAACGGCGCCATTGATACCGCAAGCGTCGACCGCATGGTCGATTTCTACCTGGACAAGGGCGCTGACGGACTGACCATTCTCGGCATGATGGGCGAAGCGCCCAAGCTGACGCAGCAGGAATCCATCGACGTCACCCGTCAGGTGATTGCCAGGGCGGCGGGAAAACCGGTCGTGGTGGGCGTCTCGGCGCCCGGGCTTGCCGCCATCGGCGAACTCACGAAGGCCGTGATGGATCTCGGCGCTGCCGGCGTCATGGTGGCACCGACCGCAGCCCTTCGCACCGACGACCAGATTCTCGGCTACTACCGCAACGTCGTGGCAACGATCGGGCCGGACGTGCCGCTGGTGCTGCAGGATTTTCCGCTCGCAACCGGCGTGCAGATTTCCACCCGCACCATCGGCGCCATCATCGAGGCACTGCCGAGCATGGTGATGCTGAAGCATGAGGACTGGCCGGGTCTCGACAAGATCAGCGATCTCAGGGATGCCGAAGCGGCCGGTCGCCGGCGCATTTCCATCCTCTGCGGCAATGGCGGCGTCTTCTTGCCGGAAGAAATGGCGCGCGGCGCCGACGGCGCCATGACCGGCTTTGCCTATCCGGAAATGATGGTGGATGTGGTGCGGCTCACCAATGCCGGCGACATGGCGCGCGCGCAGGATCTGTTCGATGCCTATCTGCCGCTTGCTCGTTTCGAGCAGCAGCCGGGCCTGGGCCTTGCCGTGCGCAAATATGTGCTGGCCAAGCGCGGCGCAATCGCAAGCCAGGCGCAGCGCCGCCCGGGCGCAAGCCTTGGTGCGAAGGCGGTAGCCGAAGTGGATAACCTGATGGCACGGCTGGACAGGCGGCTTGCCGAACTGGCTTGATGCCGGGCCATTTTACCCCCACAGCCAGACCTAGACCGGACGGGATGACCCCATGACTTCCTTCGACTTCGATACGGTAATTCCCCGCAAGGGCACCGATGCCAAGAAATGGGCGGCCTATCCGGCCGATGTCCTGCCCATGTGGGTCGCCGACATGGATTTTGCGGCCCCGCCTTCGGTCATCGAGGCGCTGCGCGCCCGTGTCGAGCATGGTGTGTTCGGTTACGGCCTGCCGCAGGATGCGTTTCGCCAGCAGATCGTCGATGACATGCAGGCGAAATACGGCTGGGCGATCTCGCCCGACGATATCGTTTTCCTGCCGGGGGTCGAGCCCGGTTTCAACATGGCGCTGAAATCGGAAACGAAGCCTGGCGATGGCCTGCTGATCCAGACGCCGGTCTATCATCCGATCCTCACCGCCCACCGCAACTGGGGGCTCAAAAGCATCGAGGCGCCGCTTGTCGCAACCGACAAGGGTTATGAGATGGATGCGGAGCAGTTCGACGCCGCGATGGCAAGAAGCCGGGCCTTTCTCCTCTGCAACCCGCACAACCCGACCGGCAAGGTGCTAACCCGTGAAGACCTGTCTGCGATCGCCGCCTCCGCCATTCGCCATGACGTTCTGGTGATTGCCGACGAAATCCACTGCGAACTGCTGTTCGACGGCCGCCGTCACATTCCGATCGCCTCGCTGTCGCCGGAAATTGCCGAGCGCACCATCACGCTGATGTCGGCCAGCAAGACCTACAATATCGCCGGACTGAAGACGGCGTTTGCCATCGTCACCAATGCGGCTCTGCGCACCCGCTTCAATGCCTCACGGCTCGGGCTCGTCGACAGCGTCAACGTGCTCGGACTGGAGGCAAGCCGCGCGGCCTATGCCACGGCAGGGCCCTGGCGCGATGCGCTCCTCACCTATCTTCAGGGCAACCGCGATTACCTGCAGGCCGAAATTGCGCGGCGTTTTCCCTCAATCCGGATTGTGCCGGCTGAGAGCACCTATCTTGCCTGGCTGGATTGCGCTGCCCTTGACCTTCCCGAAGCCCCGCAGAGCTTCTTCCTCACCCATGGCCGGGTGGCCTTCAGTGCCGGCGCAGACTTCGGTTCGGCCTACGGCCAGCACCTGCGCGTCAACTTCGGCTGCCCGCGCACGCTTCTGGAAGAAGGGCTTGACCGCATGGAGCGGGCTTTGTCCTTCTTCGCCGCCAGCGCCCGTTAAGGCGAAAGGCGGTTCGGGCCGGAGACAGGCAAGCGGCGGGTAGATGGCTGCCGCGTCAGCGCACCAGCGATGACTTGCCGCGCGACAGATAACCGCCCTGGCTTGCCTTCTCCGGCGCAAGTGCGCCGTTCTCGACAATGGTCTTTCCGCGCAGGAGAAGACGCACCGGCCAGCCGGTCAGGGCCAGCCCCTCATAGGGCGTATAATCGGCCCCGTGCTGCAGCATGTCATTGGTAAGCGTAACCTGGCGGCTCGGGTCCCAGAGGGCGATATCGGCATCCGAACCGATCGCGATCGTTCCCTTGCGCGGGTAAAGGCCATAAAGCTTGGCGTGGTTGGTGGAGGTGACGGCGACGAACTGGTTGATGTCGATCCGGCCCTTCATGACGCCTTCGGAAAAAAGGATCGGCAGGCGCGTCGCAACGCCCGGAATGCCGTTCGGGATCCAGCGGAAATGCCGCTTGCCCTTGTCGTTCAGCTTGCCTTTTACATCATCGAAGCGGAACGGGCAGTGGTCGGAGGAGAAGAGGTCGAAGACACCCTGCTCAAGGCCTTCCCAGCAAGCATCCTGGCTTTCCTTGTCGCGCGGCGGGGGCGAGCAGACGAATTTTGCGCCGTCCATGCCGTCCAGATCCAGATCGTCGGCCGTCAGCATCAGATATTGCGGGCAGGTCTCGCCGGCAATCTTCTGGCCGCGCTGGCGGGCACGGCGGATTTCCTCCATGGCCTCGCGATTGGAGACATGGACGATGACGATCGGTACATCGACGATTTCGGCAAGCGACAGCGCCCGATGGGTGGCCTCCCGCTCGGCCGCGATCGGACGGGTGGTGGCGTGGAATTTCGGCGCAAGCTTGCCGTCCTCCTCATGGCGCCCGATGAGGTAGCGGATGGCATCCTCGTTCTCGCAATGGACCATCACGAGAGCACCGGTGCGCCGCGCCGTATCAAGCGTGGCCAGGATCTCGTCATCGCGCAGGCGAAGGCCCTCATAGGTCATGAAGACCTTGAGGGAGGTATAGCCATCCTCCACCAGCGCCGGCAATTCCTGGCCGAGCACCTCTGGCGTCGGATCGGTGATGACGAGGTGGAACGAGACGTCGACATGGCATTGCCCGTCTGCCTTGGCATGATAGACCTTCAGCGCCTCGCGCAGCGACTGCCCCTTCTCCTGCATGCAGAAGGCAAGAACCGTGCTATTGCCGCCGATGGCGGCCGAACGCGTGCCGCTGTCGAAATCGTCAGCCATGACGATACCATCGCCGGAGGGCTGGTCGAGATGCACATGGCTGTCGATACCGCCCGGCAGGACGAATAGGCCGGTCGCATCGATGATCTCATCGGCATCCGTCAGGTCGGCAGCCAGCGCCAAGATCCGGCCATCGCGAATGCCGACGTCACTGACGAACGTATCGCTTGCCGTCACGACCGTTCCGTTGCGGATCACCGTATCAAAGCGCATGGTCCCCGTTCTCCTCTGTCTCAGCTTGCTTTGGAAAGTCCGGCATCGGTCGACAGGATCCTGTCCAGCGCCGCTGTAAACCGGTCGACTTCCTCCAGCGTGTTGTAATGCACCATGGACACCCGCAGCATGCCGCCATGGTCGGTCAAGCCGAGATATTCGGCAAGCCGGCGCGAGTGGAAATCCCCAAAGCGCATGGCGATCTGTTCTCCATCCATTGCCTTGCACACGTCGCCGGCATCGCGGCCGTCGAAGCGGAAGGCGATGGTGGGAACGCGCATGCCGTCGCGATTGACCGGCTGGCCGACGATGCGGCAGTCGTTGCGGGAGCGCAGGTAGGTGAGCAGCCGATCCGCCAGCAGGTTTTCCTGGGCGGTGATGGCCTCGAACGCGGCCTCGATCTTCTGGCGCACCGTGCCGGTTTCGCCCGCTTTTTCGCCGAGCGCCACCAGATAGTCGACAATGCCGCAGGTCGAATAGGCCAGTTCATAATTTGGGTTGCCCGGCTCCAGCTTGCCCGGCACTTTGTCCTTGCCGTAGAAGTAATGGTAGAGCGTATCGAGCTCCAGCAGCAGGTCGTATTTGCCGTACATCAGCGCGTAATGCGGACCATAGGTCTTATAGAGGCTGAACACATAGTAATCGGCATCGAAGGCCTGCACGTCGACGGCGCGGTGCGGCGCATAGGCGACCGCATCGACGCAAAGACGTGCACCGCGCGCATGAACGAAATCGGCGATCTGGCGGATCGGGTTGATCGAACCCAGGATGTTCGACACATGCGTGACGCAGACCAGCTTGGTGCGCTCGCTCATCAGGCCAGCCAGATCGTCAAGATCGAGCGTCAGCGTCTCCTTGTTGAGCGGCCAGATCTTCAGCGTGATGCCGGCTGCCTGCAGCCGGTCCCACGGGCCGATATTGGATTCGTGGTCGCTGACGGTGATGATGATCTCGTCGCCTGGCGAAAGCTGGCTCTGCATGGCGCGCGCGAGATTCTGCAAGAGCGCCGTTGTGGAATTGCCGAAGACGATTTCCTCCGGCCGGGCGGCATTGACGAGATGCATGGCCGCGGTGCGGGCTTCCATCAGCGCGCGAGCGGCATCCTGCGATACTGCATAACTTCCGCCGATCTGGACGTTCTTTTCAATCAGGAAGCGATTGATGCGGTCGATCGCGCCGCTCAGGATCTGCGATCCGCCGGCATTGTCGAAAAAGGTCCAGCCGCGGCCAAGCCCTGGGAACTGGCTGCGCACGAAATCGAGATCCAGCGGCGAAGTGTCGGCCATCCTTGTGGTCCTCCCGGTGTTTTTCTTGTTCAATGATTGAGGACGGCGCGCAGGAAACCTCGCGTCCGTTCCTCCCTGGGGCTGTCGAAAATATCGCCTGGCGTTGCCGCCTCGACAAGGCGGCCGCCATCCATGAAGATCACGCGGTCCGCCACCTGGCGGGCAAAGCCCATTTCATGGGTGACCACCACCATGGTGACGCCGGTGCCGGCAAGCTTTCGCATGACATCCAGCACTTCTCCGACCATTTCCGGGTCGAGCGCAGAGGTCGGTTCGTCAAACAGAAGAACCTTCGGCTCCATGGCAAGGGCGCGAGCGATGGCGACGCGCTGCTGCTGGCCGCCCGACAACTGGCCCGGATATTTGTCCGCCTGCTCGGCAATGCCAACACGCGCCAGGAGCTCGCGGGCCTTGCGCTCGGCCTCCGGCTCCGGCGTCCTGCGGACCCTGAGCGGCGCCAGCATGATGTTGCGCAGTACGGTCATGTGCGGAAACAGGTTGAAGGACTGGAAGACCATGCCGACTTCGGCACGCACCTTTGCAAGCTGCGGCCCCGGACCGACGGGAATGCCGTCGACAGTGATGGTGCTGCCTGCGGAAAAGGCCTCCAGATGATTGATGCAGCGGATGAGCGTCGATTTGCCGGAGCCGGACGGCCCGATGACGCAGACCACTTCGCCCTCGGCAATATCGAGGTCGATACCGTGCAGAACGGTGAAATCGCCATAGGCCTTGGTGAGGTGGCGGATGGAAATGAGCGTGGAGCCGAGCGTGCCCATCAGCGTTTCCCCCTGGCAAAATGGCGTTCCAGCCGCGCGACGATGGCAACCATAGGCCACAGCAGCAGCACATAAATGATGGCAGCGCCGATCAGCGGCGTCGGATTGGCGGCAAGCGCCTGCGCCTGCGTTGCCTGCTTCAGAAGGTCCGGCATGGCAACGACTGAGGCAAGTGCTGTGTCCTTCAAGACATTGATGCAATTGTTGGTGAGCGGCGGAATGACGATGCGGATCGCCTGCGGCAGGACGACATCGACCATCGTGTGGCGGTTGGAAAGACCGAGCGCCGCGGAGGCCTCGAACTGCCCTGACGGGATCGCCTCGATGCCGGCCCGGAAAATTTCCGCCGTATAGGCCGCCGAGACCAGCGACAGCGCCGTGACCGCCGAAACGAAAGGCGACAGCCGGATGCCGACGAAGGGCAGTGCGTAATAGACGACGATCAGCAGGACCAGCAGCGGGATGGACCGGAAGATATCCACGTAGACCCGGATCAGGAACCGGACGACAGCGGGTGCGTAAAGCCGCGCGATGGCGAGAAAAAGTCCGCCTGCCAGCCCGACGACGATGCTGACAATGCCGATCTCGATCGTCACCAGCAGGCCGCGCAGAAGCTGCGGCAGGCTGTCGATCAGCACGCGCATGTTGAAGAAGGTATTGAGGAGGTTCATGCCGCAAAGGCTCCCTGAGGCGGATCCGGCGGGGCTTTGCCCGCCGGAGACTGCATTCAGCCTTACTTGCCCTTCGGCATGTCGAGCACGGTCACGGTCGAGGTCGTATCCTCGGCCTTGGCGCCGAACCAGGTCTCATGCAGCTTGGCGATGTAGCCTTCCTTCTTCAGCGTCGTGATGACCGCATTGACTTCAGTCGCGAGCGGATCGCCCTTGTTGAACATGATCGAGTATTTCTCACCCGTCGGGATGCGCTCGACAACCTTCAGCTCCGGCTTGTCCTTGACGTAATAGAGAAGTGCCGGAATGTCGGAAATGTAGCCGTCGATGCGGCCGGCAACGAGATCGAGCATGGCGGGCGACAGGCCCTCGAAGCGGCGGATGTCGCCGAGCTTATACTCGCCCTTGTGGGCTTCCGCCCAGATATCGCCGGTGGAGGCGGTATCAACGCCCACTGTCTTGCCGGCCATGTCCTTGAGGCCCGAAATGCCGGATTTCGCCGTCACGGTCAAAGACTGGTCGCTGTCATAATAGGGCTGGGCAAAGGAAACCGATTCCAGGCGCTTCGGCGTGATGGTGATGGACGACACGGCCATGTTGATTCGGCCGGACTGGACGGCGGGAAACAGGCCGCTGAACGGCGTGTTGACGAATTCCACCGTCTTGCCGAGACGCTTTGCGATTTCCTTGACGAGATCGACCTCGAAGCCCGTCACCTTGCCGCTGGCGTCCTCGAACTCCCAGGGAACGTTGCCGATATTGGCGCCGACGGACAGATCCGCCGCGTGGGCGCCGGCGGCACCAAGCGCTGCAAGCAGGGCGGTGAACAGAGTGGTCTTGAATGCAGATGCACGCGTCATGAGGTTCCCCTTGTTTTTTGAGCACGACTTCATCAGTATTGGTCCAACTGGTCAGACCAGTAAGGCCAAAAAAGCATGCGGCTTTGCGCTTGGCAAGGTGGCCCGCAAAAAAATAGATTGGCCGTGCCAAGATGTGGGACCGGAGAAGAGACCCAATGCTCAACAAGACGCTCGTTCCCCAATCGGTGGCCCGCGAGATCCAGACGATGATCCAGAAGGGCGTGCTGAAGCCGGGCGACAAAGTGCCTTCGCAGCGGGAGTTTGCGCAGAAATTCGGCATTAGCCGCGCCTCGCTCCGGGAGGCCTTGCTGACGCTCGAAACGCTCGGCCTCATCAAGACCGAGGCGGGGCGGGGCAGTTTCATTTCCAGCCCGTCCTCCGGCATGAACGGCAATTCGGGCCATATGGCGCCGTGGCGCTACTCCGACAGCTATTCGGTGTTTGACGTCTTCCAGACCCGCATCCTGCTGGAGGGCGAGATCGCCCGTCTCTCGGCCGGACGGTTGACGCAGCTGCAGCTGGAAAAGATGGAGACCGCCACCCGCACGATGGAAGAATGCTGGAGCAGCCAGGATCTTCTGGCCAATGTCGAGGCGGACCTGGAGTTTCACGCCATCATCGTCTCAGCCTGCTCCAACGCCATGCTGAAGGCGCTCTACCAGACGGTGCGGGACCAGGTGACGGAAACGCAACGCCAGCCCATCCCGATCACCGACCCTAAGCGCATGAGCGAATCGATTGCCGAGCATCGCCGGATCATTGCCGCCTTGAGCGCAAACGACGCCGGTGCCGCCCGCCAGGAGATGGAAAATCATATCCGCAACACCGCCCGCTGCGCCGGACTTCTGCCGTAAGGAAACGGGAGACGCGTCGCAGCCTTGGGAAAGAAGCGGAAGACAGCGCGATCCCGCTTGAAATGAGCAGCAGGCCTGCAGCCGGCATGTGGCGCTTGGCGGCCTGCCGGACAAAATAATTTATTCTGCATTGTTGAAAAATTAGGAATTGTAAATTCCTCTGCAATTTGACACTCTCTCAGCAAGCGTCGGGATACTGTTGCCGCGCTCTGGGAGAAGGGCTGGTCATTGTGCAGGATGAGCAGAGTGCGACCGCAACGTCACCGCGACGGAAACTTTTGGTTTTCGATGTGGGAGGCGTGTTTGTCGATCTCGACCCGGATGCCCGCAACGCCATCCTGACATCGAGCAAGCGATGGGATCCCGGCCTGCCGGTGCCGGCAGCAATCCGAGAGCTGAACAGGGACTTTCGTCTCGGCCGGATCGATGACGCAGCCTATGTCGATCGTGCCGCACAGTTTTACGGCCTGTCGCATCATGATGTGTACCGCGCCGAAACCTCTTTACTGAAAGGCGTGCTGCAGCCGATGGCAGCGCTGGTGCCGACCCTTCGGGCACAGCATCGGGTCGTGTGCCTCTCCAATACCCAGGCCATTCACTGGCGCCACATCCTCGACCATATGCTCGGCGCCGATTTCTTCGATGCCTGCTATCTCTCGCACGAGATGGGCCTGGAGAAGCCGGACCCTGCCATCTACCGAAAGCTGGCGCAGGACGAGAACGTAGGCGGGCAGGACATCGTTTTCGTCGACGACACGGCGGAAAATATCGAGGCGGCGCTCGCTCTCGGCTGGCCGCACAGCATTCATCACGTCACACCCGACCAGACCATCGCAACCATCAAGCGGCTGCTCGACTGTTGATGCAGCGCATCGACCGGCAACCAGACGTATAGCGGAGTTGAACGACATTGGCCCGATTGTCCCTGCGCGGTATCAAGAAAAGCTTCAAGGCCGTCGACGTCCTGCACGGCATCGATCTTGAGGTGAACGACCGGGAACTAATCGTCTTCGTCGGTCCGTCGGGTTGCGGAAAATCCACCCTTCTGCGGCTGATTGCCGGCCTCGACCCGATCACAGAGGGCGAGTTCTGGTTGAACGATCGCCTGATGAACCAGATTGCCCCGTCAAGGCGCGGCATTGCCATGGTGTTCCAGTCCTACGCGCTTTATCCGCACATGAATGTCTACGAGAACATGGCCTTTGGCGCCCGGCTGATGGGGCTCGACAAGGCCGAGGTCGAGGCGCGGATCGCGGAAGCGGCGCGCATGCTGCGGCTGGAGCCGCTTCTTGAGCGCAAGCCGCGCGAACTTTCCGGCGGCCAGCGCCAGCGCGTCGCCATCGGCCGGGCGCTGGTGCGCAAGCCGCAGCTTCTGCTGCTCGATGAGCCGCTCTCCAATCTCGATGCGGCGCTGCGCTCCGAGGTGCGGCTGGAAATCGCCCGCCTGCACCGCGAGATCGGCGGCACCACCATTTATGTCACCCATGACCAGGTGGAGGCGATGACGCTTGCCGACCGGATCGTCGTCATCAATGCCGGGCGCATCGAACAGTTCGGCACGCCGCGCGAGCTTTACGAAACGCCGGCCAACACCTTTGTCGCCAACTTCATCGGCTCCCCCCGCATGGCCATGCTGGAGGTCGAACGTCAGGGTGAGCGTCTTGTCGCCCCCGGCATCGGCGAAGTCGCGCCGGACCGGCTGCCGCAGGGCACGGAGAAAGACATCCTGCTCGGTGTTCGCCCCGATGGCATGACGCTGACGCCCGGTGCGGAGGGAACGGGCTTTGCCGCAAGCGTCGTCTACACCGAATATCTGGGCGACAGCGCCTTCGTCTATGTCAGCATGGCGGGCGAGCCTCCCATCTCCGTCCGCTGCGGTCCCGAAACGCATCTGTCGCCCGATACGCCCGTTCGCATTCACGTTCTGCCCGGAAAGGCCCATTATTTCAGCCGCAGCACCGGGCAGCGGCTGGCCATCTGATGTCACTGAAGCCTTGTCGACAAAACACAAGAAAAGAGGAACCGATGAAAAACATACTGCTGGGAGCAACCCTTGCCCTTTCCACCCTGCTTGGACCCACGATGTCCTTTGCAGCCGATCTGACCTTCTGGACCTGGCGCCAGGAGGACAAGGCGGAATATGAAAAGCTGTTTGCCGATTTTTCCAAGGCCAATCAGGGCGTCTCGATCAAGTTCGAGGCGTTTGAGGCCACAAGCTACAACACGGTCCTGTCGACGGCGCTTGCCGGTGGCAAGGGGCCGGACCTGATGATGACGCGCACCTATGGCGGCATGGAGAGCCTGGCGGGCGCCGGCTACCTGATGCCGCTCGACAAGACGAAAGTGCCGGCCATCAGCGGTTTTTCCGAGGCGGCCCTTGCATCGGAGACCATGCGCTCCGACAAGGTGCTCTATGCCATCCCGGCGGCGAGCCAGACCATGCTCGTGGTCTACAACAAGGAGATCTTCGAGAAGAACGGCATCAGCGAGCCGAAAAGCTGGGATGAGCTGATTGCAGCCTGCGAAAAGTTGAAGGCGGCAGGCCTCATGCCCTTTGCCAATGGTACGGCAACGGCCTGGCAGAACGAGACCATCGTCTCGGCGCTCACCTCCTCCATCATGGGCAAGGCCTTCTACGCCGATCTGATGGCTGGCAAAACCGACTTCAACGATCCGCGCTTCGTGACGGCCCTTGGCAAGCTGAAGGAAATCTCCGCCTATTTCCCCGAGGGCTTTGTCGGGCTTGATTACGCCTCTGCCCAGCAGCTGTTCACGTCCGGCATGGCCGGCATGTTTGCCGGCGGCTCGTTCGAGATCGCCAATTTTGCCAAGCAGAACAAGGATCTGAAGCTTGGCGTGTTTGCCGCGCCCGGGCTGAAGGCGGAAGATGAAAAGCTTGTCGGCCTGTTCTACGATTCCGGCTTTGGCGCCAATGCCAAGACGAAGGATCCCGAGGCTGTGCTGAAGTTCCTCAACTATGTCGCAAGCAAGGCCTTCGGCCAACCGTTTGCCAATAATCTCAACAACGTCTCGGCAGTGCCGGGCGTGACCTTCGAAAGCCCGCTCCTGGCAAAGGTCGCCGAGCTGAACCAGCACTCGATCGCCTATATGACGCTCGTCAACTTCCGCTATGGCGAACCGACCGGCTCCAATCTCATCCAGGCCGGCGTGCAGAAGCTGCTCAATGGCCAGGCAACGCCCGCCGAGGTCGGCAAGTCGATGACCGATGGTCTTTCCGCCTGGTACGCGCCGTTCAAGAAGAAGTGACGGGAAGGGCCGGGCGGAGACGTCCGGCCCCACCTGCCTGCCGATGGTCAAGTTCTTGAAGGAAAACCGATGCTGTCCAGCAAACTGACAGGACGCAACCTTTGGATCGCCGCACTGGTCGTGCCGCCGATTGCCTTCATGTCGCTGTTCCTCGTCTATCCCATCCTGTCGGCTTTCGCCTATGCCTTCTACGAGTGGAGGGGACTGGTGCGCGGTGACTTCATCTGGTTCGACAATTTCTACCGCGTTCTCTTCGAGTTTCCGTTTTCCGAGCGCACCATCAATGCGTTCAGCCACAACATTTTTGTGTTCTTTGCCCTGATGGTGCTGCAGAATGGCGTCGGCTTTCTGCTCGCCTATTGCCTCTGGCGCGAGCTGTGGGGCGCGCGCTTCCACCGTGTCGCCGTCTTCCTGCCGGTGGTTCTCTCCACCGTCATCGTCGGCCTGTTGTGGAAACTCTTCCTGCATCCGCTGTTCGGTGCAGTCAACGTATCGCTGCGCGCCATGGGGCTCGGTTTTCTCGCCCAGCCCTGGCTCGGGCAGGATTCGACCGCGCTGATGGCCATCATCGTGGCCAATGCCTGGCACATGGTCGGCTTCCCGACGCTGGTGTTTCTGGCCGGCATGCAGCGCATTCCCTCCGAAATCCTTGATGCGGTGCGCATGGAAACCGAAAGCGAATGGGTCAAGATGTCAAAGATCGTCTGGCCGCTGGTCGCACCGTCCGCCACCGTCGTCTTCACGCTGCTGTTCGTCGGGGCCTTCAACTGGTTCGAACTGCCCTATGTGATGGGCGGCATCGATGGCTCCCCCCATGGCGCAACCGATGTGCTCGGACTTTATTTCTACCGCACGGCCTTCGGCAGCATGTCGGCTTCGGCTGAGAATTTTGGTCCGGGCAGCGCGCTTGCAGTGCTGATCTTCCTGTTCATCGCCATCGTCTCCTCCGTCATCACGATCAGGCTGCGCAAGAGGGAGATCCAGCTGTGAGCAGGCAAACGCGCGATGGATCGTTCATGGCGTTTGGCCGTGACGGGCTGATCCAGATCATCCTCATCGGCAACAGTATCGTCATGCTGGCACCGATCCTCATCATGGTTATGTCTGCCTTCAAGACGAATGCGCAGATTTTCCAGTCGCCGTTTTCGCTGCCCGATTTTACCAAGGTCGGCAATCTGGTGCGGGTATGGGCGGAAACGGATTTCATCCGCTACCTGATGAATTCCTTCATCGTCACCGGCTCGTCGATTGCGCTGATCCTGGTGCTCGGCACCATGGCGGCCTATGCACTGGCGCGCTACGAATTCCGCGGCGCAAACCTGATCCTGCTGTTCTTCCTGGCGGGCCTCACGCTGCCGCTCAAACTGGCCGTCATCCCGCTCTTCATCCAGATGCGGGATCTCGGGCTGCTCGATACGCGCTTTGCCCTGATCTTCATCTATGTGGCGACCGGGCTTCCGACGACCGTGTTCATCCTCACCGGCTTCATCCGCAGCCTGCCGAACGAGCTGGAGGATGCAGCGCGCATGGACGGCGCCAGCGAAGCGCGCATCATGTGGGCGATCATGCTGCCGCTGGTGCGCCCGGCCATGGTCATTGCCGCCATCCAGAACGTCGTGCCGATCTGGAACGATTTCTTCTTCCCGCTGATCTTCATCCAGTCGAACGACCTGAAAACCCTGCCGCAGGGGCTCACCACCTTCATGGGTGAGTTCGGCACGGATTGGGGCGTGCTATTTTCCGGCCTGACGCTCTCGGCGCTGCCGGTCATCATTCTCTACATCGCCCTGTCGCGACAGTTCGTGAACGGCATGACGGCCGGCGCCATCAAATAGCGCCGGCCTCAGGAGGATTTCAGCATGACGACGGCCGCTTCGCTGGCATGGATGGCGTCGTTTGCGCCGGGAAGGGTGCGGATGAGAAGCAGGAAGATCAGGTCCATCACGGCAAACTGCGCGTCGCGCGAGGTGATGGCCGAAGACCGCACCCGCTCTTCGTCGGCAACGGTGCTGAGTGCGACATCGGCAAGTTCGCTGAGGCGGTTCTGGTGAAGGCCGGTGAGCGTGATGATGGTCGCACCACATTTCTTCGCCACCTCCGCCAGCCGCACCGTTTCGAGCGTCGCGCCCGATTGGGAAATGGCAAACAGCACATCCTCGCCGGTCATCGAGGCGGCATTGGCAATCTGGATATGCGTGTCGCTGTCGATCAGCGCCATCAGGCCGAGCTTCAGCAGCTTGTAGGAAAAGTCACGCGCCACAAGCGAGGAGGCGCCGACGCCGGCCAGATGAATGCGCCGCGCCGCCACCAGCGCATCGACGGCCTTCTGCACCGTCTCCTCGCTATTGACCTGCATGGTCTGCTGCATGGCAGAAACCTTGCTCGCCACCAGCTTCTGCTGCATCGTGACAAAGCTGTCGCCCTGGTCGATCGTGCCGTGGATCATGCCGGTCGGCACGCGCCATTCCTGCGCCTTGGCGCGGGTCACGGCAAGCTTCAGCTGCTGATAGCCGTCATAGCCGATCTTCTGCGAAAACTTGACGACGCTCGACTGGCTGCGCCCGGTGGCAGCGGCAAGCTCTGCCGAGGAAAGCCGGACCATGCGCTCGGGATCATCGATGATGAACTGGCCGATTTCGCGCTCGCCGTCCGTCATCGAGTCCAGTTTGGCGCGGATCACTTTCAAGACGGACATGCTGGCTTTCCTCTAACTCTTTGGCGCTTGGCGGAATATGCTATTCTCAATCAGAAAATTATCTGGAATATTATAGCCGGTGTGCCGTCTGAGGTCACCATCCTTATCCGGCCGCTGTGCGGCGTTGAACGGACGCATATCATGGATCAACTTCGCATCACCGGTGGCAACAGGCTGGATGGCGCCGTGCCCATCGCGGGTGCCAAGAACGCCGCATTGCCGCAGATCGCCGCGTCCTTGTTAAGCCCGGAACCGCTCGAACTGACCAACCTGCCCAAGGTGTCGGATGTCGAGAACATGCTGAACATCATCGGGCTCTACGGCGCTGAGGTGAGCCGCGACATGCGCGGCACGCGGATCGATGCGGCAGACATCGTGGCGCGCACGGTGGATTACGACACGGTGCGCAAGATGCGTGCCTCGATCCTCGTCCTTGCGCCGCTGCTTGCCCGGTTCGGTGCCGCGCGCGTCTCGCTGCCGGGGGGATGCGCCATCGGCGCGCGTCCGGTCGACATGCACCTGAAGGTGCTTGCCGCCCTTGGCGCCGAGGTCGCCATCGAGGGCGGCTATATCGTTGCGGATGCAAAGGCGGGATTGTCCGGTGCGCGTATCGTGCTGTCCGGCCCCTCCGTCGGCGCAACCGAAACCGCGCTGATGGCCGCAACCGCTGCCCGCGGGGAAACCGAAATTCTGAACGCTGCGCGTGAACCGGAAGTGGTGGATCTCGTCGCCTGCCTGACGGCTATGGGGGCTCAGATCGAAGGGGCGGGAACCCACCGGCTGCTCGTCCAGGGGGCAACGACCTGGCGCGCGGCTTCCCACCACGGAATTCCGGACCGCGTGGAGGCTGGAACTTATGCCGTGGCGGCCGCCATCACCGGCGGGCGTATCGAACTGGTGAACGCCCGCATGGAGCATCTGGCGTCCGTGTTTCAGGCGCTGGAGGCCATGGGCGTCACTGTCTGGCCAGGGGATCGCGGCGTGGTGGTCAACGGAACCGAACGGCTGCGGCCGGTCGATATCACCACCGAACCCTATCCCGGCTTTCCGACCGACCTGCAGGCGCAGTTCATGGCCATGGCAAGCCGGGCGGAGGGGGCCAGCCTGTTTCGCGAGACGATTTTCGAAAACCGTTTCATGCATGTGCCGGAACTGATCCGGCTTGGCGCCGATATAGCCCTCAACGGTCCCGTTGCCGTAGTGCGCGGCGG
This sequence comes from Neorhizobium fuzhouense, assembly GCF_042611105.1. Taxonomy (NCBI): domain Bacteria; kingdom Pseudomonadati; phylum Pseudomonadota; class Alphaproteobacteria; order Hyphomicrobiales; family Rhizobiaceae; genus Neorhizobium; species Neorhizobium fuzhouense. The sequence continues at coordinate 9,665 of NZ_JBHFFP010000009.1, read as the reverse complement.
CAAGCCGCTGAAGGGGGCACCCGTCATGGCGACCGATCTTCGCGCCTCCGTCAGCCTCGTGCTGGCAGCGCTGGTGGCGGAGGGAGAAACGGTGATCAACCGGGTCTATCACCTTGACCGTGGTTATGAACAACTGGACCGAAAGCTTGCGCAATGCGGAGCGCAGATCGAACGGATCTCGCAATGACGGTGGAAAAGGGCAGCGGGCCGCTTTTCGTCGGCGTCGATGGCGGGGGAACGGGATGCCGAGCCCGGATCGTGGATGCGAGCGGCAATATTTTGGGGCAGGGCCTGTCGGGTCCTGCCACCACGCGGATGGGCGTGGACAATGCCTGGGCATCCGTCCTGCGCGCCTGGCAGGGTGCGGCCGAAGAGGCGGGTCTCGACCCCTCCGACGCGCCCCAGGTCCATGCCGGGGTCGGGATTGCGGGCCTCAGTCGCGCCGGCTCGCTTGAGCAATTGCAGATCCTTGCCCATCCGTTCGCCTCCGTCCGCTTCATCTCCGATGGCGCAGCCGCCTGCCTCGGCGCCCATTCGGGTCGGGATGGTGCCATCGTCATCGCCGGCACCGGCTCGATTGGCCTTGCCTTCATTGGCGGCGAAGAAAAGCGCGCCGGCGGGTACGGCTTTCCCATTTCGGACGAGGGCAGCGGTGCGGATCTCGGCCTCACATCGATCCGGCTCGCCTTGCGCGCCTTCGACGGCCGGCGCGAGCGCACGCCGCTCCTGTCGGAGGTGATGGCCCGCTTCGATGGGGAGCCGGCGCGGCTCATCGGCTGGATGGACAAGGCGACCGCCACCGACTACGCGACCTTCGCGCCGCTCGTTCTGCGCCATGCCGATCAGGGCGATCCGGCAGCCCGCCAGATCGTGCAGGCGGGTGCCGCCCATATCGATGCGCTGGTGCGGCGCATGGTGGACTATGGGGCACCGCTGGTGACGCTTCTCGGCGGCCTTGCCGGCCCGCTCGAGCCATGGCTTTCGCCGGATGTGCGCCGCCGCCTGAAGCCACCGGATGGCGATGCCGTCTCGGGCGCCATCATCCTCGCACAACGCCCCTGAAGCAGGCGGAATCCGCTCCCGCTCGTCCGGAAACTGCCGCGACAAGAGGAATAAAATATTCCTAAATAAATTGACATTCGGAATATACGATCATAACAATAGGGAAACAACGAGTGGTATCCCATGTCGCACGAGCATCTTCTCGCAGAACTCAAGACGTTGGTTTCGGAAGCCCGCAATCCCAATTCCATGGCGATCGATCTTCTGCCGACCCGGGAAATTCTCGAGGTGATGAACGCGGAGGATGCCAAGGTTGCGGATGCCGTCGCCAAGGTCATTCCCGAAATCGCCTGCGCCGTGGATGAGACCGTGCGGGCCTTTCGCGAAGGCGGCAGGCTGATCTATGTCGGCGCCGGCACCAGCGCGCGGCTCGGCATTCTTGACGCCTCCGAATGCCCCCCGACGTTTTCGGTGCCGGAAGGCATGGTGGTGGGCCTCATCGCCGGCGGCCCGAAGGCCATCATGCAGGCTGTGGAAGGCGCCGAAGACGATCCTGACGAAGGCCGTCGCAATCTCGAGGAGATCGATCTCAACGAGCGGGACGTGGTGGTCGGCATCGCCGTCAGCGGCCGCACGCCTTATGTCATTGGCGCCCTCGATTATGCGGGAACCGTCGGCTGCGTCACTGTCTCTCTCACGTGCAACCCGAAGTCGACGATCGCCGGCATGGTCGATATCCCGATCTCGCCGATCGTCGGACCCGAGGTCGTCACCGGCTCGACGCGGCTTAAATCCGGCACGGCCCAGAAGCTGGTGCTCAACATGCTGACGACCGCCGCCATGATCCGCATGGGCAAGACCTATGAAAACCTGATGGTGGATCTGACGATCAGCAATACGAAGCTTCACGTGCGGGCCATCGGCATCATTGCGGAGGCAACCGGCTGCACCCCGGACGTGGCCGAGACCTACCTGAAGCTCAGCGGCAATAATGTGAAACTCGCCATCCTGATGCTTCTGACCGGCCTTGACGTCGAGGCCGGGCAGGCAATTCTTGCGGCAAGCGATGGCTTTTTGCGCAACGCTCTTGAAGCTGCGCGACAGATGAAGGTTTGACACTGTAGACGATGCAACCACACGGTCACCCGCCTCAAGAAGCCCGGGAACCGGAAAACAGAGGGATCAAGGTCATGACATACGGTTTTACACGCAAACTGCTGGGTTCGGCGGCAATCGTCGCGTCCCTTCTCGTCGCCACGGCCGCACCATCTTTCGCCGCCACGCTCAAGATGGCCTGGGCGCAGGACGCGACCGGCCTTGATCCGCACAAGCAGACGGCGTTTTCCTCCATCCGCCTTCTGGAACTGATCTATGAGCCGCTCGTGCGCCTCGATGCGGATCTGAAGACGGTGCCGGCCATTGCCACCAGCTGGTCGTTTTCCGAAGACGCCAAGACGCTGACCTTCAAGCTCGACCCCAAGGCCAAATTCCACAACGGCGCCCCGGTGACGGCGGCCGACGTCAAGGCCTCCTTCACCCGCATTCTCGACCAGGCAACGGGGGCGGCCGCGCGCGCCAACTACCTGTCCATCGAAGCCATGGAAACGCCGGACGAGCACACGATCGTCTTCAAGCTGTCGCAGCCCGACGTGCCGCTCCTGACCGCCATGGGCAGCATCAACGCCGCCATCGTGCCGGCATCTGAAATCGCAGCCGGCAAGATCGGCACGCAGGCAGTCGGATCCGGCCCGTTCAAGCTGGAAAAATGGGAGCCGAATGCGCGCGAAACGCTCGTGGCCAACAGCGACTGGGCGGGCGGAAAGCCCGGCGTCGACGGCATCGAAATCCGCGTCCTGCCCGATGAGAATGCCATTCTGGCAGCGCTCAGGGCCAAGCAGGTGGACTTTGCGCTGTTGAACGACCCGCTGGTTGCAACGCTTGTGCCGAAGGTTGCAGGCCTGACGCTCAACCGCAAGCCGGTGCTGGCCTACCATGTTCTGCAGCTGAACCCGTCGCGCAAGCCGATGACGGAGCTGAAGGTGCGCCAGGCGATTTCCTGCGCCATCGACCGCAAGGACATTCTCGACACCGCACTTCTCGGCGAAGGCGAAGTGACCGGCCCGCTCACCATGCCGGGCTACCGGTCCGACCCGTCCACGCTGTTCTGCTACAGCCGCGATGTGGAAAAGGCCAAGAAACTGATGGCGGACGCCGGCTATGCGGGCGGATTTTCGGCAACCGTGATTGCAGCGACCGGCGAGCCGCCGACGGCCGCCTCCGAAGCGCAGGTCATCCAGTCGCAGCTGCAGGAAATCGGCATCAAGCTCGACATCAAGCTGATGGAGCTGAACGTCTATGTCGACACCTGGCTGAAGGGCGATTTCGACATGGCGGTGGCGCTGAACGGCGGCCGCGCCGACCCCTATTCCATGTATAACCGCTACTGGACCAAGGCCGGCAACCTGCAGAAGGTGGCCAACTACATCGATGACGACCTCGACAGCCTGATGCAGAAGGGCCGCGTCGAGACGGATCCGGCCAAGCGCCGCGAAATTTTTGGCGCCTTCGACAAGCATCTGGCCGAAGTGTCGCCGTGGATCTGGCTCTATACCGGCTATAGCTACACCGCCCAGCAGCAGAATGTTCAAGGCTACGTGCCGACCCCGGACGGCTCGCTCTTCGGCATTTCGAAGATCACGCTGAAGTAATGCGCGCGCGGGGCGGAAGAGCATGAATTACCTGATCCGGCGCCTCGTCACCTTTCCACTGGTGATGTTCGGCGTCTCCGTTCTGGTCTTCGTGGCGATCCGCCTCGTTCCGGGCGATTCCATCACGGCGATGCTCGGCACGGAAGCGGGACTTTTGACGCCCGAGCAGCGCCAGTCGCTGGCGGTTTATTTCGGTCTCGACCAAGGCTGGTTCAGCCAGTACTGGCGCTGGATCGGCGGGGTCTTTTCCGGCAATCTCGGTGTCTCCGTCACCTATGGAAAACCGGTTCTTGACGTCATCCTGGAGCGGTTTCCGCTGACGCTCGAGCTTGCCGTCCTTGCCATGGTGATTGCCCTCAGCATCGGGCTGCCGCTCGGCGTCTTTGCCGCTACCCGCAACGAAAAACGTTCCGATCTTGCCGTGCGCATCTTTGCCATGATCGGGCAATCCACGCCGAGCTTCGTCATCGGCCTCCTGATCATCTTCGCGCTGTCGGCCGGTTTCGGCATCCTGCCGGCGATGGGGCAGTTCGTGTCGTTCCTCGAAGATCCGCTCGGCAACCTGTCGCAGCTCATTCTTCCCGCCATGACGCTCGGCCTGTCGTTTACCGCCTCCGTCACCCGCATTTCCCGCTCTGCCGTTCTTGATGTGCTGGGGGATGATTATGTGCGCACCGCCCGAGCCAAAGGCGCCCCGAAGGCCCGGGTGATCTGGCGCCATGCGCTTCCAAATGCGCTGATCCCGGTCGTGACGCTGAGCGGGGTCGAATTCGGCTATCTTCTGGGTGGCGCCGTGCTGGTCGAGCAGATCTTTGCGCTGCCCGGTCTTGGCCGGCTGGTGCTCGATGCCATCCTCCAGCGCGATTATGCGCTGGTGCAGGGAAGCGTGCTGTTCGTGGCGCTGAATTTCATGATCGTCAACCTGCTGGTCGATCTGACCTATGTGATGCTCGATCCGCGCATCCGGCTCGGAGGACGCGCATGAAGGCCTTCTTTCAAAGCCTGCTGCGCCATCCGAGCGGGCGCATCGGCGCAGCCATCGTGCTCCTCTATATCATCGTGGCGTTTCTCTCGCAGGCGGGATTAACCCCTTACGATCCGCTGAAACAATTCCGCATCGAACGCCTGCAGGGCCCGACGCTTGCCCACTGGATGGGCACCGACATGTTCGGCCGCGACGTGCTGAGCCGTCTGATGATCGGCATCGGCCAATCCTTTCTCGTTGCCTTTTCCTCCGTCGGGCTGGCAGCCGTGATCGGCACGCTGCTTGGCCTCACCGCCGCCTGGTTCGGCCATCTCTGGGATGGACTGGTGATGCGTCTCATGGATGTGCTTCTGGCCTTCCCGGCCATACTTCTGGCGCTGCTGTTCATTGCCGTCGTCGGCCCCGGCACGTTTACGAGCATTCTCGCCATCGCCTTCGTTTACACGCCCATCTTCACCCGCGTCGTGCGCGGTCCGGCGCTTTCCATCAAGACGCGCGATTTCGTCGATGCGGCACGCAGTTTCGGCAGTTCCACCTCTTACATCCTCACCCGCCATCTGATGCTGAACCTCGTCGCACCGCTCACCGTCCAGGTGACGCTGGCGCTTGCCTGGTCGCTGCTGACGGAATCGGGCTTGAGCTTCCTCGGGCTTGGCACCCAGCCGCCCAACTCCTCGCTCGGCCTGATGCTGGCCGACAGCGTCAATCTCATGGAAATGGCGCCCTGGCTGCTGATCTTCCCGGCGCTTGCCGTGATGCTCGGCATTCTCGGTTTCAATCTTCTGGGCGATGCGCTGCGCGATATTCTCGATCCGCGCATGCGAAGGGTTGTGGCATGAGCAAGCTTCTCTCCGTCTCGGGCCTCAAGGTCGGCTTCGGCCGCGGTGATGCGCTGCGCCCGGTCGTGCATGGGGTGGATTTCGATCTGGCCGCCGGCGAAACGCTCGCCATCGTCGGCGAAAGCGGCTCGGGCAAATCGGTGACGGCGCTCTCGATCAACCGGCTGGTGGATTATGGCGGCGGGCGCATCCTCGGCGGACGGATGGACTTTTTGACCGCCGGCGGCGCGGTGATCGATCTCGCCACGGCCAGCGACCGGCGTATGGAAAAGATCCGCGGCGGCGAGATCGGCATGATCTTCCAGGAGCCGATGACGTCGCTTAACCCGGTGCTGACGATTGGCGAGCAGATTGCCGAAGCCTTCAAGCTGCAGCGCGGTCTTTCTGGATCGGCGGCCCGTGCTGCAACACTTGAAGCGCTCGAGCGCGTGCGCATTCCTGATGCGGCACGGCGTCTCAAATACTATCCCCACCAGCTCTCCGGCGGCATGCTGCAGCGTGTGATGATCGCCATGGCGCTTGCCACCAATCCGCGCCTGCTGATTGCCGACGAGCCGACCACGGCGCTCGATGTGAGTGTCCAGGCGCAGATCATGGCGCTTCTCGCCGAACTGCGCCGCGAGACCGGCACGGGCCTGATCTTCATCACCCACGACATGGGTCTGGTCGCCGGCATCGCCGACCGTGTGATGGTGATGAAGGAGGGACAGGTGGTGGAGCAGGGGCCGCTCGACCGCATTCTCGACCATCCGGACCATCCGTATACGCAGCATCTCTTGAAGGCCGTGCCGCATTTTTCAGGCGGCCGCCATGTGCGCCGCGACCACCGCCGCGCGCCCGAAGGGGAAACGACACCGACGCTCAAGGTGGAAGGCATGACGGTGCGCTTTCCCGCCACCGCCGGCCTGCTGCGCCGGTCCATCGGCGCCATCCATGCGGTGGAAAGCGTCGATTTCGACGTCATGCCGGGCGAGACGCTTGCCATCGTCGGCGAAAGCGGATCGGGCAAATCCACCACGGCACGGGCGCTTCTCGGCCTCGTCAAGCCAAGCCGCGGCACGTTTTCGGTGCTGGACGAGCGCCCCGCCAACCGGCGCAAACCCGTGCAGATGGTGTTCCAGAACCCCTATGCCTCGCTCAACCCGCGGCTTGACGTGGAAAGCCTGCTGGCCGAGCCGGTGCTTGCCTCGGGCGAGCGGGTGGATGCCGCCGTGCGCGCCCGCATGGCCGCCCTTCTCGAACGGGTCGGATTACCTGCCAACAGCATCCGGCGCTATGCGCACGAATTTTCCGGCGGCCAGCGGCAGCGCCTGTGCATTGCCCGCGCGATGATGGTCAATCCCGCCGTTCTGGTGCTGGATGAGGCGGTTTCGGCGCTGGATGTCTCCGTACAGGCAAAAGTTCTCGATCTGCTGATCGACCTGCAGAACGAGATGAAGCTCGCCTATCTCTTCGTCTCGCACGACATGGCGGTGGTGGAACGCATCGCGCACCGGGTGGCCGTGCTTTACGCCGGCCGGATCGTGGAAATCGGCGCCGCTCAGGCCGTTCTGTCCTCGCCGCAGCATGCCTATACCCGCCGCCTGATTGCGGCCGTTCCCACCATGGAGCGCCGGCGCGAGATTTTTGAGCTGGACACCGCCACCATTCCGACGCTTCTTCGGCCACCGGGCTACGAGCCGCCGAAGGACCATTGGCGGGTCTGCGGCGAGGATCATCAGGTGCGCATCGAAGGCGACCCGTATAAGGACCAGAACCATGTCGCAGAAGCCCGCCGGTAGGACCGAAGCGCTCGAGCAGCCGTTCGAGGCAGCGTTTGCTCTTCTCGACCAGTCGATCGGGAGCGGACGCATTCCAGGCGGCGTGCTTGGTATCCATGACCTGCAGCATGGCCGCATGACGCGTTCCACAGGCCTTGCCCAGAAGGTTGGCGGCGGGCGGATCATGACCGTCGACACCTGGTTCGATCTTGCGTCCATCTCGAAAGTCGCCTTCACCGTGCCCCGCATTCTGGCCCTTGCATCTGAGGGGCGTCTCGATCTCGATGCGCCGGTCACTTCGGTTATTCCGGATTTTCGCCAATATGCGCCGGACTGCTGGGAGCGTGCCGTCACCTTTCGCCAGTGCCTCGGGCACCAGACGCCGTTTCCCGCCGTCGAGCCCATCTACACCTACGGCGACGACCCCGAGCGCCTGCGCGCCTTCGTGCTGCAGCGGGAATGGCGCAAGGGTCCACCGGTCTATTCCGACATCAACTATATCCTGCTGGGCATCGCGCTGGAGCGGATCGAGGGAAAAACCATCCGTGCCATGGAGGCCGGCCCCGGTTTTGCCTTTTCTGCCCCTCCCGAAAAGGCTGCCGCCACCGAGCATTGCATGTGGCGCGGACGGGTTCTCTGCGGCGAGGTGCATGATGAAAACTGTGCGGCCCTGCAGGGCTCCGGCCATGCCGGCCTGTTCGGGACGGTGGATGCGGTCCTGGATTTTGCCGCGCACCTTCTGGAAAAGGATGCGGCGGGCGACCCGGATGTGCGCCTCATGCGCACGCCGCTATCGGATAAACGCACCCATGGCTGGGAACGGCCCTATGAGGGCTGGTCGGGCGGGAGCCTTTGCAACAGCTCCGTCATCGGGCATACCGGCTTTACCGGCACCGGCCTCTGGATCGATTTCGACCGCGGCCGCGCCTGGACGCTGTTGACGAACCGTGTTCATCCGAGCCGCCATGCCGACAGCGGCATTTTTGCCTTGCGCGCCGACGTGGGCGATGCAGTCAACACAATAGACTGAGGGAGAAGAGACATGCAGCCGATCTGGGCCGTGGGCTTGATGACGGGAACCGTGCTGGACGGCAATATCGACGTCGCCCTCCTCAAGACAGACGGCGAGACGATCGAGCAGTTCGGGCTCTATACGCTCGCCCCCTACGACCGTGCGGTGCGCGATCTCCTGGAGGAAACGCTAAAGGAAGCCCGCCGCTGGAATTTCGAGGGGCCGGAGCCCGAAATTTTTGCGACCGCCGAAGAGGCGCTGACCCGGGCGCAGTCGGATGCCGTGCGGTCGCTGGTGGAAGAGGCCGGCCTTTCGAGGGACGAGATCGGTGTCGTCGGTTTTCACGGCCAGACGGTTCTGCACCGGGCGCCACAGCCCGGCCGCATCGGCGCCACGCGCCAGCTGGGTGACGGCGCACTGATGGCAAGCCTGCTCGGCGTCAAGGTGGCCTATGATTTCAGAAGCGCCGACGTGGCAACCGGCGGGCAGGGCGCACCGCTCGCCGCCGTCTATCATGCCGCCCTGCTGAAGCGGGCGGGGGAGGAGGGGGAGGCCGCCATCCTCAATCTCGGCGGCGTCGCCAATATCACCTGGAGCGATGGCAAGGGCCGGCTGGTTGCCTTCGATACCGGACCGGCCAATGCGCCGATCAACGATTTCGTCAAATCCCATGGCCTCGGCGAGATGGACCGCGACGGTAAACTGGCGCGGCAGGGCCAGGTGGACGAGGCGCGCCTTCAGCGTCTCCTGGAACACCCTTATCTGCGCGCAGGCTATCCGAAATCACTCGACCGCTTCGATTTCGGTGCGGCCATGGCCGACGGCCTCAATGCCGCGGATGGCGCAGCAACCCTCACCGCCTTTACGGCAAGCGCTGTCGGCCGGGGGCTCGATCTCTTGCCGCAGCGTCCCGCCAAAGTGTTCGTCAGCGGTGGCGGCCGGCACAATCCGGTGCTGATGGAAATGCTGGGTGCGCGCGCCCGGGTGGACGTCCTGCCGGCTGAAACACTCGGCTGGCGCGGCGATGCGGTGGAGGCGGAATGTTTCGCCTTCCTCGCCGTTCGCGTGCTGCGCGGCCTGCCGATCAGCTTCCCAAGCACGACCGGCGCACCGCACCCCATGACCGGCGGCCGGCTGGCCGGCTAACGTCAGGTTTCTCTCGTGTAGTTCCATAAGCTGTCTTATCGGGCAGGATGTTGTAGGGGGGGCAGATTCCATTTTCAAATGCAACGAAGACAATAATGGCCATGGTTTCAGGAGGATGGAATGGCCCGCTCTTTTATGCAGTTGAGTTTGGATGAACGTCGTATCATCGCACGGATGCATGAGAAGAAGATCAGTCAGGCTGAGATCGCGCGC
>NZ_JBHFFP010000008.1:250074-266458 GCF_042611105.1 Neorhizobium fuzhouense | reverse complement strand
AGCAGACATCTATTGGCTCTGGAAGGGCAATGCTTGTAGCTTTCGAAGTCGCGTTGCATTCAAGCTGGAACCAGCAGCGAAGGCCTATCTGCAGCAATGAGGTAAGCCGCTTGCTTTCTACAGCGACAAGCATGGTGTTTCCGGTCGACCCATGCTTCGAAGACGGACAGGACGAGCGGTCTGACACAATTCGGTCGTGCGCTTTATGAACTGAACATCGACATCATCTGCGCCAACACACCCCAGGCTAAAGGCCGGGTCGAGCGTGCCAATCAGACGCTGCAGGATCGCCTGGTGAAAGAGATGCGACTGCGGGGCATCAGCACAATTGATGCCGCCAATGCCTATGCAGCTGAGTTTATTGAAGACTTCAATAAGCGATTTGGCAAGTTGCCGCGCAATCCGAAAGACATGCATCGGCCTCTCGCTGCTCATGAGAACCTGGACGGTGCCATGTGCCGCAAGGAAGTCCGCACCCTGTCGCAGTCTCTGACGCTACGTTACGACAAGGTGTTGTTCATTCTCGATCCGACCGAGATCTCGCAGCCGCTGGCCGGGCAGAAGGTCGTCGTCTGTGATTACCCGGATGGCAGGCTGGAGATGATGCATCAGAGCTTTTCCCTGCCCTACAGAACTTTCGACAAGTTGCGGTCTGTGCATCGAGCGGAGGTCGTCGACAACAAGCGGCTGGATGACATGCTGTCGATCGTTGCCGAGATGCAGGCTGGGCGCGAACTTGAGCGTAGCAAAAGCGGCCCATCTCGGACGGGTCAGAAAGATCAGATGTTTGGCATTCGGGACGGCAGCACTGCCAACGGTTACCAGAAGCGTGGCCGCAAGCCCGGCCGTCGGACGGATTTCATGAAGGATCCGGAAGTCATCGCCAAAAGGAAGAAGGCTTTGGCGCGCATGGAGGCCGCAGAATGACGTTAGCCGGTCGCAAGGCTAAAAGCCGAAGAGGTGCGGCCCACCCGCCCCGATCTGATCTTGCAAGCGGATCTGCCGCTCAGATCGGGGCTAATCGGCAGTGCCAGTGTCGTGTTTCTAACTGGCTGGCAGCGGCGCAACCCTATTCAGCTTTGACACGTTGCCACTAAGGGTACATTCTATTTCCGAGTGCGACGTGCGAATGATACCAATGGGTTGTCACTCGCAAGAAGAATGCAATGGAACGCACCTACTCCCATATTGACCTTGATGAACGTCGCAGGATTTCCCGCTGGAGAACGATGGGTCCAAGTGTTGCAGTGATCGTCGAGATGCTTGGTCGACATCGCTCAACGATCTTTTGCGAGATCAAGCGCAACATATTTGTCGATAAGGTCGTCCCGGATCTCAAGGATTACGACTGCGTCACGGCGCACGACATGGTCTGCGAACGGCGAGCCAAGCTGAGGAAGCTGGTGCGGTTCTGGAGCGTGAAGCGTTCCGTTATCGACCGGATCATGCACGGTTGGTCACCGCAGAAAATCGCTGGCCGGATGCGCTTGGAACGGCACTCGATCTCGGTTAGCCACGAAACGATCGATAAGTTCGCCTATACGGCGGATGGTCAGGCCATCAAGCTGTGGCGTCATCTTCCCGAACATTGAGCCAGACGCAGACCACGGAATGCAAGACGCAAGCACGGCCAACGATTAGCCCGGATCTGAACATTTTGCGCCGACCGGACATCGTCGCTGATCGCAAGTAGTTCGACACTGGGAACGCGCTGATCCAGTTTTGTAAGAAGTTCGGAAAGGCCAACGTCACGTCGCTTGTTGAGCGGGTCAGCCGCTTTGCCATCTTCCTGCGCAACAACGATCGCCAATCCCGACCTGTCATGAACGATCTCATACGGGTCCTTCAGGCTCTCCCTCACCTTGCCCGTCAATCGATTACCTTCGACCGAGGCACGGAGTTCACCGACTGGCCTATCTCCAGGCAGGCATCGGCACGCAGACCTGGTTCTGCGACCCGCAGTCGCCCTTGCAGAAAGGCACAGTCGAGAACACCAACGGTCGAGCCAGGAAATGGCTTTTGAGGGAAGTCGATCCACTATCCATCAGCGATACCGATCTGGTCGAAATCTGCAACCGGCTCAACAGCATGCCGCGCAAATGCTTTGGCTATCGAACCCCAGCAAAAGCCTTGCGCAAGAAACTACTCGCTCAAGTGAGGCATGCCAATTAGCTTCACCCTGCCCGCAAGGCGCACTTCAGCATGAACTGACAGGCGGATCGTTCTCTCTCCCGCCTGAGCACGATGAACAGCCGCCGATACTCGAAACGCCCTCGCTGGTTGGCGAGGTCGCGCAGCTTCATTCGCAGCTCGGCCTCTCGCGGTCGGCAGGACCTATAGCGGCTCCAGACATTCCATCAAAAGCCGTTCCTAACGTATCGAATAAAAGCCCTGAAGCAACATCGCACGCAACAGCTTCTCCAGCGCGATCTACGATAAGCCGATCGGCAAATAGAGAGCCGCAAATTCTGCTTCAAGCGAACCAAGCGCCTCGTTTACAATCACCCGGATCACGGGCCGCGGATTCTTCCGCCGCACCCGATCCTCAAGATCGACATAGCTGAAAAGCACACCTGTCCTCACATCACCACCGCCCATTCAATCGCCTCCGAATTCCGTCGGATTCAATGAACCTCGCCCAGCTTCGGTGAAGAGAGCTATTTTTCAGTAGCGTGTTGGGGCAACCAAGCGCAGGCAACGCGTAGGGTAGACCTTTTGCAGTTCGATGCATTCGTTCTCCAAACACACGCAATAAACACGTGCGCCAGCTATGCAATGGCAGTAGGAGCCCAAACGCAATCATGTAATTCTCGATGCTGCACTGTAAATTCTGTGGGCCCAAAATAGGCTGCCGCCTCCTTGACGAGGACCATCTCTTCTGCACTTAATTGGCATAAACAGTTATAAAAATTCAACTATTAAGCGCACCAAACAACTACCAAAACGCACACTCTGAGCGCTATAGTTTCCATATGCAAATCAAATTTTCATGATGGATAATTTACGAAAATTTCAGAACATAAATAAATATATATTAATTTTTATAGTATCCAAAATTTATTTATCAAATAAATTTAAAATTCACTTCGCCAAAATCAAATTAAGAAATTAAATCTTGTCTATATTTCATGTGAATTAAATATTCATTATTTCATCCCATGCTGCAAGGAAATTTTGATTGCCGCCACGCATGAAGTCTTGGAAAGCGAAGCCAAAAACCTAGGCGGGCACCTGCAATCAGTCTTTTCACACTTCTTGTAGCATTCATGAATCGCATGTGCAAGTCGATCAAAATCTCCCGGCGGGACAACAATGGCAACGCCCCGCGCAAACTCCGCCAGTTCGGTTCCATCATCGGCTGTCACGAGAACCGGCTTGCCGCAGGCCAACATCCCACCGAGCTTGGACGGCAACACCAGATCGGCGGCGCCTTTGTCCTGCGGCAGGGCATGCAGGTCGGCCATGTTGAGAAATTCGTTGAGACGGGCGTAAGGCTGGAAGGGCAGGAACCGCAAATTAGGCAAAGTGCCATAACGCGCCTGCAGTTCGTCCTTCAAAGGTCCCTCGCCGGCGATGACAAAGTGGATGTTCGCTTCGCCCTTCAGCTTCTCTGCAGCATCCAAAAGAACAGTCAGGCCCTGCTTGGCGCCGATATTGCCGGAATATAGCACGACAAAATCGCTTTTTGTGAACCCAAGCTCGGCGCGGTACGGACTTTCTTCCGTCATCGGGTAGATATGCGAGAGATCGACCCAGTTGCGCACCAGCGCCATATTTTGAGGCTTCACGCCCTTTTCCACCAGCTTGTCCGCCATGCGGTTGGAAATGGTGATGACCTTGTCAAAACGTTTGAGCGTGAAGCGCTCGAAGGCGAAGCCGAGCTTCTTCAGGAAGCCGAGCGCGCCGAGATGGCCGACGGCAAAGGCTGCGTCCACTTCCAGATCCTGCACATGCAGAACGGTGCGCGCCCCGACAAGCTTGGCTGCGAGCTGGGCGACGGGTGCGGCAAATAGGGTTGGCTCCACGCAGAAGACGGCTTCAGGCCGGCGACGCAAGATCTGCCAGAACACGACGGGGGCAGAGCTTGCGGCAAAGCTCAAGGGCGCCAGCAACCGCCATACACCCTTCATCTTGCGACGCAACAGAAGTGGCGTGCGAAGCACGTGGACGCCGTTCTCCTTCACGGTTGAATAGCCGTTCCGATAGCCCTTCTGGACGGCCCAGCCGGGATAATGTGGCGGTGTGCTTACTACGGTGACATCGGCACCTTCGGCTGCGAGATATTCAGCGATCTCACCGGTATATTTTCCGACGCCGGCCAGTTCCGGCGCATAGTTCATCCCGTAGATCAGGATGCGCTTGTTCGTGACAGACGCCGTCTGTGACTCGACCTGCGCATCCACCCCATCAAGCAGAACCGTTGTCATGCAGCCGTTCCCTGCCGACGTTCAGCATACTGGCCGCTCAAAAAGGCCGCATAGGCGCTGCGGATACCGTCTTCGAGGCCGATCTTCGGCGTCCAGCCGAGGCCGCGCAGCTTGTCTGCGCTCATCAGCTTGCGCGGCGTGCCGTCGGGCTTCGACAGATCGTTGATGATCTCGCCTTCAAAGCCGACGACCCGGCAGACCATCTGCGTCAGTTCCAGAATGGTGACGTCGTCGCCATAGCCGACATTCACATGGGTGTCGGCCGAATAGGTCTTCATCAGATGCACGCAGGCATCGGCGCAATCGTCGACATGCAGGAATTCGCGGCGCGGCGTGCCCGTGCCCCAGACCACGACGTTCGGCTTGCCTTGGGTCTTGGCGTCATGCGCCTTGCGGATCAGGGCCGGCATGACATGGCTCGAATTCAGGTCGAAATTGTCGCCGGGGCCGTAGAGATTGGTCGGCATGGCCGAGATGTAATCATGGCGATGCTGCTTGCGATAGGCCTGGCAAAGCTTGATGCCGGCAATCTTGGCGATCGCATACCATTCATTCGTCGGCTCAAGCGGCCCGGTCAGCAGCGCATCCTCGGTGATCGGCTGGTCCGCAAATTTCGGATAGATGCAGGAAGACCCGAGGAACAGAAGCTTTTCCACGCCGACCTTGTGGGCGGCATGGATGATATTGGCTTCGAGGATCATGTTCTCGTAGAGAAAATCGGCCGGATAGGTGTCGTTTGCCAGGATGCCGCCGACCTTTGCAGCGGCAAGGAAGACCGCGTCCGGACGGTTCCTCTCCATCCAGGCTTCCACCTCGACCTGACGCGTCAGGTCCGCTTCAGTGCGCGATGCGGTCAGCACCTCGCAGCCCTCCGACGCCAGCCGGCGAACGATCGCCGAACCGACCATCCCGCGGTGACCGGCCACATAGACCTTTTTGCCCTTCAGGTCGTAAGCCATGATCAGCCCTCCAGGCTTACAGGCAGGCTGAGGCCATGCTGCTTCAGGAGCGCATGACGACGTGCCGACTTGTGATCTTCCGCCACCATTTCCGCGCACATCTCCTGCGCGGTGATTTCGGGAACCCAGCCGAGCTTCTGCTTGGCTTTTTCCGAACTGCCGAGCAGCGTTTCCACTTCCGCCGGGCGGAAGTAGCGCGGGTCGATCCGCATCACGACATCGCCAACCTTCATCGCCGGCGCCAGATCGCCGGTAATGGCAACGACGGTTGCGATCTCATCGACGCCCGACCCGGTGAACTCCAGCGTCACGCCGAGTTCGTTGGCGCTCCATTGGATGAATTCGCGTACCGAATACTGAAGACCGGTGGAGATGACGAAATCATCCGGCTCGTCCTGCTGCAGCATCATCCACTGCATGCGCACGTAATCCTTGGCATGACCCCAGTCGCGAAGGGAATCGATGTTGCCCATGAACAGGCAGGATTCCAGACCGAGCGCGATATTGGCCATCCCGCGCGTGATCTTGCGCGTCACGAAGGTTTCGCCGCGGCGCGGCGACTCGTGGTTGAACAGCACGCCGTTGCAGGCATACATGCCATAGGCTTCGCGGTAGTTGACCGTGATCCAGTAGGCGTAAAGCTTGGCGACGGCATAAGGCGAACGCGGGTAGAAGGGCGTCGTCTCACGCTGCGGAATTTCCTGGACCAGGCCGTACAGCTCCGACGTGGAAGCCTGGTAGAAGCGCGACTTCTTCTCAAGACCGAGGAAGCGGATCGCCTCCAGCAGGCGAAGCGTGCCGATCGCGTCGACATCGGCGGTGTATTCCGGTGCCTCGAAGCTTACGGCCACATGCGACTGGGCACCGAGGTTGTAGACCTCGTCCGGCTCGATGTCGCGAATGATGCGCGTGAGGTTCGACGTATCGGACAGGTCGCCGTAATGGAGTTTGAAGCGCGAATTGCTGACATGCGGATCTTCGTAGATATGATCGACGCGCGCCGTGTTGAAGAGGGATGCCCGCCGCTTGATGCCGTGGACTTCATACCCCTTTTCGAGAAGCAATTCCGCAAGATAGGAACCATCCTGGCCGGTTACACCGGTGATAAGCGCAACTTTACCGTTGCCAGCAGCATTAAAGGTCATAGCATCCCCGAATAAAATTCATGCCAATAACGATGGTCAAAGTCACGTTCGCTTTGCCCAAACGAATTCTGTTTACTGGTCCAATCGTCTGCGAATTTTAGTAAAGTACGCTTTGCTGCATGGCAACAATATATTTCTATCGCAGTTAACTGTCCGGCCAGTGTTGCAAAAGCTCAATATAGGCGCATCGGCAACCGCAGCATCGTCATGTACAGGATTTCACGCAATCGGCGGATGAAATGGAGGCCCTGCCGCCTCGGGTAGGCGCGCAAAACTGAGCCCTGCCGCGCGTCCTTGAGACGCACGCGGGGGCCCGAAACAACCTGAAAATGCGTAAGCCGATAAAGAGGGTGCGACCGGCCGTTCGCCCTCAGGAGCGCCCGTCCCGGATGCCGTCAGGGGCTTCAGCGGCCATGGCGGGCCCGAGAATGGGTTCGCCGGTGCTTTCCAAGGGGAAACTGATATCGCAGACCAGGCCGGTCTGCGGATAAGAAATCAACACGGTGCCTAAGAGTTCGTATTCGATCGTGCGCTGGATCAGCGTCATGCCGAAGCCCTTGTCGTGCGGCGGCGTGACCGCAGGCCCGCCGGTTTCGCACCAGGCAAGCGAGAGCATCGGTTTACCCTTTGCATCCGTCTCCTGCGACCAGCCGATGCGCACATGGCCCTCATGATTGCTCAGCGCGCCGTATTTCACGGCATTGGTCATCAACTCGTTGAGCACCAGCGACACGGAAAGTGCCGCGCGCGGGTCAAGCAGGGTCAAGGGCCCGGGCACCATCTCGATGCGGCCGCCGTCCAGCCGGTAGGCGGCGGCCGTGCGCACGATCATGTCGTTGAGGTCGGCCTCGTTCCAGTTGGTTTCAAACAGAAGTGCATGGGCGTCGGCCATGGCGCGCAGGCGCCCCATAAGGTTTTCGACATAATCGTCGATCGTATGGGCCGTCCGCGCCGTGCGCCGCACGATCGACATCACCATCGCCATGGTATTCTTCACGCGGTGGCTGAGTTCGCGCACCAGAAGCTCGCGGTGTTCTTCCACGCGCCGGCGTTCGGCGCGTTCACGCGCTTCCGACAGCGCCCGCTCGACGGCTGCCGCAAGCCGGATGAGCCTCTGCTTCAGCACATAATCGGTCGCTCCCCGGCGAAAGCTCTCGATGGCCGCCTCTTCGCCAAGCACGCCGGACACGAAGATGAAGGGAATTTCCGGCACACGCTCATGGGCGAGCTCCAGCGCCGCCATGCCGTCGAAATCGGGCAGCGAGTAATCCGCCAGGATGACATCGAACTCCATGGTGGAGAGCGCTTCCACATAATCGGCGCGGCGTGCCGCCCGATGAATGGCAGGCAGCGGTTCCATCCGCTCCAGGTGTTCGCGAATCAGTTCGGCATCCAGCGCGCTGTCTTCAAGCAGAAGGATTCGGGCAGCGTGATCAGACCTTGGCATTACGGAGATTTCCCGGTGGCGGTTCGTTGAGCAGCGCCCAGAAGACGCCGAGGTCCTGAATGGCCTTGAAGAATTCGGTGAACTCGACGGGCTTGACCACGAAGGCGTTGACGCCGAGCTCGTAGCTCTTCACCAGATCCTGCTCCTCGCGCGAGGAGGTGAGCATCACGATCGGGATATGGCGAAGCTGCGGGCTTCTCTTGACCTGTTCCAGCACCTCCAGCCCGTCCATCTTGGGAAGCTTCAGGTCGAGAAGCACGACGGCCGGATCGCCCTGCATGCGGTTGCCGTGCGTGCCGGTGCGCCGCAGGTAATCCATGGCTTCGGCACCATCGCGCGCAATGACGATCTCATTGGCGAGCTGACACTTTTCCAGCGCGGCAAGCGTCAGCTCGAGATCGCGGGGACTGTCCTCGACCAGCAATATGGGACGCAATTCAGGCAATGGCGCGACCTTTCCTCATCTCGTTCGGCAGATAGAAGGTGAAGGTGGCGCCCTCATCCACCTCTCCTTCCGCCTCGATGCTTCCATTGTGACGTTCAATGATACGGCGCACCAGCGCAAGGCCGATGCCCGTTCCTTCAAAATCCTCGGCCCGCTGAAGACGCTGGAACACGCCGAACAGCTTGCCCACATAAGCCATGTCGAAACCAACGCCATTGTCAGAGACGCTGTAGATCGTCATCTCGTCCCGGACATAGCCGCGGATGGCAATCGTCGCAACCGACCGCGGCTGGGTGTATTTGACGGCGTTGTCGATGAGGTTGAACCACACCTGGCGAATGAGCGTGACGTCGCCGAGCGCCGGCGGCAGGTCGGATACCGACCACTCGATCCGTCGCCCGCCATTGCCCAGGCTGACCGACTTGATGACGTCCGCCACCAGCTTGTTCATGTCCATCGGCTTGGGCACGATTGAGGCGCGGCCGAGCTGGGAAAAGCTCAGAAGGTCATCCACCAGCCGGCCAGCGGAAATGGCCGCTTCCGAAATGGTCTGCAGGTAATGCCGTGACTTGTCGTCCAGCGTCGTTTCGCGCTCGCGCAGCAGCTCGGCAAAACCGACGATGTGGCGGAAGGGTGCGCGAAGATCATGCGAGACCGAATAGGAAAAGGCTTCCAGTTCCTTGTTCGAGCGCTGCAGGTCGCTCGAAAGCTGCGCCATCTCCTCCGCCTTGCGCAGCACCACGCCGACGATCGCGGCGCGCAGGTTGCGGGCCGCCGCAAGCTCGGCCTCGTTCCAGGGCTCGGCCTGCAGGCGCACCAGTTCCCGCCAGGCATCGAAGGATTTGCGCGGATGGATGCGGCCGCTTTCGCCCACCCGCTTGTGCGGGTTGCCGCCCCATTGCACCGTGCGCACCAGTTCCGGCCGAAACCAGATCAGCCAGCTCGCATGCAGTTCCGATATGCCGATGGCAAGCACGCCGCTTGCAATGGCGCCAAAGGCTTCGCCTGCCGGATAGTCTGCGGCGAGCGACTGGGTCGCAAACAGGTCGCGTCCCTCCGGGCGGGCTTCCAGAAAGGAAACGAGCCGGCGCAAATCCTCTTCTGCGGGCGTGATGCCGAAGCTGCGAAGCTCGGTCGGCGTGATCACGCAGGCGCCGGTGGCCGTCACCTGCTCGAGCAGCCCCTCACCTTGGGAGACCAGGCCGTCCAGCCAGTCGTTCTCGGCCGACATCGCCGACAGCAGCCGGGTCGTCACCTGCGACAGTTCAACCCGGCGCGCCGCATCCTCGGCGCGCGCCAGCGATCCGATGCGCATCGCAAGCGTCTGGGCTGCGAAATCGCAGGTTTCGCGCAGCGCATGCGACACGGTATGGGCGCCGGCGCTGTGGCAGGAGATCAATCCCCACAGCCCACCGTCGATCATGATCGACACGGACATGGAAGCGCCCGTGCCCATGTTGCGCATATATTCCAGATGCACCGGCGATACGCTGCGCAGCTGGGCAAAGCTCATGTCAAGCGGCTCGCCGGTCTGGGGATTGTGCGGCGGCACCAGCGGCACGGCCGTGTAATTCACATCCGGAATAATGCGCAAGCGGTTGGAGGCGTAGAGCGCCCGGGCCTGAGCCGGGATATCGCTCGCCGGAAACCGCAGGCCAAGATAAGATGGCAGACGTCCATTGCCACTTTCGGCCACCACCTGACCGTTCCACTCCTCATCGAAGCGGTAAAGCAGAACCCGGTCGAAACCGGTAAGCTCCGCAATGAACTGCGTCATCAGCACAAGCGAGCGGGAAATATCGGTTTCGTCGGACAGTTTCTGGACGAAGCTGCGCAACTGGCCAAACACCTCGTCCATCTGCTCTGGCCCGCCAGGCTCCACCTCGCAGACAATGAGCGGCCCGGCGCGGTGGGCGAGAAGCGTCAGTCCCTGCCCGGCAAGCCGTGTCTGGAAAAAGGCCTGACGGCCGGCATGCCAGTTCAGCAACGCCGTCATCGTCGCCTCCAGCGCCGCCGACGGGCACTGACCAAGCACGACGTCATCCTGCAGATAATCCGAAAGGTTGGCACTGACCTGCACCACCACCTGATCCTGCGGACGCAGCACGAAGAGCGCGCCATGCGGCTGAATGGCACCCGGAACGCGGATCGGCTCACGCGCGCAGGCTTCCAGATCCAGGTCCGATGGGGTCAAAAGAGATCTCCGACTGTCATGCAAGGCCTGCCACGCCGCCCCGCCCCCGCGGGCTGTGGTTCTGCCGGGGAGAAAGGGCGTGATGCGTCGAGGCCGACGATTTCATCGGGAGACATAGTCGCGCGCCGGCGAATGTAAACGCCGGAAGGTGATTTAGTTTGGCAAGATTCTATCGCGGCACGGCCATGTCTGCGACCAGCCCGCGAACCGCGCACCGAAGACTTGCGCATAACGGGTGGAGCGGCCGAGAGAGGAGCGTCCTCTTCGACCCACCCCCTCCCGAAAAGACGCTGAACTGCGGATCCAGCGACGTTCAGACGCCCGGTACTTATCGGCGCGCCCTGACCGCTGCCGTGCGCATCGCCGGTCGATTGTCTCGTGCCCCCTCTGCCTCGCTGCCCAGCCGGAAGCGCGATGTCAGCTGGAAGAGTTCGCTTGCCTCCTGTGCCAAGGCATGGCTTGCCGCGTTCGATTCCTCCACCATGGCGGCATTCTGCTGTGTGCCGAGATCGATGGTATTGACCGCCTGATTGATCTCGCCCAACCCCATCGACTGCGCCCGCGAGGTCTCGACGATTGCTGCGACATTGGACGAAATCTCGCGCACGCGCGCCACGATCTCTTCGAGCGCGTCGCCGGTCTGCGCCACCAGTTCGACGCCCTTCTGCACCTGGCCGGCCGAGGTATTGATGAGGCTCTTGATCTCCTTGGCAGCCTTTGCCGAGCGCTGCGCAAGCTCGCGCACTTCCTGGGCGACCACCGCAAAACCCTTGCCGGCCTCCCCCGCACGAGCGGCTTCCACGCCGGCATTCAGCGCCAGAAGATTGGTCTGGAAGGCAATTTCATCGATCACGCCGATAATCGAGGAAATCTCTCCGGAAGAGGCGGCAATCAGTCCCATGGCATCGATGGCCTGGCGCACGACGAGGCCGGATTGTTCCGCTTCGCTGCGGGTGCTTTCCACAAGAACGCCCGCTTCATGGGCGCGCCTGCTGGAATCGCCGACCGTCGTCGTAATCTGCCCAAGGGCTGCGACGGCCTCCTCAACGGAGGTCGCCTGCTGTTCGGTGCGGCGCGAAAGGGCATCGACGGCGCCATGCACCTCATCGGCGCCGGCAGCAATGGCTGCCGCATTGCGCGACACCGCCGACAGGGCATCGCGAAGCCGGGCACAGGCCTCATTATAATCGACGCGCAGCGGCTCCAGCGAGGCGATGAATGGCTGGTCGATGCGGGACGACAGATCGCCGCCCGCCATGCCCTTGAGGCAGGCGCCGAGCGTTTCGACATTGTTGACGCGGGCCGTCACGTCGGTTGCGAACTTCACCACCTTGAAGACCTTGCCGTCCATGTCGATGATGGGATTGTAGGAGGCCTGGATGTAAACCGGCGTGCCGCCGCGGGCCAGTCGCATGAACTCGCCGCCGACGAAAGCGCCGCTTTTCACGTCCTGCCACAGTTTGCGATATTCCGGTGTCTCGACAAAGCGCTGGTCGCAGAACATGGAATGATGGCGCCCGACGATATCCGGGAGTTCATAGCCCATGGCCGACAGGAAATTTTCGTTTGCAGCAAGGATCTTTCCGTCCGGCGTGAACTCGATGACCGCCTGGGCGCGCGACAGGGCGGCGAGCTTGCCGGCATTTTCCGCCGCCGCCAGCTTGATGGCGGTAATGTCGGTTGCAAATTTCACCACCTTGTAGACCCGGCCGTTCTTCACGATCGGGTTGTAGGAGGCTTCGATCCAGATCTCGCGGCCGCCCTTGGCAATGCGCTTGTACTGGCGCTGGTCGAAGCGCCCGGCGGCAAGCCCCGCCCAGAACTGCCGGTAGGCGTCACTGCTCGCCTCGGCGGGGTCGACGAAGAGGCTATGGTGCCGACCGATGATCTCGTCGGCCCGATAGCCGAGCGCGGTGCAGAAATTTTCGTTGGCGGACAGGATCTTGCCGGACGGATCGAATTCGATCACTGCAAACGAACGGCTCATGGCCTCCAGAACGCGACGGGCATCAGATGACAACAGGTTGGGCAGCGGCATCAGGGGTCTCCATCCGGCCTGCCGCAGCTTGCACCGCATCGTCCGCGTCGGAAGACTGCGTCTGCGAAGAGAGGGCAGGACTGGAAATGCATCGGGAAAGTGTGGGTGCTGGGCTTCATGCCCCGGGCGGCCGGAACACAGCCGCTACCGCTCCATTATGTAGGCTTCCGAAATTACCAATGCGTAAATTAGAACCGACGGACGAGGCGCCCGACCAGGGTGGGTTCAAACCGCCCTTAGGGCAACCCCGGGACTCTGTCTTGCGTCCCGGAATGCTGCCTGCCCGCCGCTAGTCGATCAGGCGGCGACGGATGCCTTCGGCGATGGCTTGCGTGCGGTTGCTCGCGCCGATCTTGCGGGTGGCGTGCTTGATATAGGTATTCACCGTATCGACCTGATAGCCGCTTTCGCGGGCAATCTGCTCGCTGGTGAGCCCCCGGGACGCAAGGCGCAGGCAGATCAGTTCGCCGGCCGACAGCTTCAACTCGACGGCGGCAAACCGCTCGACCAACGGACGGGTGATCTCGGCATGCGTTGCCTCGGCAATGGCGGCAAAGAACTGCACTTCCTCCGGCAGGAACGGCGTCGTGCGGGTAAAGCCGACACAGCCATAGGTCGTCTCGCCCCGGCGAATGGGAAACAGGGTGCGGTTTTTGACGTTGAAGGTGTCGAGAAGGTAGGTCAGCCTTGCCGGCAGTTGGACATCCTTCAAAACCTCGCTTTCGATCACCACGCCATCCGACACGCTGGAGAGTTTCACGAAGGGATCGGCCAGGTGATAGCGTTCCTCGTAATAGGCCTCCAGAAAGGCCGGGGGAAAGTCGGTGTCAATCGACTGGGCCGTTCCAAAACGGAACTTGTCGATATCAAGCCCGCTCACCATCACAAAGTCGAAAGGCACCGCCCGGCGCAGGCGTTCGATGAACGGATGGCCCTGGATGAAGCGATGGCGGGGGACGGAGGCAAGGTCAACATATTGATCGAGTTCGTCGAGGCGTCGGAACATGGGTCTGGTCAGCATAGGACAATCTGGGCTTTCTCGACCTTAAGGATCGAGACATGAACAAAAAGAGAGCGGCACAGGGCAAATCGTGTGATTCGCATTCTGACACATAGACAGATTTATGGGGAGAGCGTCTGGGGAAGACAACTATACTATTGCATGCGCAACCCGATTGCACCCGAAAAGGTCTCACCCATCGCTAAGACGACATTAAGTATTCCGCGGGTACATTCGATCATGCTTATGCACTGATCTTGCCCCTGGAGAACTTGATGTCAGCACATGCGAAAACTCAACAACTGAAAGAACGCCTGGACTTTATCGGCCTCGATGAAGCCCAGCGCCGCACGCTGGCAACACTGCGTCCGATGATTGCCGCCTCGATCGGTCCGGCTCTCGACGCCTTCTACGACAAGGCCAAGAAACACCCGCATACGGCGAGCTTCTTTGCCGATCCGGCCCATATCGCGCATGCCAAGGGCCGCCAGATCAAGCATTGGGACTCCATCGCATCTGGCGAGTTCAACGAGCATTACGTCGATGCCGTAGGAGCCGTCGGGCGCACCCATGCCCGCCTCGGGCTTGAGCCGCGCTGGTATATCGGCGGCTATGCGCTCATCATCGAAGGCATCATCAAGGCCGTCATCGCCTCCGAACTCAAAGGCTTCTTCGTCGACAAGAAGGCGAAAGCAGCCGAAGACAAGCTGTGCGCCGTGGTGAAAGCCGCGCTCCTCGACATGGATTACGCCATTTCCGTCTATCTGGATGTGCTGGCCGACGAGCGGGCGCGGGTGGAAGCGGAAAAGGCAAAGGCGACAGAGGAGCAGCAGGTTGCCCTTGACGCGCTCGATACGGCGCTGCGCGGCCTGGCCGGACGCGACCTCACGGCCGAGGTGCACCAGGCACTGTCACCGGAGTTCGAAAAGATCAAGGCCAACTACAATCTCTCCGTCTCCGAACTGGACGGCGCCATGAGCGAGATCCGCTCGGCTGTCGAGCAGGTGCGGGCGGAAGTCAGCGGCATTTCATCCTCCACCGACGATATGGCCAAACGCACCGAGCAGCAGGCCTCCGCTCTTGAACAGACGGCCGCGGCGCTTGAAGAAATCACCACGATTTCCACCAATTCGGCGCAGCGCACCAATGAGGTGCAGGTAATCGTCAAGGAATCGGCCGAAGAGACCGTACGCTCGGGCGAAGTGGTCCAGCAGGCGATCAGCGCCATGGGCGAAATCGAGAATTCGTCGCGCAAGATGACGCAGATCATCGGCGTCATCGACGATATCGCCTTCCAGACCAATCTTCTGGCGCTGAATGCCGGCGTGGAAGCCGCCCGTGCCGGCGAACAGGGCAAGGGTTTTGCGGTCGTCGCACAGGAGGTACGCGAGCTTGCCCAGCGCTCGGCCAATGCGGCGCGCGAGATCAAGTCACTGATCGACCAGTCCTCCAACGACGTCAACCGCGGCGTCAGCCTCGTCAACCGCACCGGCGAGGCGCTGGTGACCATCGGCGACCGGGTGAACGCGATCAGCGAGCATATTGCCCTCATTGCCCGTTCCGCCAAGGAGCAGGCCTCGGGCATCGACGAAATCAACGCGGCCATGCGCAGCATGGACCAGATCACCCAGCGCAACGCCGCGCTGATGGAAGAAACAAACGCCTCAACGCAAAATCTCGTCGGCATTTCCTCCGGTCTCTTCGAGCTTCTGTCGCGCTTTCGCACCAGCGGTTCGAGCCAGCACCGGAGCACGGAGCAGCGCCCGCGCAAGCGGGCCTGACGGGTGACAGGCCGTTCTCACGCCTGGGAGCGGCCTGCTCATCCGACTGTTTGCCGTGAAGCAAAGCTTCATTGCAGCGCCTTCAGCATCGGATGGATCGAAAACCGTCCACGCTCGGCCTTGCGGGTCAGATCCCGCAGATAGCCTCCGGGCGAACGAATGGCCTCCGCCCGCTCGAATATGGCAGAGAGGGTGATGGCCGCCTCGATGTCGCCCATGGCGGCGCGCGCCTCGGCCCAGGCGCTCGGACTGATGCCGAGCATGGAGCGCACGATCTCGGCCGCTGCCACCACATCCTTCCAGCTTCGAATGCCGTCGCGGGCATAATCGATAATCTGCGGGCAGCAGTCGAGGAAGTGCCGCAGGCTGACGCCCACCGACTTGCGCTCCGGAGCCGGCGGCGCTGCTGTATCCGCCTTTCTTCCTGTCGCTTCCTCAATGCCCTTCGTCGTCCCTGAGAGAGACGGATCGAGAGCGCGCTGCGGTTCTGCTCTCTCATTTTGTCTGTGGCCTTCTAATTCAAAGGATGGATCTGTATTTGAATTCTGAATGTGGCGCTCAGAAACGGACTCATTGGCGCTCATTTCTTGTTCTGAAAGACTGTCCAGATAGGCTTTTTCCACCTCTGCACGCAGCCGCAGAAGCTCGGATGCCCGGTTCAGGTGGTCGCTGAGCGCACCATTGCGGGCAACCCTGCCCGACAGGCTCGCCAGCCTCAGCACAAAATCCTGCCAGTCGCCACGCCGCGCCTCAGACAGCGCCGCCTCGATGGTCTTTGCGATGTCCCGCAGATGCAGGCTGATTTCCGCCCGCACGCGCGCGATCCGTCGCGCCAGATCGCGTGCGGCTTCCGCATGGGCTGCGATCTCGTCGCCGGCGAGCGCGAGCGGTGCGAGATCAAAGCCGAAGGCGTTTTCCACCACGCCGCGCTCGTCGCGCTGGCAAAAG
>NZ_JBHFFP010000008.1:248077-249943 GCF_042611105.1 Neorhizobium fuzhouense | reverse complement strand
GATCGGCGACCGGCCATCCAGCTGACGTTCCGGGTGAAAGCTCAACAGCGCCTCGAGCACCGCAATCGACCGGTCGGAGAGACCGTAGACATCGCGAGCCTCGGTCAATGCGCGGATCAGCTGCCACTTTTCAGCCGTGCCCGTTTCGTTGCCGCCGCCACCATCGCGCAGCTTCTTCTGTTGCCCTTCGACCTGCGTCATCCGGGCGAAATTTTTCGCGCGCAAAGGCGCGCCGCCAAACGGCGTCGTTGCCAATCTTTCGGCCATGTTCCTCTCCGTCAGGAGGCAAGCGGCCTAAAACGACACCGTAGGCAACAAAATCCACGGTCGGAAACAGCATTGCAGCTGCCGACTCTTGACTTTGACGCGTGGAAGTGATTCTCTTGAATTGCTACATTGAAGAGGGCTTCCGAAATGGTAACGTTTTGGGGGCCTTTTTTTCTTGCTCTCGTTTCGTCCTTTCAAGCTTCGTCGGTCGCCCGGCAGCAAGGCCGGATTGTGCACAGACCATCGTTCTTCCGACGCTTTGTCTGTGCCTTCACGCTTTCACATCCTGCACGACGCACCCCTCCAGACCGGAACGGCCGCAGGGTTTCTGCAGGTAGTATGCCACCAGATCAGCACCTGGGGACGAACTCTGTTGTCGTTTCCGCTCAGCCGGTCTTTCGGGCCGCCAGAAACTCCTGGTATCTTTCACTCAAAAGGGCCGCGGCCTCGGTCAAGAAGGCATCGTCCACGGTCCCCTGAAACTCGATCCTCGGTGCCTTTCCATCACGGCGAAGGCGTGCAAAAACAACGCCTTGCGCATCCTTCAGCTCGAGGGGTTCAGCTGCTGGAGCGGCAGCCTTGCGCGGGCCTGCGGCAAGCGCTGCAAAGAGCGTTTGAAACCGCTGGTCGCTATCACTTAAGAGAAAATCCCGCTGTGAAACTTCCCCGTCCGCCACCGTCTGGCGCTCGGGTTCGCGCAGCAATTCGCCAAGCTTCATCCAGCGGTCGCGCCCGGCCTTCGGCGCGGCACCAATCAGGCGAATGTATTTTTCCGGCACGCTGTCCACCACCTGCATCAGGCGCGACAGCTCGCTTTTCTGCACCGACAGCGCTTCCCCGATCACCTTGCGGTCAAAGCCGCGGGCGGCCAGATTGCGGGCAAAGACGGCGCGTTCGATGAAGGAGAGGTTGCGGCGCTCGGCATTTTCCTTGCCCTGCGCCAGAACCAGCTCATCATCGGTGAGCGCCCGCACCACCGCCTTCACCTCGATGCCGAGGCGGGCGGCGGCCCGGATGCGGCGATGACCATAGGCGGTCTGGTAGCGGCCCTCGCGGGTGGGATGGGGGCGCAGCAGAACCGGCACCTGCTGGCCGCTGTCGCGCATGCTCTCCACGAGGCTTGCAAAATCCTCGTCGTCGCGGTCTTCCAGCCGCAACCGGTCCTCGACGAAGGAGGCCTCGATGCGGTCGGTCGCGACCGAAATCACCCGCTCGCCCTCCGACAGCGCCTGGCGCAGCGCGCGCACCTCATCGGCATCGCGCGACATCGAGCCGAGCGAGAGGCCCATGGCCTTCACGGCCCCCGATGCGCTGCGCCCTGACAGCAGCGACGGCGAAACCGGCAGCCGTGCGGCCTCGGGCGTTGCCGTTGGGGACGGCGCGTCCGGTGCGCCGTCATCGCCCTTGCCCTTGCCCTGCCCCGTGCCGGCCCCGTTACCGGATGACGGTCCCGCGGGTTGAGGCGTGCCCTGCGGCGCGGGCGCAAGCCCGCCCCCGAACAGGGCCTTCAACTCGTTCTTGCGGCTGCCAGCCATCACATCATGCCTTTCCGTCTCGCCATCCCGCGGTCACCAGCCCCAGGACGAATGAATCAGTGTC
>NZ_JBHFFP010000008.1:0-246995 GCF_042611105.1 Neorhizobium fuzhouense | reverse complement strand
GGAGGCGGCCGGCGGAAACAGCCGCTCGCGCATGGCCTTCAGCTGCTCCGACAGCGCCTGCGCATCGGCGGCAATCGTCACGTCAGCGGGCTGACGCGTCTCCTCGAGCCCGCCTGCCGTCTTTGTCTTTGCCGTGTCGCGCGCCGTGGACGCCATGCTTATCTCCGTCAATCCGCCGCTGTGCGGCAGCCCCTGCCCTCTTGCCTTCCAGAGACTGCGCTGCAATCTGAAAGACCGGATGACACATCCCCGCGTCAGGCGGAGACGATTCTGTCTGGTGATCTTATACGCCCGTCTCGATCGCTAACAGAGGGGAAACCCTCTAACGCTGAAAGACCTCATATCCGCCTTCTCGCCGTTACAGGCTTGATGCAGTCAGAGAGTCGCGTCAAGTTTTTTTTGGTTAACGTGAATTAACCACTTGACGTCGACACCCGTTTTCGACCGAACGCCACTCCCCGGCCACAGCCTCTGGAATATGACTGCATTCATCAACTTTAAAGTTGACTCACGTTTGCATGTTTATATTTTCGCGCCGCAGTACCCGCGGGGGACAAAACCAGCGGATGTGACAGGGGAATGTATGACGATGATCGCAGGATTATCCGGACAGCGAGCCGTCTCGCCGTCAATGAAGGCACAGAAGTTTGACCGCTCTTTCAGCCGTCGCGCCGCACTTCGCGCCAGCGTGGCAGCGCTTGGCCTGATGGCTGCCGCAACCGGCGCGACCGCTCAGGACGCAGCAAACGACAGCGCCAACGGAACTGTGCTTGCGCCGGTGCTGGTGCAAGGCTCGACCCGCGAAGGCCAGACCGACCGGTCGATCGTTGCCAAACAGGCACGCGTGGGCTCCAAGACCGATGCGCCGCTGATTGACGTGCCGGCCTCCGTTTCGGTCGTCACCGCCAAGGAATTCCGCGCCCGCGACGCCCAGAATGTGCAGGATGTGATCGCTTATACCGCCGGCGTTTCCGTCAACGAATTCGGCTCCGATTCGCGCTACGATTATTTCCGCATCCGCGGTTTCGACGGCACGACGCTCGGCACCTATCGCGACGGGCTTTCGGCCCGCGTGCCGGCCTGGTACACCGCCCAGCGCCTCGAGCCCTATGGGCAGGAGCGCGTCGAGGTGCTGAAAGGCTCCACCTCCAGTCTGTTTGGCCTGAACAGCCCCGGCGGCCTGATCAATTCCGTCACCAAGCAGCCGCAGGATGAGGCCCATGCCGAGCTTTACACCACGTTTGGCGATGGCCACCTGGAAACCGGCACGGATTTCGGCGGCCCGATCGACAAGGACGGTGTTTTTTCCTATCGCCTGACGGCCAAGTGGCAGAATGCCGATCTCGGAATGGACTATACCAATGACGACCGGCTCTACATTGCGCCGGCGCTGACCATCAGTCCGGATGCCGGCACGTCTTTGACCATCCTCACCGATTACAGCAAGCGCGATTCGTCGACCGCCCGCGGCATCCCGCAAGGGTCCAACATCGATATCGAAACCTTCCTCGGCGAACCGGATTTCAACCACTTCAATACCATCCAGAAGGATGTCGGCTATATCTTCAGCCACGAACTGGCAGAGGGCCTGACGTTCCGCCAGACGGCACGCTACACCCATGTCAGCCTCGACTATGCGGACGTCTACGGCGCCTCCACCAATCCGGCGGCGAGCCGCAGCGCCTTTTCGGTCGACGGCGTGGCCGATCGCTATGCCATCGACAACCAGCTGCAATACGACATGAGCGGCGAGCGATACGAGAGCAAGACGCTGATCGGCCTCGATTACGCCTATGACGACACGCACGAGAACATCCTTATCGGCACTGCCGGCCCGCTCGACATCTATAATCCCGTCTATTGCGGCCTCTCCTGCATCAATCTTGGACCTTATGTCGACTGGAAGGTGAAGCAGAAGGCGCTCGGCCTTTACGCGCAGGAACAGCTGACACTCGACGACAAGTGGATCCTGACGCTCGGCGGCCGCTGGGACCACGTCAACACCAAGGCGGATTACCTTCTCACGGGCACGCAGGACGACAATACCGACAGCAAGTTCACCAAGCGCATCGGGCTCACCTACAAGGTCACGCCAGAATTTGCCGCCTATGCCAATTACTCCACCTCATTCCAGCCGCTGGTGACGCCGACGGTCAATTACGGCGCAAGCGTCAGCCTGAAGCCGCAGGAAGGCGAACAGTATGAAGTGGGCGTGAAATACCAGCCGGAGGGCTTTGACGGCCTCTTTACGCTCGCCTATTTCGACCTGACGCAGACCAATGTGCCAAGCACCGTCAACCCCAGCGTCCAGGTGCAGATCGGCGAGGTGCGCGTGCGCGGCATCGAGCTGGAAGGCAAGTTCGCGCTCACCGACCACTGGTCGGCAACGCTTGCCTATTCCTACTGGGATGCCGAAATCACCCGGGGCGAGGGCGGCGCAAATGTCGGCAACCGGCCCGAACGCGTGCCGGATCATCTGGCCTCCGCCTGGCTCTCCTACACGCTGCCCGGCGACGGCAAGCGCGGCGACCTGACGCTTGGCGGCGGCGTGCGCTATGTCGGCCAGAGCTACGGCGACAACGCAAACACCACCAAAGTGTCCGGCTATACGCTGTTTGATTTGTCGGCGCTCTACAAGGTCACCGACAATCTGAGCCTGCAGGTGACGGCGAAGAACCTGTTCGACAAGGAATACGAGACCACCTGCTACTACGGCAACTGCTTCTACGGCGACCGGCGCAGCGTCCTCGGCACGGTGAAATACACCTGGTAAGGGGCTTAAGAGTGCAGCAGGGCACGACAAAGGCGAAAGAGGTGACGGACGCGCAGACGCTGGACGACGGCTGCGCGTCCGTCACCGATATCGGCGATCTGGTGGTTGCGGCAACGGGCAAGCGCTATGCCGCCTATTGCCGCGGCCGCCTTCTGCTCGAGGCGCCTGCGGATGCCGATATCGTGCCCTGCGCCAGCCTGACCGACCCTGGCACCTTCGACACCCTCATCGACCGCTATGCCCAAAACCACGCGCCCGACACCGACCGTCGGGCGCTTGTTTCGCTCTGGTCGCTGTTTTACTGCGCAAACCTCGTGATCGGGGCGGCCATCACCTTTCTGGAACTGCGTCGCGTGCTACCGCTGTCGCTTGACGAGGCGAGCCTCATCATCGACCGCCAGAGCGGCACGCCGCGCGGCTTTCTTCTGCCGCATGCCGGCCATGTCGATGCGCAGGCGGATGTCTATGCGGGCATGGCGCCCGTCATCCGCCATCATTTCGATCCGCTGTTCACGCAGCTTGCCGCCCAGACCGGCCTTGGCCGCAAAACCCTCTGGACCAACACGTCCGCCTATCTCTCCTGGATCATCCACGAGATCGGACAGCAGGCGGGCTCCCCGCTTGGCGACGAGGGCCGGCTGATCACGGAAAGCCAGGCCTGGCCGGACGGCTGGCGAAATCCGCTGGCGCGGCTCGTGACCGTCGCCTTGACCGACAAGGGCGAATATTGCGGCAACCGGCGCATCTGTTGCCTGCGCTATGCGGTGAAGGGCGTCGGCGGCTGCGGCGCGATCTGCCCGGTGCCGGAAGGGCGCGCAACCGGCCCCTGATTTTTCCGCGGCCCCGCTTCTTATTCGGCTCACCCCGCCGCTGCGACGCCTCTCCGTCAGGCCCGCGCGCGACGCATCAGGAGGATGAGGAAAGGCGCGCCGATCAGCGCCGAGACGAGACCGGCCGGAATTTCGTAAGGATAGGCAAGGCTGCGGCCCAGCCAGTCTGCCGCGACCATCAGCATGCCGCCGATCAGCGCCCCGCCGAAGAGTTGCGGTGTGGCGCGCACGAAACCGAGCTGGCGGGAAAGATGCGGCGCCATCAGCCCGACGAAGCTCAGCGGCCCGACGCTCATGGTGGCAGCGGCACTGAGCAGGCCCGCAAGGGTCAGAAGCAGAAAGCGGGCTCGCCCGACCGGAACGCCGAGTGCCGAGGCGGCAGACGAGCCGAGCGGCAGAAGCTCGAGCCAGCGGCGCATGAACGCACTACCGGAAATCAGCAGCACGGCGAGAACCGCCCCCATCAGCGCGCCGAAGGCCGACACGCTGTAGGTGGAGCCGCTCATCCAGCGCAGGAGGAAGACCGCGCGCGGGTCGCCGGTGGCACCGATCACGCCGATCACCGCATCCACCATGGCGCTCAGCGCAATGCCGGCCAGAAGCACCCGCTCCGGCTGCAGGCCCGAGCGCGCGGCGAGAAGAAAGATCACCGAGAGCACGGCAAACGCCCCGAGCGCCGAGAAGCCGAGCTGCGCGCCAAGACCGGGGGCTGCAACCAGAAACACAGCAGCCGCCACGCCAATCGTTGCACCGGCACTGATGCCGAGCACTTCCGGACTTGCCATTTCATTGCCCGTCAACCGCTGCAGGATCGTGCCGGCAACCGCCAGCATGGCGCCGGAAAAGAAGGCGGCGGCGATTCGCGGCAGCCTCAGCGCCATCAGATCGCTGGCGAGATCCGGCGGCATCAACGTAAAGCCGAGATCGGGACTGCGGCCGAACGCGAGCGCGACGGCCAGAACCAGAACGGCTGCCGGCAGCACCAGGCGCATGGCAAGACGGGCCGTTGCCGGGTTAAGCGACACCGGTGCCTCAGCCTCCATCAAGCGGTGGCGGATCTTGAGACGCGGCAGCAGGATCAGCAGAAGCGGCGAGCCGAAGATGGCGGTGACGGCGCCGGTCGGCAGGAAATCGGCAAAGGCGCCGGCCGTGGCAAGAAGGGCCGTATCGGTCAAGAACAGCAGTGCCGCCCCGATCAGCGTCGACCAGACGAGTTGCTGACCGGCGCGCCGCGCACCGGCAAGGCGGGCAATGGTGGGCGAGACCAGCCCGATAAAGCCGATGACGCCGACGGCGCTGGTGACGAAGGCGGCAAGCGCCACGGCCGCCATGACCGCGACCACCCGCAGCCGGACCATATGGACGCCGAGCGCGCGCGCACCTGCATCGCCCAGTTCATTGAGCAGAAGCGGGCGCAGGATGGCTGCAACGACAAGGCAGACGAGGGCAAGCTTCGGGGCAAGCGACAGCGGGATCGCCCAGCTCTGTTGCGACAGCGACCCGGCCCCCCAGATGAAGAGGCTGACCAGATAGCGCTCGTTGAGGAGCATCAGCACCGCCGAGAGGGCACCGCACCAGAGGCTGACGACGAGACCGGACATGACGAGCGAGATGGGGGAAAACTTCTGCCGCGCTCCCATCAGAAAGACGAGGCCGGCAGCGGCCGCACTGCCGCAAAGTGCCACCAGATCCCGCCCGAAGCCGAGGAGACCGGGGACGAACAGCGTCACGGCAACCAGCGCCAGATTGGCACCGGCCGAAATGCCAAGCGTGGTGGGAGAGGCAAGCGGGTTGCGCAGCACCTGCTGGAAGAGCGCGCCCGACAGCGCAAGCGAGGCGCCGGCCAGAAGCGCGGTTGCCATGCGCGGCAGCGTGGAGTTCAAAAAGACGAGGCGATGCATGGCAGAGCCGGTGGCTGCGTCCGCATTCCCCATCAGCACGGCTGCCTGCGGGGCCGCCAGGACAAGCGACAGGCCAAGCAGCACCACGACTATGGCGGCCGGACCGAGATGCGATTTGAGGCTCATGCCGCCTGCTCCAGATGGTCGGTGATCAGACGGGCAAAACGCATGGCATCGTTCAGCATGCCGAACATCAGCGCGCCGGGCAGCACCGCAAACTGGCCCGGCCGCGCAAAGGGCAGCGCCTGCCAAAGCGGGCTTTCTTCCAGTTTCGGCATCACATCCGCCGGAACAGGCTCAAAGATGATCAGGCGCGTCGCGGGATCTTTCATCTCCGCCAGCCGCTCGATGCCGATGGTTTCAAAGCCCCAGAAATTGCCGGGCGCCGTCCAGGCATTGGCAAGGCCGATCCGCTGCATGACATTGTGATAAAGGCCGGGCGCGGTGTAGATGCGGGCATGGCGGGAATCGAGGAAACTCAGAAGCGCCAGCGGCGGTGCACCGATGCGGGCAATGCGCGCGCGGCACTCATTGAAAAAGGCCTCCGTGCGGGCGATGAAGGCATCGCCCTCGTCCTTCCTCTCCACCCGGGCGGCCAGCGCCCGCGTGGCGGCAAAGGCCTTTGGCAGCACATCGCCGCCATCTGCGGTGAAGACACCGAGGCTCAGCGTCGGCGCCACCGCCTCCAGCCGCGGCGTCAACGCCGCATTGAACGGGGTGGTGAGGATCAGATCCGGCCGCAGGCTGGTCAGAACCTCGAAATTGATCTCCCAGGAACTGCCGAGATCGACAACCTCTGCCGGCAGGTCCGGCTCGATCACCCAGACATCCCAGTCCGCACGCGAGGCGACGGCCTTCGGCACGATGCCGAGCGAAAGAAGCGTCGAGGCGAGACCGTAATCGAGGCTGACGATCCGCTGCGGGCCGGCCGAAAGCGCCAGATCGGGCCTCAGGACACAGGCGGCACCGGCGGCGATGAAGCCGCGTCGGGTCAAGGCAAGGGACATCGGCTTCTCAGCAGACATAGGCAAGCGGAATGTCGAGCGCCGGATGGCGCGTCACGTTCATCTCGATGCCGTAGATGTCGTGGAGCGTTTCGGCCGTCATCAGCGCCTGCGGCTCACCTTGAGCGATCAGCCGGCCGGCCTTCAACGCATAGAGCCGGTCGCAGAAGCGCGCCGCCATATTGATGTCGTGCAGCACGATGACGACACCAAGGCCCTTTTCGTGCGAGAGGCGCCGCACCAGGGCCAGCACCTCCATCTGGTGGGCGATGTCGAGCGCCGAGGTCGGCTCGTCCAGAAGAAGGCAGCCGGTATCCTGCGCCATCAGCATGGCAAGCCAGGCGCGCTGCCGCTCGCCGCCGGAAAGCGTATCGACCAGGCGATCGGAAAGCTGCTCCATGTGGGTGAGCGCCAGCGCCTCCTCGACTTTGTGGGCATCAAGATCGGAAAAACGGCCAAGCGCGCCGTGCCAGGGATAGCGCCCGCAGGCAACCAGTTCCCGCACCGTCATGGTATTGGCCGCAGTCACATCCTGCGGCAGATAGGCCACCTGACGGGCAAAGGCCTGGGCGCCCATCGCTTCCAGCGGCTTTTCGCCAAAAAACAGCCTGCCGGCGGTGGGCGCCTGCTGGCGGGCGAGCAGTTTCAGGAGCGTCGACTTGCCCGACCCGTTATGGCCGACGAGGCCGCAGATCGTGCCGGGTGCAAAGGAAATGGAGATATCCGCAAGAAGCGAGCGTCCCTCCACCGCAAAGCCCAGCGCCTCGGTGCGAAAGGCCGCCGCCGGACGGGAACCGGGCGATAGATCGGGTGAGCGCGCGTCCATGGCTGTCTCCTGTCGGCAGGGATGGGAACAGCAGCGGGCCTACTAAATATGAATAAGTTTATCAAGTATATTTGCGCGGCCATGCGGGAAACGGAATACGCGTTGACAGACGCTTGCCTTCCCCGACTGCTCATCAAGTCCAGGACGTAGCTGAGAGCCGCATCCTCAACGCCTTCTCTCCCTCTCCCGCGTGCGGGGAAAGGGCCGGGGTGAGGGGCTAATCATTTGATAAAGTTCATGAGTTAGCCCCTCATCCGGCTGCCGCCATCTTCACCTCGTCAAGACGGGCGAAGGGCCTCCGGGGCCGCCCATACCGCCTGCCCCCGTCCGCAATGAAACTCACGCGGCGCTTCGGGTCTTCCACTCGGCGCGCAGCACATGCTTCATCGGCTTTCCGGCCGCATTGCGCGGAATGGCGTCGACGAAGATCACATGCGTCGGGCGCTTGTAGGCGGCAAGGCGCTCGCCGCAATGGGCCTTCACGGTTTCGGCGTCGAGGTTCACATCCGGGCGGCGCACGATGAAGGCTGCCCCCACCTCACCCCAGCGGTCATCGGCAACCCCGATCACGGCCACTTCGCCGACTGCCGGATGACTGCCGATGGCAGCTTCCACCTCTGCCGGATAGACGTTCTCGCCGCCGGAAATATACATGTCCTTCAGCCGGTCGGCGATGACATGGAAGCCGTCCTCGTCACAGCGCACCATGTCGCCGGTGCGGAACCAGCCATCCACGAAGGCGGCTGCCGTCTGCTCCGGCTTCTGCCAGTAGCCGGGCGAGACCGAGGGACCGCGGATCCACAATTCGCCGATCTCGCCGCTGTCGCAGTGGCGGCCCTCCTCGTCGCAGATCTTCACCTCGATGAGCGGGGCCGGGAAGCCGACGCTGCCGTGGCGACGGGCAATCTCCGTCTCGTCGAGCGGCATGTGCATGACGGTGCCCGCCTCGCTCATGCCATAGCCGTTGACCAGCGCCACGCCATCCTTCAGGTAGGCATCCACGAGCGGCGGCGGCAGCGGCGCACCGCCGATGAAGATCGCCTTCAGCCGTGCCATGCGTTCGGGCGAATAGCCCTTCTGGTCGCGCAGGATGGACGCCATCTGCGGCACGGCGAAATAATGCGTCACGCCGATCTCGTCATCGTTCAGGCAGGCAATCGTGCGCTCGGGCAGAAACCGGTCTGAAATCACCAGCGTGCCGCCCATCATCAGCGTGGTGCGGGCAATCGCCACAAGGCCGATCGTGTGGAAGAAGGGCAGGTCGCAGAAGGTGACGGAACCGGGCACGACCTCGCCGACGAACGAAAAATTCACTGCGGAATAGAAGAGGTTGCGCCGCGTCAGGATGACGCCTTTCGGCGTGCCCGTGGTGCCGGATGTGTAAAGCAGGATCGCCGGCTTGTCGGCATCGCCGCGCAGCCGCTTCATCGGCGCCGTCTGCGCAAGACGGGCATCGAGACTGCCGTCACCGCCAAGATAAGGCAGGATCGCAAGATGGGGCGCTGCATTCTTCAGCGCCTGCGCCGCCGCCTCGAATTCCGTTTCGTAGACCACCAGTTCGGGCGTGCAATCGGCAACGATGCCGGTGAGTTCGCCAATGCCGAGGCGCCAGTTGAGCGGCACGAAGATCGCCCGGATGCGCTGGCAGGCAAAGGCCATGACCAGAAGATCGACGCTGTTGCGCCCAAGGCCCGCCACGCGGAACCCCTCGCCGCGCGCCTGAAACTTCTCAAACAGAAAGGCGGCACAGCGGGCGATGCGGTCGTCCAGCTGCGCATAGGTGAGCGTCTTGCCCTCGGGCAGAAGGCGCGTCGCCACCCGCTCCGGCGAGACCCTGGCGCGGTAGCCGACCGGATCTTCTGCTACCAGCGTAAAGGAATTGCCCGCGGCAAAGCCTGCCATATCCACTTCGGTCACATGCATGAATTGCCTCCTCCGGCAGATCGCCTCCACGATCAAATAGTATGCAAGACATACGATTTTACCATGGCCTTGGCAAGATGGACGCGGGCCGCGGACGGCCGGAAAGGCGTGTGCCCGTCCTGTTTTTAAAGAGGTTGCGTGCCATGGCGGCCCGGGTCCCATGCCGCTAGACTTTAGCGCGACAGAAGAAGGACGAATCGATGGCGCCGGATGAAAAGCGGTCTCTTGGCAGGAGGCGGGACAAACAGCCCGCGCCATCCCCCGTGGCCGCCGATAGTTCAGAGGACGAACTGGAACGCAGCTGGCTGCAGCAGCTTGTGGGTTATCACCTGCGCATGGCGCATCTGGCGCTCTACCGGGATTTTGCCGCAGCCGTTGCCGATTACGATCTCACGCAGAAACAGCTTGCGGCACTGGAGCTGATCGCCACCAATCCGGGCGCCTCGCAGGCGGATATCGCCCAGGCGCTGTCGATGGACCGCGCCACCATGATGAGCATGGTCAAGCGCCTGCTGTCGCGCGGCCTGATCGAACGGCGTGCATCGAAGATCGACCGGCGGCGGCATGAAATCCGGCTGTCGCCAGAGGGTGTTTCCACGCTCGAGCGCGTCCACGGCATTATCGACCACCACGAGGACAGCTTTCTGGCCGTGCTTTCGGGCGAGGAGCGGGCGCAGCTCATCACGCTGCTGCGCCGGCTTTATGAACGCCGCAGCGCCTGAGCTTCCCGCCGATCAGGGCCGTCACCTGCGCGCCAAAGCGAGTTTTCCGGGTGCTTTGCGACTGGACAATGGCTTGCGCGGCTTGACGCATCGGGGGCCCGCGCCCACAAGGCGCTCCAGCCTAACTGTTCTGCACCACGTCTGGATTCGGAGTCTCCCGCCATGCTGCCGCCCATTGCACTCGTCACGCGTCTTAACCGCGAAGAGGAACAGGCCTGGCTGGAGGTGCTGCGCCGCGCCATGCCCGAGGAGCGCATCCTGCCCTTCGGCGAGCTTGAACCGCAGGAGCGCCGGCTTGCCGAAATCGCCATCGTCGCCAATCCCGATCCCGCGGATGTGGCCGCCTTGCCGGGCCTCTCCTTCATCCACAGCCTCTGGGCCGGCGTCGAGCGGCTGGTCATGGAACTCGGCGTCACGGCGCCGCCCATCGTGCGCCTCGTCGATCCGGAACTGTCGCGGGTTATGGCGGAAGCGGTGCTCGCCTGGACCTATTACCTGCAGCGCGACATGCCGGCCTACCGAAAGTCCCAGACGGAGAAGATGTGGGCGCCGCGCGAATATCGCCATCCGGGCGATGTGGCGATCGGCCTTCTCGGCCTTGGCGCGCTCGGCACGGAAAGTGCCGCACGCCTGACGCAGGCCGGCTTTCGCGTCGAGGGCTGGAGCCGTTCGCCAAAGGTGCTGGAGAACGTCGTCACCCATCACGGCGAGGAGGGCTTGAAGACGCTTCTTGCCTCCAGCGACATCCTCGTCTGCCTGCTGCCGCTGACCGCCGAGACGCGCGGCCTTCTGAATGCCGAGCGGCTGGCGCTGATGCCGGAAGGGGCGTCCCTCATCAATTTTGCCCGCGGCGCCGTGGTGGTGGCCGAGGATCTCCTCGCGGCCCTCGATCGCGGCCATCTCGACCATGCCGTGCTCGACGTGTTCGAAAAGGAGCCGCTCGAGGAAGGCTCGCCGTTCTGGGCGCATCCGGGCGTCACCGTGCTGCCGCATATTTCGGCCCCGACGACGCCGGTGACGGCAGCGCGCATCGTGGCGGGAAACATCGCCGCGTGGCGGGCAAGCGGCACGCTGCCGAAGACGGTGGACCGCCAGCGCGGCTACTGACCGGGCTGCCCTCCCGTACTTCGAGACCGCCCTGTTGCGCTGCCCGCAAAACCGTTGCCAAAGGGGCGCATTCTGAGGCATCATCGGACTTGGGGACCTATCTGCCGTCCATCAAGGCGGCAGCGGGCGAAGCTTTAGCCAAGAACCGGGCCGCGCGCCCGTGGATATGACGCATGACGCAACCGCGTTGCCTGCCTTTCGCCTGCCGCGCCCTTGCGGCTGCCGCATTTTCGCTCCTCAGCCTGTCAGCGCCGGGCGCGCCCCGGGCGGCCGAGGCGGTGACGATTGTCGTCAATCCCGGCCAGAACCCGGCCGATATCGATGCCGCGGTCCAAGCGGCGGGCGCCGGCGGCCGGCCCGTCGAGATCCGCCTTGCGGCCCCGACGTCATCGGGCGCCCCGGCCGAGACGCCGGCAGCGGCCACCATCCCGACACAGGCCCCCGCACCCGCTCCTCCCCCCACACCGGCAGTCGCTGCCGGTGCGCCGGCGGGCCAGCCCTCCCCCGCCCCGTCGCAAGTAGCGCCCGCAGCCGCTTCGTCAGCCGCCCCCGCAGCCACCGTGC
This sequence comes from Neorhizobium fuzhouense, assembly GCF_042611105.1. Lineage (NCBI taxonomy): Bacteria > Pseudomonadati > Pseudomonadota > Alphaproteobacteria > Hyphomicrobiales > Rhizobiaceae > Neorhizobium > Neorhizobium fuzhouense. Next base: position 235,345 of record NZ_JBHFFP010000008.1, on the reverse strand, counting down.
CCGCGCCTGCCGACGCCCGCCCGGCGCCGACCGTCACCATGACGGAAATGTGGGTGGTCTCCGATGTCTGGGAGGCGCTTGCAAAGGGCACGCAGATGTCGGCGCAGGGCGTTCTCGGCCTGCCGGCAGCCTTCCGCTCCAGCTGGGCAACGCTCGAGGCAGATCGTTATGGCCCGCGCGACGCACTGCTTTACGCGCTGTTTGCGGGCCTTTGCGGGTTTGCCGTTGCCGCAGCCGTGACGCTCGGCCTTGGACGCCTCATCCTGCCGCATGTCCCGGCGCAGCCCTTCTGGCGCGCGAGCGTGCGGCTCGCCATCGATGCCATCGGCATCTCGCTTTTCCTGTCCATTTCCCATGGCGTGCTGCAGAAGGCCATGCCGCGCGGGCTGTTTTCCCATCAGGTGGCGCTTGCCATCGTCGCGACCTTCACCGGCATGCTGATCTATATGGCCGTGGCGCGCTTTGCCTTCAGACCGGCGCTTGCCGGGCGCTCGCCGCTCATCAACATCAACCGGCCGAACTGGCATTTCGCCATGATGACGCTCTATGGCACGCTGAATGCCTTCATTGGCAATTCGGTGCGGCTCGCCGATGTGCGGATGCTGGCGCCGGAGGCCGCCGACAGCTGGCTGTTCCTCACCAGTTCGGTGCTGACGGTGGTCAAGCTCTGGTGGTTCATCGCCGGCAGGCGCGACATTGCCGAGGTGTTTGCCGGACGCGATGCAAGCCCGTTCAGGCGCGCGGTCGGCACGGCTCTTGCCGATTTCTATATCGTTTCGGCCGTGCTGATCTGGGTTGCCGGCCTTCTCGTCGCAGGCACGGCGCACAATGCCGCCTGGGCGCGCGCAGCCGGCACCACGCAATTCCTCATCATCATGATCCCCATCCTGGATCTCTCCATCGTGTCGCTGGTGACGGCAAGGGCACGCCGGCGCGAGCAGAAATACGGCGCGGGGCTTCCCTCCGTGCTGCTGTGGAGCCTGCGCACGCCGCTTGCCGGCGCTGTCTGGCTGACCGGCCTGCATCTCATCGTGGAGCTCTGGGAGCCGCTGATGATGGGCGCAACCACGCTTATCACCTCCTGGCTGGTCTGGCTCGAAAAGCTCAGCTTCTCGCTGATCGTCAGCTGGAGCCTCTGCAGCTTCCTCATCAAGTATTTCGAGGCAATTGCCCCGACCACCGCCGTCATCCTGCCCGGAACGGAAGACGAGGCGCATGAGAAGGCGACAAGCCGGCTGACGACGGTGCTGCCCATCGTGCGCAACCTCATCCTCGGCGCCGTGATGGCGATTGCGGCACTGGTGGTAATTTCGTCCGCCGGCATCGATGTCGCCCCGCTTCTCGCCGGTTTCGGCGTGCTCGGCCTTGCCCTTTCCTTCGGCTCGCAGACGCTGGTCAAGGATGTCGTCTCCGGCATCTTCTTCCTGGCCGAAGATGCCTTTCGCATCGGCGAATATATCGATTGCGGCAAGCTCATGGGCACCGTCGAGCAGATCTCGCTGCGCTCGGTGCGTCTGCGCCACCACAACGGCCCGATCCATACCATCCCCTTCGGCCAGATTGCCTCCGTCACCAATTACAGCCGCGACTGGGGCACGACGAAATTCGAGCTGCGCTTCGACCGCGAGGCGGATCTCGAAACCATCCGCAAGACAGCCAAGAAGGTCGGCATCGGGCTTCTGGAGCATCCGGAATTCGGCGGCGATTTCCTCGTGCCGCTGAAGATGCAGGGCATCCAGAGCGTCAACGAAACCTCCATGGTCATTCGCTTCAAGTTCACCGCACGGCCCGGAAAACCGAGCCTCATCAAGCGCGAGGGCATGAAACGGTTGCTCGCCGCCTGCCGCGAGGCGGGTCTGCCGCTCGCCTCCAATGCGGTGGTGGTGCGCTCGGGCACAAGCACGGTCGCAGAAAGCGGCGCGGCCGCAACCGTCGTGCCGCTGCCGGTCAGCCAGGCCGGCTGAGTGCGCGACATTGCGTCGCTGTCTTAACCGGCCAGACATGGTACTTGGAACCATAGGAGCTTCCCCGAGTTGCCGCAGGGTCGAAGACCCGCAGCAGCCAAGGGAGAAAAACCATGTCCGACCAGAGCACCGTGGAATACAAGGGGCCGGCGGGCGGCTGGGGTTCGCTGCGCGGCATCACCCGCATTTTCGGCAATGAGTGGCCGACGCCAGCCGTGCTCGACACGCTGGCGCACCAGAACAAGCCCGGTGGCTTCATGTGCACATCCTGCGCCTGGACGAAGCCTGCCAATCCTAATGTGCTGGAATTTTGCGAGAACGGCGCCAAGGCAACCATCTGGGAACTGACCCACCGCCGCTGTACGCCGGCCTTTTTCGAAAAGCACACGGTGACGGAACTCAAAGGCTGGAGCGACCACGACCTTGAACATCAGGGCCGCCTCACCCATCCGATGCGGTTCGACCGGGCCATCGACCGCTACGTGCCCTGCTCCTGGGACGAGGCTTTTGCGGCCATCGGCGCGGAGCTGAAGGCGCTGGATCCGAAGTCCGTCATTTTCTACGCCTCCGGGCGCGCCAGTCTCGAAACATCCTATCTCTATCAGCTGATGGCGCGGCTCTATGGCACCAACAACCTGCCCGACAGCTCCAACATGTGTCACGAGACGACCTCGGTGGCGCTGAAGACGGTGATCGGCGAACCCGTCGGCACGTCCGTCTACGAAGATTTCTCCACCTGCGACGCGATCTTCTTCTTCGGCCAGAACACCGGCTCCAACAGCCCGCGCTTCCTCCACCCGCTGCAGGAGGCGGTGAAGCGCGGCTGTCGCATCGTCACCTTCAATCCCGTGCGCGAGCGCGGGCTGGAGGCGATGATCAACCCGCAAAGCCCGACCGAAATGCTGACCGGCCACGAGACGCCGATCTCCTGCCAGTATCTGCAGGTAAGAGCCGGCGGCGATATCGCAGCCCTGATGGGCCTCTGCAAGCACGTGCTCCAAAAGCACGAGGAGGCCCAGAGAGAGGGTCGCAGCGTTCTCGACCTCGATTTCATCGAGCGCCACACGTCCGGCTTCGATGCCTTTCTCGATACGGTGCGCGCCACAAGCTGGGAGGAAATCGAAGGCAATTCCGGCCTCACCCGGCAGGCGCTTCAGGCGGCGGGACAGGTCTATGTCGAAGCCGAGCGCGTCATCGGTGTTTATGGCATGGGGCTGACGCAGCAGGTTCACGGATTCGACAATATCGCCATGTTCGTCAATCTCCTGCTGATGAAGGGGAATATCGGCCGCGACGGCACCGGCATTTCCCCGGTGCGCGGCCATTCCAACGTGCAGGGCCAGCGCACCGTCGGCATTTCGGAAAAGCCGGAGCTGGTGCCGATGGACCGATTGGCTGAGCTTTTCGGTTTCGAGCCGCCGATGGACAAGGGCATGAACACAGTCGAAGCCTGCGAGGGCATGCTGGAAGGAACCGTGAAAGGCTTCATCGGCCTAGGCGGCAATTTTTTGCGCGCGGTGCCAGATACAAATGTGATGGAACCGGCGTGGACGAATATGCGCCTCACCGTCCAGATTGCCACGAAGCTTAACCGCAGCCATCTCGTCAATGGCGAGGTGGCCTATCTGCTGCCCTGCCTTGGCCGCTCCGAAGAAGACGCCCAAGCAACCGGTCCGCAGACGGTGACGATGGAGGACACGTTTTCCTGCATCCACGGCTCGATTGGACGGCGCAAGCCGGCAAGCCCCGATCTTCTGTCGGAACTGGCGATCGTTGCCGGCATCGCCAAGGCAACCCTCTCCCCCAATCCCAAGGTCACCTGGGACGCATGGGTCGGCGATTACGGGCTGGTGCGCAACCTCATCGAACAGACCTATCCCGACCAGTTTCACGATTTCAACGGTCGCATGTTCACCCCCGGCGGCTTCTATCGGGGCAACAGTGCGCGCGAACGCATCTGGAAAACCAAGAGCGGCCGGGCCGAGTTCTCCGTGCCGCCGGCACTCTCGGCCGCAGGCTTTGACGATGCGCCGGGGCGCTTCCGGCTGATCACGCTGCGCAGTAACGACCAGTTCAACACCACCATCTATGGCTATAGCGACCGCCTGCGCGGCATCGAGGGCACGCGCGATGTGCTCCTCATCAACCCGGACGACATGGCCCGCGCCGGGCTTTCCGAAGGGCAGGTCGTCGGCCTTTCCTCGGATGCCGAAGACGGCAAGAACCGCTTCGTCGGCGGGCTGAAGGTGACCCCATTCGATCTGCCGGACGGCTGTCTCGGCGGCTATTATCCGGAGCTGAACGTGCTGGTGCCGCTTTCCCACCACGATATCCAGTCGAAGACACCGGCGTCGAAGGCCGTGCCGGTGCGCATCGTCCCCAGCCCTGAGGCCGGCTGACCGGGCGGGCCGGGTTCTCCGGCCCCTCGCCTCACGCCCACTGGCTATTGGCTATTGAAACAGCTTGAGCAGGTTCTGCGTGCTGCTATTGGCAATGGAGAGCGCCTGGATGCCAAGCTGCTGGCGGGTCTGTTCGGCCTTCAGCCGGGCAGATGCTTCGTCGAGATCGGCATCCACGAGCAGGCCAACGCCGGTGTCGAGAGTTTCAACCAGCCCCTTGGCAAATTCCGATTGAAGGGAAAGCCGGTTCTCAGTGGCGCCGAGATTGCTGGCGGCATCCGTCATCCGTTGCAGCATGAAGTCGACACCCTCTAGATAATGGGCGATATCGGCCTTCGGCGTGGTGATGTCGACCTCGGCCAGATCGAAATCGAGCGCATAGCCGAGATTGTCGCGCACATTGCCGAGATAGACATGGGCGGCGCGATTGCCGGCATCGGGAAACACGGTCTGGTCGGCGCCGAACTGTACGAAATTGCCGGTGGCGCTCGCAAAGAGGTCGGTGCCGGATGCGGCAAAATTGATGACGGTTGCGAGATCTGCAGCCGTCGAGACCGTGCCATTGGTGATGCCCAGCGCCGTATTTACCGTATCGCGGTCGATGGTGACGGTGCTGACAGCATGCGGGCCGATTGCCACATCGAAGGAGATGGAGGCGGTGCGATGCACCTGGAAGGCGCCGGAAAACGACAGGGAACCCGACGGATACATATTATCATGGTCAAGCCCGGCCGGGTTCTCGAGCCCAAGCGCCGTGTTGCCTGCAAGCGTTGAGGAAAAGTTGGAGAGAAAGATGCTCGATCCCGGCTCGCCCGACGTCTCCTTGCTGCCGATTTCGATGCCGTTGACCCCATGCGACCAGTTCGAATAGGCGGTGGCCGGAATGCTGTTGGCCTGGAAATAGGTTTCGAGAACCCGGCGGTAATCCTCCGCCGTCTGGATCGTGCCGGTTGTGGTGCCAAGCGCTGCATCGACATCGGCCTTGGTCAGCGTCACCGTCGCCGTCACGCCCGGCGAATGGGTGCCGGAATCCACCGTGATGTCGAAACTGATCGAATCGGTTGGCGAGAGCGTCGCGGGTCCGGTGAAATTATGGTCCTCGTGGCCGTTATGGGCAAAGCTGTTGATCGAGACGTCGCGGAAACCGCCGATGTCGCCCAGCGCCCACGGCTCCTTCTGCAGAATGCCGCCGCCGCCGGTGTTGAGCAGGCTGGTCTTTCCTAGATCGACCGCCATGGTGGAGATCTCGACGCTGCCGCCTGTGCGGGCAAACGAGGCCACGAGTTCGGTCTTCAGGTTCTGCGTGGTGTCGAGGAGATTGTCCGTGTAGGTCGTCTTCAACCAGTTCTGGCCGTTGAAGCTGGCAGAGGCGGCAATGCTTTCGATCTGGCCGTTCAGCTGGTCAAGCTCCTTCTGCACCTTTCGGCGATCGACACCCGGTTCGCTTGCCGCCACCAGCTTTGCCTTGAACTCGTCGAGCACGGATACGGCCGAATCGAGCCCGGCATAGGCCACGCCGACGGTGGCCGAGCCCAGGTTCAGCGCATCGCCGACGGCCGAGATCGCCTGACTATCCGAGCGCATGGTCGTGGCGATCGACCAGTAGGCGGCATTGTCGGCGGCGTCGGCAATCCGCAGGCCGGAGGCGACCTCCCCTTGCGTCTGGCTGAGCTGCGCATTGACGGCGCGCAGCGTCTGCAGCGCGGAAATCGCGCCGGTATTGGTCAGGATGGATGTCACGGAAACCTCGGCAGAAGGCCCCGCAGAATCATGTGGGGGCGATGTGTCTTGACAATCGCAACGTGCAAAATCGTGGTTAACCGGAGATTAACCCGACATGACGAGATGTCACATTCGTGCCGGAACGTATCACGCGGGTCTGAATGGCTAGAGCCAGGAGGCGGCGGTCTTCGGCAGGCGGCCGTCGGGATCGATGACGGACAGCGTCGGAGCGCTGGGCCAGTTCCAGCGCCAGAGCGCCACGCAACTGCCGCCGGGCGACATGAAGGACGGATAGATCACGCCATGGAAGCCGACCGCCCTCAGCCGCGCCTGCGTCGCGTGGGTTTCGGGCAAGAGCCCGGCATCGAGATCGGCCCGCCATTCGCAGCTGTGGATGGCTGGGGATATGCCAAGCGCGGCACACTGCTTCGCATCCGTGAGGTCTGCCAGCCGCGCACCGGACAGCGTCAGCTGCGCAATCAGCGCCGGGTGCTGCGCAAATCCCTGATTGTATTCCGCCCAGGCGGTGGAAAGCTCGCGTGCGGCATAGATGGTCGGCTGGCCGACCGGGTTCCAGCGCCCGCCGAACCGGGCAGCCCCCTCGCCCGAAAGCGGCGCGTGCGCCCATTGCGGCACATAGGCCCGCCATAAAATCATGTCAGGCATAGACGCCGGACCGGACCGCTTCGAGATACTGGAGAACTTTTTCCGCCTTGCCTTCGCACACCAGATCATAGGCCGTCTTGCCGGCCCAGCCGGGAATCGGCTGATGCTTGAACCAGATCGCCGCGCGCTGCTCGTCGCCGGCCATCTCGGCCACCATCGCGAGGATCCGCACGACGGGGCTCAACGCCTGATCCACCTTGCGCTGGCCGGCCTTGGCCGACAGCGTGTTGCGGGCAACCCCGATCATGCGCGCAAGCTCCACCTGCGTCAGGCCGAGAAGCTCCGACACCCGACGCGGCGACAGGAAGGGCGATTGCGGATCGCCAAAGGACATGGCAGCCTTTTCGAACATGAGCGCAGACAAGGCGCATCTCCTGAGCATGATCTGATCTTATGGTGCTCAAGATAGGCGCATCATCGGCTCAATGCAAGCAGCGCCTGCCAAACGCTGCGCAGTGAGACACATCGGTCCTCCGCCCCGGATCGCGACGGCAGCAATCGGCGAACGCGCGCGCGGAGGCGGACCGCTAAGTGTTTGACAATCAGCGCGCGGCGATCGCTCCGCCGGAACGCCCGCCCGACCAGCGATGCCATTCCTCCTCGCTGCCATGGAAGACATTGAGGTCGATCTTGCCCGAGACGCCCTGCGACAGGCCGGAGCCGGAATATTGCCAGAACAGCCAGCGGCGGCCCGGATAGACCTTTGACGGATGCTGGGCCACCGCCCGCAGCCAGAAGGGATAATCCTGGAAGGCGCCGCGCAGGTTGTCGGCATAGAAGTCGGGGGCGGTATAGATGACCGGGCGCTTGCCATAATGGCGCTCCAGGAGATCCATGAAGACCTGCATCTTCTCGCGCACCTTTTCCGGCGACAGGCGGCGCTTGCAGCTGGAATCGCCGTTATATTCCACGTCGATGACCGGCGGCAGGGCGTTCGGATCGCGCGGCACGTTGCGGATGAACCAGGCGGCCTGTTCGCTGGCGACCCGGCACCAGTAGAAGAAGTGATAGGCGCCGCGCTTGATGCCGGCGGCATCGGCGCCGCGCCAGTTCTGCCTGAACATCGGGTCGAGATGATCGCCGCCGTCTGTCGCCTTGATATAGACGAAGTTGGCGCCCTGCGACCTGAGTTTCGCCCAGTCGATATCGCCCTGCCAGCGCGAGACATCGACGCCGTGGACGGCGTGGTTGCGCGGCGACACGCGGCCGAAATTGATCGGCTTGGCATCGCCGAAACGGTGGCGATAGATGCGCGAACGAGCGCCCGACGGCTCCCGCAGGGCCGGGGCAATCGCCGGCCGCTCCATCGGAAGCGGCGCGCCGGCCGCAAAGGCGACCTCTTCCAGCTGCTGCGGCCGGCCGTTGTCGCCGGCCCAGGCCAGGGCGTCGGGATGCGGGGCGTCCGGTTGCGCGGCCCGGGGAGGAGCAACGACGGGACGGGCGGCGCCGATATCGGCCATCGGCTGGTCGACGACGTAGGGCCGGTCGGCCGGCACGGCCGCCGGCGGGCGCTGCGCGCGGGCCGTCTTCGCCATGGCGCGAGGCGCTTCATTGCTGCCAAGGGAAGCCGGCGGCACGGGCGCCAGAATGGCGCCGGTGGTTTCCTGCGAGGGCGCGATCGACAGCACGTCTTCCGTCGTGCTGGATCGGCAGCCGGCAATTGCCAGGCTCGCGAGGAGGATCGTCGATAGGGCAGAAATACGCATGAAACCGGATACTCTGTACACGAACGGGCCGGACGAGGCACCGCCATGGGTCCCCGCATTTATCGCTAACAGAGTTTTACCGGCAAAAGCTGAATGCAATCTTTACAGGGCATCGAAGGCCCGGTTCGCGTGCATGCGCTCACTGGAATGTGTCCGCAAGTTTATCGACGGGAAATATGGCATGGCGCTCGGGCATCTTGCCTCCCGACATCTGCCGTGAACCAATTCGTCCTTGCCGCGTTGTGGGTCCTCTGTTGGAACAAAAGGGGGAATTCCCGTGGACGTCATCCGTATTCTCTTCGCCATCCTGCTCCCGCCCGTCGGCGTCTTCCTGCAGGTGGGTCTCGGCCTGCATTTCTGGCTGAACATCCTCTTGACGCTCTGCGGCTATATCCCCGGCATCATCCATGCCATCTGGGTGATCGTGCGGAAGTAACGGGCCCCGCCCGGTCGTCGATCAAGCCGAGTTGAGTTTGCCTCACGCCAATTCGCCCTACAGTGCTTGCCGCCGGGTGTTTGCCGGATGACGACGATGAAGAAGGACGACCGTGTGCGACTGATCCCCTTTCTGCCGCTCTTCACCCTGTGCCTCCTGACCGCCCCGGCATTGGCGCAGGCGCCTGCCGAGGGCGAGGGCAGTGGCAACCAGCCCCCGGAGCAGGCGCAGGCTGAACGCAACACACAAGAGCCGGCAAAGGAGGATGCCGCCGGCATTTTCAGCCTCCTGCCGGCCGATGTCACCACCGATCATGTGCTGCAAACGAAAGCCGGGCCGCTTGCCTATACGGCGACCGCCGGCACGCTGTCGTTGCGCGGACAAGACGGCAAGGTGACCGCAAAGATCTTCTATACCGCCTACCGCGCCCGCGACCGGGCGCCGGGCCGGCCCATCACCTTTGCCTTCAACGGTGGACCGGGGGCCGCCTCTGCCTATCTGCATCTCGGCCTCGTCGGCCCCAAAATCCTGCCGTTTTCCGGCGACAATGCCGACGGCACGCAGCCGGTTCTGAAGGACAATCCCGAAAGCTGGCTTGCCTTTACCGATCTCGTGCTGATCGACCCGGTCGGCACCGGCTGGAGCCGGGCTGCAAACGAAGAGGCGGCTTCCCGTTTCTATGGCGTGCGCCAGGATGCCGAAAGCCTTGCGAAGGCTGTCACGCTCTACGTTCAGGCCAACGATCTTCTGTCAGCGCCCAAATATCTTCTCGGCGAAAGCTATGGCGGCTTTCGCGCCGCCAAAGTTGCGATTGCGCTGAAGAATAGCCAGAACATGATCCCGTCCGGCATCATCATGGTCTCGCCGCTGATGGAGGGCCGCTTCCTGTTCGGCGCCGACGACGATCCGCTGGCGGCTGCCCTGCAACTCCCCTCGCTTGGTGCGGCCGAACTGGAGCGGAAGGGGCAATTCGACGTGAAAAGCCTCGCCGATGCCGAAAGCTTTGCCATGGGTGAATACCTCACCACCCTTGCCGGCGCCGAGCCGCAGGGCGAGCGGGCAAAAGGCTTCTACGGCAGGATTGCGCAGCTGACCGGCGTGCCGGCGGACGTCGCGGCACGCACGCGCGGCTTCGTCGGCAATGTCTATGCCAAGCAGGCCGCCGGTGCGGGGCACATTGTCAGCCCCTATGACGCCGGCATTGCACTTCCCGACGCCTATCCGGAAGCACCCTACGGGCGCAATGACGATCCGGTTCTGGAAGGGTACACGCGCGCCTACGGTTCGGCCTTCGCCGCCTACGCCCGCGAGATTTTGGGCTTTCGCACCGACATGACCTACACGCTGCTGAACGAAGAGATAAACCGCAAGTGGGAATGGAACGGCGGTCGCGGCAGCGAAAACAACCGCGTCACGGCCGGCATTTCCACCGATCTGCGCGATCTCTTCTCCGTCATCCCCTCCTTCAGGCTGATGGTGGCGCATGGCTATAGCGATATCCTCACACCCTATGGCATGAGCCGCTATGTGCTGAACCACCTGCCGGCGGATCTCGTCACAGACCGCGCCAGCCTGAAGCTCTATCGCGGCGGACACATGTTCTACACCCGTGACGACGACCGCCGCGCGATGTTCGAGGATGCCCGCGCCTTTTACGAGGTCGGAAAGGCCGGCAACTGAATTTTTCGCCGCCTTCAGATTCCACACGAAGGGGCGGGAACTTTCGCACCCCTTTGCCACTTGAAGGGGAATGGCAGATCACGAGCGCACGCCCCTTTCAACCTCGACCCGTTCCCCCTCGCCCCGGCCAACTGGACAAGGTGCCGATGGGCGCGACCGGCTGATCCTTGCGCTTTACGCGCAGCTGAAAGCCGAGCGGGAAACGCGCGAAGCCATCGAATGGGCCGCCCGAAACGGCGGGCTCTCCAGCGAGGTTCTGGCGGCAATGGCCGGCGATCCCGTGCCCGTCATCACCGATGTGGATGTGGCCGCCGTCGAGCGGCTTCTTGCTCGCGAGCGCGCTGCAAGCGATGATCATGCCCCTCAAGGAGACACCCCATGACGCGGCGGGCGAGTTGGAGAGGTCATCTGAAGTTCGGTGACCTTGTCTGTGACGTCGGGCTCTATTCGGCGCTGACCTCGACGGAAAAGATATCCTTCAACATCGTCAACCGCCGCACCGGCAATCGTGTCGAACGGCAATATGTCGATAGCGACACCGGTGACGCGGTGGACAGGGACGATCAGGTCAAAGGCTATGAGCTGGAAAACGGCGAGCACCTGATCATCGAGGGCGACGAGCTTTCGCAGCTGATGCCCGACAATGACAAGGTGATCCGCATCACCGGCTTTCTCGATTGCGACGAGATCGACAAGCTCTATTTCGACCGCCCCTATTATCTGAGCCCGTCCTCGCCGGCAGATGACGAAGGCCTCGCTGTGTTTGCCCGCGCGATGAAAAAGGAAGGCGTGGCAGCGCTTGGCGAAGCGGTGCTGTTTCGCCGCAACCGCATTCTGCTCATCCGCCCGCAGGCCGATGCGCTGGTCGCCACCACCTTGAACTACGATTACGAGGTGCGCGCCAAGGCAACCGTGTTCAAGGGCATTCCGGACGTTTCGTTCGACGACGAGATGCTGGAACTCGCCGGCCATATCATCGCCAAGCGCTCCGGCACCTTCGATCCGAGCGCCTATACGGATCGCTACAATGATGCGCTGGGGGAACTGGTGAAAGCCAAGATCGAGGGCCGCCCCATTGAGAAGCGCGCTCCTGAAAAGCGGGATAATGTCATCGACCTCAGGCAGGCGCTGCGCGAAAGTGCGGGTGCCGTAGCCCCCAAGACATCCAAGCCGAGCGCGAAAAAGGCAAGCGCTCCACGCAATAGCAAGAGCAAGAAGGTGGGCTGATCCATGGGCTTGCAGCGCTACAAGGCCAAACGCCGCTTCGATGCCACGCCTGAGCCGAGCGGCGACGAGGCGGCGAACAAGGGCGCTGCTTCGGAAGGGGCAAGCTTCGTCATCCAGAAACATGCCGCGCGCCGCCTGCATTACGATTTCCGGCTGGAAATGGATGGCGTCCTCAAAAGCTGGGCGGTGACACGCGGTCCAAGCCTTGATCCGGGCGAAAAGCGGCTTGCCGTTCATGTGGAAGATCACCCCCTCAGCTACGGCGATTTCGAAGGCGTCATCCCGCGCGGACAATATGGCGGCGGCACGGTGATCGTCTGGGATCGCGGCACCTGGCAGCCGGTGGGCGATGCCAGGGCCGGTTACCGCAAGGGGCATGTGGAATTTGAACTGGATGGCGAAAAGCTCTCCGGGCGCTGGCATCTGGTGCGCATGCATGGAAAGCCCGAGGAAAAGCGTGAAAACTGGTTGCTGATCAAGGTGGAGGATGAGGTGGCGCGCCCCGGCAGCGGCGCCGATCTTCTGGACGAACTGCCGCTATCGGTAAAGACCGGCCGCAGCATCGAGGAGGTGGCGAAAAAGCCGGACGATACCTGGAACTCAAAGCCGCTGTCTGCCAAGGCGCGCAAGGCTTCGGCCGGCGAGGAACAGGCGCATGCCTTTCCCAAAGGATCGAAGAAGGCGAAACTGCCCGATTTCATCGCGCCCGCGCTTGCCACGCTGAAGCCGAAACCGCCGCGCGGCGAGCGCTGGCTGCACGAGATCAAGTTCGATGGATACCGGCTGCAGGCGCATCTTCAAGACGGCGTGGTGAAACTGCTGACCCGGAGCGGCCTAGACTGGACGGAAAAATTCGGCACGGCCGTGCCCGCAGCCATCGCCGCCCTTCCCGCACGCAAGGCGCTGATCGATGGCGAAATCGTCGTGCAGCGCGACAACGGCGCCTCGGATTTCTCCGCCCTGCAACAGGATCTGAGCGAAGGCCGCAGCGACCGCTTTGTCTATTACGCCTTCGATCTTCTTCACCTCGATGGCATGGACCTCAGGAACTCAGCGCTTGTGGAGCGCAAGGCGCTTCTGGAAAAGCTTCTGCCCTCCGGCGACGACGCCCTGCGCTACAGCGAGCATTTTAATGAGAACGGCGATCTTGTGCTGGATCATGCCTGCAGGCTCAGCCTCGAAGGCGTCATTTCCAAGCAGCGCGCCAGCCGCTATGCCTCAGGCCGCAGCGGAGAGTGGGTGAAGTCGAAATGCTCGCTTCGGCAGGAATTTGTCATCGGCGGCTATACGCTCTCCTCCACATCCGACCAGGCGATCGGCTCGCTGGCGCTCGGCGTCTACAAGGAGGGCAAGCTGTCCCATGTCGGGCGTGTCGGCACGGGCTTTACTGCATCCGTGGCTGAAATGCTGTTCAAACGCCTCGAGCAGACGACCACCAAGGACAGCCCGTTTTCCGAAAAGCTATCCGCCCTTGCCCGGCGTGACCTTCATTACGTCACGCCCATCGCGGTGGCGGAAGTGGAGTTTCGCGGCTGGTCCGGCGATGGCAACCTGCGCCATGCCTCCTTCCGCGGCCTTCGCGAAGACAAGCCGGCAGACGAGATCCACCGGGAGGATGAGACCGTGCCTCAGGAAAAGCCGAAAACCTCCTCGATCCGCTTCACCCATCCCGACCGGCTCTACTGGCCGAAGGACGGGGTGACCAAGGAGGGGCTTGCCGATTACTATGCCAGCGTCTGGCGCCATATCGCGCCCTTCATCGTCGACCGGCCACTGTCGCTGCTGCGCTGCCCGTCGGGCATCGATGGCCAGCGCTTCTTCCAGAAACATGCCTGGCGCGGCATGAGCAAGACCATCGGCCAGATCGCCGACCCGAAGGACAAGGGCGGCGAACCGCTGATCCGCATCACCGATTTCGACGGGTTGATGGCGCTCGTGCAATCGGCAACGCTCGAAATCCATCCCTGGGGCGCCACGACCCGCTCCTTCGAGAAGCCGGATATGATCACCATGGATCTCGATCCGGCCGGGGATGTCGGCTGGCCGGCGGTGATCGAGGGCGCGCTGGAGCTGAAGCGGCGCCTGGAGGAGATGGGGCTCGCAGCCTTCGTCAAAACCTCCGGCGGCAAGGGACTTCACGTGGTGACGCCGCTCAAGCCTGCGGCCACCTGGGCCGAGGTGAAGGCCTTTACCAAGACGCTGGCCGGCGACATGGCGAAATCCGAGCCGGACAAATATCTCGCCGTCGCCATCAAGGCCAAGCGCCGCGGACGCATTTTCGTCGACTATCTGCGCAATGGCCGCGGCAATACGGCGGTTGCGGCCTATTCCACCCGCGCACGGCCGGGCGCTGCGATCTCCACCCCCATCGACTGGTCGGAGCTGACGCCGGCCATCGGACCCGACTATTTTACCGTTGCAACGATGGCAAAGCGGCTGCACGCGCTATCTGCCGATCCGTGGGACGGCTTTTTCGCCGCCGCAAGGCCGCTTCCTAAAGGCAAGCGGTAAGAAAGCCCCCGGCCGGGCGGCGCGTTCTATACCAAGCGTCGATGATAGAAACCTATAGGACAGGTTTATCGAGTTTTCTGGCTAGGAGGGGTTTGAAGAGCGATGCTTTCGCATCGGTCAAGAACCTCGACAACGCCAGAAGGCTCGATAAGCCTGCCGACGGTGGATCACGACCGGCCCCTGCCGTCGTTGCGGCGCTTGCCCGATGCGCCAGCATCGCGCTGCGCACCGCGCCTAGCCAGAAACCGGTCGTGACCCATCCTATAGGTTCCTATCACCGACACTTGGTATTACTTGCGCTCCGCCTGCAGGCTCTTTTTCAACGCATCCATGATGTTGACGACATTGCCGCCGGTTTTCGCAGCACCTTGCGTCTTCTTCGCGCTCGCAGCCGGCTTATCCTTCGTCTTCTTCGTCAACAGGCGCTTGATCGCCTTCTGGATCGGATCCTGAACCAGCGATGGCGTCCAGTCGGCTTTCTTTGACCTGATGCGCTTGCCGAGATCCGCAACCAGCGTCTTGTCGATCCCGCTCTTACGCTCAACAGTATCGACGGCCTCGCGCATTTCTTCCGCATAATGCAGCGTCCACAGGATGATGCCCTTGCCCGACGGCTCCAGCAGCACCGCGTGTTCGCGCTTGTAAAGAACGAGCCGCGCAATACCCACGACACCGTTTGCCTTCATCGCCTCGCGAATGACGCCAAAAGCCTCTGCGCCGATCTTGTCCTCGGGTTTGAGGAAATGCGGCCGGTCGTACCAGATCCAGTCGATGGAACCGGCCGGCACAAAGGTCTCGATATCGATGATGCGCGTGCTTTCCAGCGCCACCGCATCGATCTCCTCATCATCCAGAAGAACGAACTCGCCGTCCTCCTTGGGGAAACCATGAACCTGGTTGCGGTCCGATACCGGCTTGTGGGTCACGCTGTCGACATAGCGGCTTTCGACCCGGTTTCCGGTCTGCCGGTTGAGAACGTGGAAGCGGATCTTGCCGCTTTGCGACACCGCCGGCGTCAGCGAAACGGCGGCCGTGACAAGCGAAAGCCGCAAATGACCTTTCCAGAACGTTTGCCTCGCCAATGCCTTACTCCCGCTTCATGACGCCAAGTATCGTTCTTCGAATTCTTGTGGAAAGTCGCGCCGTTTTATTTTAGAAGACCGCGCGACAAGAGTATCAGGTCTTGCATAAAATAAACCGTACCACCTATACACGAGCCACAATCTTGAGTGATGCCGATCTCTGCGCCGTTATTTCCCACCAGACCCTGACAATGGTCGAGAAGGGCGGAAGTTCCGGGCTGTTGATGCGGTGCGCCGCCCGATGGCGCAGAGCGACATGACGCGCTGCTGCGACCAAGCGCCGAGCCGGCTGTAACGCCGCGTTCAGGCTGCTGTCAGGAATTTTTCCCACTGCCTCATGAACAGACATCAACCCTGGACGTCGGTCCAGCCAATGCCTCGGGAAGGACATCGCATTGAAACTTGAGGCATTGTTGGCCCGCCGGCCGCGCATTGGCAGTGTCACGCTTGCGATCGTAACGGCACTCTATGTGCTGTTCGCGTTGAACCAGTCCTTCTGGGGCAAGACCTTCACTTATCTGTCCGGGCAGAACCTGGCGCTCGCGTGCCTGATGG
Organism: Neorhizobium fuzhouense; assembly: GCF_042611105.1. Classification (NCBI taxonomy): domain Bacteria; kingdom Pseudomonadati; phylum Pseudomonadota; class Alphaproteobacteria; order Hyphomicrobiales; family Rhizobiaceae; genus Neorhizobium; species Neorhizobium fuzhouense. The sequence goes on along the minus strand of NZ_JBHFFP010000008.1, from coordinate 219,397 downwards.
TCGGCCTTTCCGGCGGCTATGTCGCGCTGTTTGTGACGGTGTCGGTCAAGTACCTGATGAAGCCGGTCCTGATCCTCTTCATCCTTACTGCCGCCGCCACGGCCTGGTTCATGGATCAGTTCGGCGTGATCGTGGATCTCGATATGATCCGCAACGCGGCCGAAACCTCCATGCCGGAAGCAAACCACCTGATTACGGCAGGCTTTGTCGTGCATATGGTGCTCTACGGCCTCCTGCCGTCGGCGCTGGTTGCCTGGGCGCGGATCCGTCATCGCAATTTTCCTAGGAAATTCGCCTATAACATGGCGATCATCGTCCCCTGCCTCGCGCTCCTCCTCGGCGCGGGACTGGCGCAGGCCGGCATTTTTGCCTTTGCCACGCGCCAGCACCGCGACTGGTTCGACACCCTCAATCCGATCTTCCCGATGGTGAGCGCCGGACGCTATCTGGCGGGTTCCGCCAAGGAGCGCGATATCGTCGCGCAACCGATCGGCACCGATGCCAAGGTCCGCGATGCCGCGACGGCTTCCAACCGCAAGCCACGCGTCACCATTGTCGTGGTGGGCGAAACGGCGCGTGCCGACAGTTTTCAGCTCGGCGGCTATGCCCGTGCGACGAACCCGGAACTGTCCAAGCGCGATATCCTGTATTTCACCGATACATCCTCCTGTGGCACGGCAACAGCCGTCTCGGTGCCCTGCATGTTCTCCGGCCTCGGCCGCGGCAGCTATTCGCATGGCAAGGGTCTGGCGCGCGAAAACCTCATGGATGTGCTGGTGCATGCCGGCATCCGCACCGAATGGTGGGACAACAATACCGGCAGCAAGGGCATGGCAGAGCGCATTCCCTACAAGGAGCTTTACCGCTCGGATGACCCGCGCTTCTGCGAAAATGGCGAATGCAAGGACGCCATCCTGCTCGACCAGCTGAATGCGTGGCTGAACTCGGTGACCGGCGACAGCGTGCTGGTCCTGCACCAGCTCGGCAGTCATGGCCCGGCCTACTACGCCCGCTATCCCGACGAATACCGCCTGTTCACGCCCGATTGCCGCTCGTCGGAATTTTCCAAGTGCCACCGCGACGATATCGTCAATGCCTATGACAATTCGATCGCCTACACCGACCATATCCTTGCCAGCGTGATCGACATGTTGAACGCGCAGCAAGGGCGGATTTCGCCCTCGATGATCTACATGTCCGACCATGGCGAATCGCTGGGGGAAAAGGGTCTCTTCCTGCACGGCGCACCCTGGGTGGTGGCACCGGCGCAGCAGACCCATATCCCCTTCGTGCTGTGGCTGGGCGAGGAGGCGAAACGCCGCACCAATCCCGCCTGCTGGGCCAAGCAGGTCTCGCTGCCGCAATCGCATGACAACCTGTTCCACACGGTCCTCGGCATGATGCAGGTGGACACCGAGGTGCGCAATCCGAAGCTCGACCTCATGAGCGTCTGCCAGGCGGCCAACAGTTGAGCGCGGAACCATCGCACAAGATCGGCGGCCTGAAGCACCTGGCCGCCGCCCAGCGCTACTCGCTGAACGGGCTTGGGCGGCTGTGGCAGGAAACGGCCTTTCGCCATGAAGTGGCAGCCCTTGCCGCTTCGCTGATGTTCTTTGCCGCAATCGGCGCCCAGGCGCTGAGCTACGTGGCGCTGGTCATGCTGTTTCTGCTGGTGGTGGCGGTGGAGGCGATCAATACCGCGATCGAGGAAATCATCGACCGCATCTCGCCGGAGCAATCGCTGACCGGCAGGCATGCCAAGGATCTGGGCTCGCTGGCCGTCTATTGCGGCCTTGTCGCCTGGGCGCTGCTCATCGTTGCAACGCTTGCGACGCAGCTCGGGCTTTTGCCCGGGCTCTGAAACCGCCGCGAGGCGCCGTGGGAAGAACCACGGCGCCTCGCCTATCATCTGCGGTGATGTCTCTTGTCTCAGATCACGTCGCCGGGAGCGGGCGGGCGCTTGACGCCGGTGACCATGGCACGAACGAGGTTTTCACTGTGCCTGAGGCTTGCCACGAGAACGCCGGCAAGATGCAGGATGACGCAGCCGATCATCACATTGACCAGCCGCCGGTGCAGGTCTTCCACCCATTCGATGCCCCAATAGGCATCGGTGGTCTGCAGCCAGCCGGTAAAGGCAACCGACGCGACCAGAATGATCAGCGCTAACACCATCAGCCCGCCCAGCGGATTATGGCCGAGATAGCGCCGCTCGCGATGCGCCACCACGTCGCTGGCATAGGCGATCACGCGGGTGGGACGACGAACGAACTGGGAAAAACGCGCGTAACGCGAGCCTGCAATGCCCATGACGAGGCGCGCGGCAATCAGCCCACCGGCGGTATATCCGGCAAATTCATGCACGTGTCGCAGGTCTTCCGCCGAAAACCAGGCAACGGCAAAGCTCGTCACCAGTCCCCAATGGAACACCCGCACATAAGGGTCCCAGACCCTGACCATCGCCGGCATCTCAGTTACCGGTCTTCATGTCGACGGAGGCAAGCGTCTTCGGGTCGAAATAGGCTTCGACCTTCTGGCCCTTGGCATCGATGGCATAGGCCTCGTAGCAACCGTCTTCGGTCTTGATGGAGCGGATCTTCCAGCCTTCGGCCTCCAGCTTGCTCTGGAGTGCTGCGCGCGGCTGCCACTCGGCCACCGGCACATTGCATTTGTCCTTGGCGGCGGCCACGCCGGCAAACGCCAGCACCGCGCCAAGCGCGCCCGCCGTTACGGTGATCAAGAATCTCATTGGTTTCTCCATGCGTTGATGACAAGCTGCAAGGTGGAACCGCTTGCTGACATGGACCTGAAGGGCCAGAATAAGGCAAACGACGCCATCCTCTTCAGGCCCCCGTCAGCCTGGTGCGCCACAGCGCCGGCATGAACAACCGGGGCAGGACGAAGGCTGATGGCGGAGCGTGAAGGCGGTAGTGACGAACTGGGGGGAGACGAGCCTTTGAGAATTCTTCTGGTGGAAGACGACCAGACGCTGGGCGACGCAGTCAAGACGCATGCGGTTCGCCAGGGCCATGCGGTGGACTGGGCCAAGGATCAGGACAATGCAGAGGCCTGTCTCGCTGCCGTGCAATATGGCCTCATCCTTCTGGACCTGCGCCTTCCCGACGGGCACGGGCTGAATATCCTGAAAGCCCTGCGGGCAAGACGCGACAAGACGCCGGTGATCATCCTCACCGCCCATGACCAGGTGTCGGACCGCATCGAGGGCCTGAATGCCGGCGCCGACGATTATCTGGTCAAACCCTTCGATTTGGGCGAGCTGGAAGCACGCATCCACGCCGTTGCCCGCCGCTACGGCGCCCACCAGGTGCCGATGATCGAGATCGGCGACCTGCAGATCTTTCCCTCGGAGCGGCGGGTCACCCGCACCAATGGCGAGCAGCTGGCGCTTTCGGCGCGCGAATGGGCGGTTCTCGAAATGCTGTCGGTGCGGCGCAACGCCATTGTCGGCAAGAGCCAGATCGAAGAGGCGCTCTATTCCTTCGGCGCCGAAATCGAAAGCAATACGGTGGAAGTCTATGTGAGCCGGCTGCGCCGCAAGCTCGGACGCGCCACGATCGAAACGGTGCGCGGCATCGGGTACCGGATGGTGAGCGATGAGCGTTAAGAACCGCAGCATTGCAAAACAGCTGATCCTCTGGCTGTCAGGCGCCCTGTTCCTGTTCTGGCTCCTGGCGGTCGGGCTTGGCGTGTCGGTGATGCGCGAGGAGTTCGGCGAAATCTTCGACAGCTCGCTGCAGGAGACCGCCGAGCGGCTGGTGCCGCTGGTCGTCGACGATCTTTACCTGCGCGAGGATACAACGACGCCGCGCAAGCTGACGGCGCTGCGCGGCAGCGTGCCGGATGAATATCTCACCTATCAGGTGCGCGATGCCGATGGCCGCGTCCTCATGCATTCCCACAATGTGACGCCCGATCCCTATCCGGCGCCGCTCACGCCGGGCTTCTGGGAGGATGAGAGCCGGCGCATCTTCACGGTGTCCGCCGTCAGCAGTTCGCTGTTCGTGCAGGTGGCCGATTCGCTCGATCATCGCCAGGAGGCGGCGCTGGAAGGCATGACGGCGCTTCTCATGCCGATCCTGGTGCTGCTGCCGATCAGCATTGCGGCGATCTGGTGGATCGTCCGGCGCGCTCTTTTGCCCGTCGACCGGCTGCGGGCCGAAATTGCCATGAAGGACAGCGGCAACCTCTCCCCCGTCGAGCTGGATGACCTGCCGCAGGAAATCCAGCCGATCAGCCAGTCTGTCAACGTGCTTCTGCAGCGCCTCACGCTCGCGCTCGAGGCGGAACGGGAACTGACGGCCAACAGCGCCCACGAGCTTCGCACGCCGATTGCCGGCGCGCGGGCGCAGGTGGAAGTGCTGCTCGAACAATTGCCGGAAGGCAGCGCCCGCGAACACGCCAAGCGGGCCGACGGCGCGCTTCGCCGGCTGGCGGCGCTCAACGAAAAGCTGCTGCAGCTGTCACGCGCCGAGGCCGGCATCGGCGCCGGCCGGGAAACCAGTGATCTCATGCCGATCGTCGACATGATGGTCGATGAGTTCAACCGCTCCGGGCCACTGAAGGGCCGCCTCCGCTACCACCGCGGCACGGACGACCATCTGCACTGGCCGGCGGATCCGGACGCCTTTGCCATCGTGCTGCGTAATCTCATCGAAAATGCCGGCCTGCACGGGCTTGGCGAGGCGCCCATAGACGTCTTTGTCGAGGACGGGCAATCGGTGCGCGTCAGCAATGCCTCGCCGGCACTCTCCGATGCCGAGCTTTCGCAGCTGCGCCAGCGCTTTGCCCGCGGCAATGACCGCGCCCCCGGCTCTGGCCTCGGCCTTGCGATCGCCGACCGGCTGGTGACGCAGATGGGCGCAAGCCTCGTCCTGTCCTGCAGGAGCCGCAACGGCCGCGACCACGTATTTCACGCGACCGTGCAATTTGGCGAACCGGACGCCTGAGACAATGAGAGCGATGGGCTGGCCTGATTAGGCCGGCCTCCGTCCTTTTGCCGCTAGGAGGATTTGCGCGACGCGATATAGGCGCGCCAGCCGCCAAGCGCCGTCACCTCCTGCGCACCTTCAATGGCATAGGGTTCGCAGAGGAAGCCGGAAACCTGGCTGCCATCCTCCAGCGTCACCTTGCCGATGCCAAGCGGCGCCGGAATGTTCTGCACGAAGCGCCCGAAGGCGGCGGGTGCCACCTTCCACACCTCGACCTCGAGCCCTTGCCCCTCAAAACCGGGGTCGCGGATGAGGCCGGGCTTCGGCGGCGTGGTGTTGGGCAGCACGTAAAGCCGGTAATCCCCGGCCGTGCGGCAGGTTTTGAACAGCGTGCCGCCGGGCCCGGTCAGTTCGTGGTTCAGCGGCATGCCCGTCAGATGCGCGCCGACCACCATGATGGTGACGAGGCCGTCATCGGCTGCGGCTACTTTCGAGGCCTCCGGCAGGACTGCCACCTTGTCCTTGCCCATGCCGCAGGAGGCGGCGCGGTGGAGGGCATCGGCAAACGGCGCCAGCGCATCGTCGGAAAAGGAGGGGCCGAAGAGGGTCACGCCGCTTGGCAGGCCATCCGCGCCAAAACCGCCGGGAACGGCAATGGCCGCATGGCCGAAGAGGTTGGCAAAGTTGGTATAACGGCCGAAATGGCTGTTCCTGACGATCGGATCGGCCAGCATCGCCTCTACCGTATAGGTGGTGGGCGACGTCGGCAGCATCAGCAGGTCGAGCTTTTCCCATTCGGCAAGCGCTTTCTGGCGCAGGTGCCCGAGCCTATACTGTCCCTCGAAGGCATCGACGGCATCATAGGCCTTCGCGCCCTCGATGATCTTGCGCACCGTCGGGTCGAAATCATCGACGTTCGTCGCGAAGAAATCCTTGACCGCCGCCAGCCGCTCGGCAACCCAGGGGCCATTGTAGAGCAGTTCGGCCGCCTGACGAAACGGCGCATAATCGAAGGGCACGATGGCGGCGCCCAGGGATTGTGCCCGGGCAATTGCCGCATCATAGAGCGCCTCGACGGCGGCATTGCCGAAGAATTCGCGCTCCGCCCCGTCCAGCACGCCGATGCGCAGGCCACTGGCCGGAAGTGCGACAGGCGTGGATTTGCGGGAATAGGGATCCCCCGCGTCATAGCCCTCCATCACCCGGCGGATGGCTGCGCCATCGCCGACGGTCGCGGCAAAGACGGTCACCACATCGACGCTGCGGCAGGCCGGTACGACGCCGACATTCGGCACCAGCCCCGGCGTCGGCTTGATGCCGACAAGATTGTTGAAGGCGGCCGGCACGCGGCCGGAGCCTGCCGTATCCGTGCCGAGCGCAAAGCTTGCAAGACCCGATGCCACCGCAACGGCCGAGCCGGAGGAAGAGCCGCCCGACACATAGGCCTTGTCGAAGACCGAGCGCGGCGCGCCATAGGGCGAGCGGGTGCCGTTAAGGCCCGTTGCGAACTGGTCGAGATTGGTCTTGCCGATCACGAGGGCGCCCGCAGCCTTCAGGCGCGCCACGACGGTTGCATCCTGTTGTGCCGCGTAGGCAAAAGCCGGGCAGGCCGCCGTCGTCGGCAGGCCCGCCACATCGATATTGTCCTTCACCGCAAAGGGAATACCCCAAAGCGGCAGGCTGTTTGGCTGCGGGTGGGAGGCGAGCAACTCGCGCGCCGCGCCACGCAGATCCTCGTCCGGCGTCTCGGTGATGAACACGGCCGGATCGTCCGAGGCCTTGCGGCGGGCGATCACCTCTTCCACGAGATCGAGCGGAGACAATCCTTCGGCATAAAGCGCCTTCAGCGCAGCAAGATCGAGAATGGCGGGGATCATCTCATTTCCTCCAGAACAGAAAGCTTCATTCAAAACCTCGCAGCAATCGACATGCCAACCCGAAATGCCGCAATTGCGGGACACCGACACCGACTGACAACGTTTATTGCATACAATCGCCCTCACAATGCCTATTTTTTAATCTTCTTCTCAACTTCGCACGAGCCTCCGATTTCTTACCCGTAAGCAATCACTGAAACGTGCCCGCAAATCCCATAGCCGTCCTTTACCGGTGTGCTAGACTTCGGCACTGACGCCCGGTTGTGACGAGGTTGCGATGCTTGCCACACTTGCCATGCTTCTGACCCTAAGTGCAGGTGCGCCGCCGGCGGACCTGCCCGACAGACACCCAACGGCCACGCCTGTTGCCGCGACCGCGCCGGGCCTTCGCGCAGCCGGAACAGCCCCCGGCGCAGGCGGCGGGGATGTCGATGTGGAACTGGTGCTCGCCGTCGATACCTCCCGCTCGATGGATTACGACGAGATGCGCGTGCAGCGCGAGGGCTATATCAGCGCCCTCCAGCACGGCGAGTTCATCACCGCGGTGCGCGGCGGCCTCCTCGGCAGGATTGCCATTTCCTATTTCGAATGGGCCGGAGAGGTCGATCCGTCTTCGGTCATCGACTGGCAGGTGATCGAAACGCCGGAAGATGCGGCAGCCTTTGCGGCAAAGCTTGCCGCCCGGCCGATTGCCACGCAGCGGCGCACCTCGATCTCCGCCGCCATTGCCTATGGCACGACAAGCCTCGTCTCCAACCGCTATCGCGGCATGCGCCAGGTGATCGACGTGTCCGGCGACGGGCCGAACAATATCGGGGAGCCGGTGGCGCCGATGCGAGACAAGGCGGTGGAGGCCGGCGTCATCATCAACGGGCTCGCCATCATGCTGCGCCCCTCCGCCACCATGGGCGGTCTCGACAAATATTATGGCGACTGCGTCATCGGCGGGCCCGGCTCCTTCGTGCTGCCGGTGCACAATGCAGAGGATTTTGCCGTCGCCATCCGCCGCAAGCTGGTGATGGAAGTAAGCGGCCTCATGCCCGCCAAAGTTCACCGCATCGCAACCGCCGCCCGCCCGGCAACGACCGATTGTCTGTTGGGCGAGCAGCAATGGCGCGAGTTTTTCGATCCGTAAGGCGGATGACCCTAGCGCAGGAGCCCCTGCCCGCCATCCACATAGATCTCCGTGCCGGTCACGTGGCGCGAGGCGTCCGAGGCAAGGAAGACGATGACCTCGGCAACATCGGCGCTCGCACCGGGTTTGCCGTCGCGCAGCGGAATTTCGCCGGCCGGGAATTCAGCCGGGATCTTCGTTTCCTCGACATGGCGCTTGTCGGTGTTGTCGTCGATCTGCGTCTCGATCTGGCCGGGGCAGACGGCATTGACACGGATGTGGTGGCGGCCGAGTTCCAGCGCCAGCTGCTTGACGATCGCCACCTGCGCCGCTTTCGTGGCCGTATAGGCGGTGGCGCCGGGCGAGGTGAAGGTGCGGTTGCCGTTGATGGACGAGACGACGACAATGGCGCCGCCCTGTTTCTTCAGATGCGGCACGGCATGATGCAGGGTGAGATAGGTGCCGCGCAGGTTGACCGCAATCGTCTTGTCGAACTCCTCCGGCTTCAGGTCGTCGATCGGTGCCCAGACGCCGTTGATCCCGGCATTCGCCACCACCAGGTCGAGACGGCCGTAATGGTCGATCAGCGTCTGCAGGGCGGCCTTCATCTCGCTGTCGCTGGAGACGTCGGCGGTAATGGCCAGCGCATCGCCACCCTCGGCACGCAGCGCGTCTGCGGCTTTTTCGAGTTCGCTTTCGGTATGGCCGAGAAGCGCAACCTTGGCACCCTGCCTTGCCAGCGCACGCGCGGCCGCATGGCCAATGCCGGACCCGGCGCCGGTGACGAGAGCAACTTTCGATGTGAGATCCATGAACCTGTCCTTTCTCTTGCGTCCCTGCGGTCTGGCGGGCGAACGGGAAGACGCCGCAAATGGTTCCTGATCCGGGCAGCGCGGCACCCGTCCCCGACGGCGCGGGGATGAGATGCGGTTTCCTCGGACAAGGCGCGAGGGGTCTTGAAAAGGAAAGTTAGCGCACTATCTATTTTTCCTTAGCACACTAACCTTAAGTGCCCCATGGAAAACGACCGCAAGCTGACCGCCGACTTTCTCGAATCGCTGACCAAGGCCAGCCGCAAGATCCGCACTGCCTTCAACCAGCAGGTGACGGCGAACGGCCTGACCTATCCGCGCGCGCGCGCACTGCTTCGGCTGTCGCGGCGCGAATGCATGACGCAGAGCGAACTGGCGCTGGAACTGGAACTCGAACAGGCGACACTCGTTCGTCTTCTCGATCGCATGGAAGAAAACGGCATCATCGAGCGGCGACCGGATCTCTCCGACCGCCGGGTCAAGCAGGTGGCGCTGACGGCCCATGGGCGCGAACAGGCAGCCTTCGTGCAAGCCATCGGCGCGCGTCTGCGCGAGCGGATTTTCGAAGGTCTCGACCCTGAGCAACTCAGCACGTCGATCAACGTTCTGGAACTGCTTTCCGAGCGTGTGGCCGATCTGGAGATTTTTGATGTCGCACCCTAATGACGAGCCTGATCAAAAGCTTCTGCCGCAAGATGTGCAAAAGCGCCCCGGCCAGGAACCGATGCCGGCACCGGCACCGTTTCAGCCGCGCCCGCCGGCGCTGATGGCAGCCTACATGCTGGCGGCCACGCTGATTGCTCTGACGCAGGGACTTGGGCTTAGCCTTCTGTCCAACAATATCCAGCAGGTGGCAGGCCCGCTCGAAGTCACGCAGGTGGAAGCCACCTGGCTGATTGCCGCCTACATGATCCCCAATGCCAGCCTGACGCTGATGCTGTTCAAGCTTCGGGCCCAGTTCGGCCTGCGCAAATTTGCCGAAATTTCCATCGTGACCTATGCCGTCATCAGTCTTGGTCATCTCTGGGCCGGAAGTTTTGAAAGCGCGCTGGTGCTGCGCTTCTTTGCCGGGGCGGCCGCCGCGCCCATGTCGTCGCTCGCCTTTCTTTACATGCTGGAAACCGTGCCGCCGGCGCGCAAGCTGAACCTTGGCCTGTGTCTGGCGCTGACGGCGCTTGCGCTGCCGACGCCGGTTGCCGGTCTTCTGTCGCCGACGCTGCTCGATCTCGGCGGCTGGCATGCATTTTACCTGCTCGAACTCGGGCTGGCGCTCGTCTGCCTTGCCTTCATCTACCGGCTGCCGCTGAACTCCCCGCCGCGCGCCAAGGTGATCAGTCTTCTCGATGTCGTAAGTTACGGATTTCTGGCCATCGGGCTTGGCGCCGTGGCCGTCGTGCTCACCGTCGGGCGGCTCTACTGGTGGGTGGAAGCGCCATGGATCGGCTGGCTGCTGGTCATCGGCTTTGCAAGCCTGACCGTGATGGCCCTGATCGAGCTCAACCGCCGCAACCAGCTTCTCGACATCCGCTGGCTGACTTCACGCGAGATCGTGCATTTCACCGGCGTGCTGCTCGTCTTCCGGCTGATCCTCTCGGAACAGTCGAGCGGGGCGATCGGCATGTTCCGCACCATGGGCCTGCTCAGCGACCAGATGCAGGGCCTATACCTCGTCATCCTTGCCGCAAGCGTCGTCTCGGGCCTTCTCTGCGCTCTCTTGATGAAGCCCGGCCGCGAGCCCGCCATCCATGCCGCAGCGCTGGTCATGCTCGCCATCGGCAGCTACATGGACAGCGGATCGACCGTGCTCACGCGGCCGGAACAGGTCTATTTGAGCCAGATGCTGATCAGCTTTGCGAGCGGGCTTTTCCTGCCGCCGGCCTTGGCAATCGGCTTTTCGGCGGCATTGAAGCGCGGGCCAAACTATATCCTCAGCTTCATCATCGTTTTCCTCACCACCCAGAAGGTCGGCGGTTATCTCGGCAGCGCGCTTTACGGAACCTTCGTGCAATGGCGCGAACAGTTTCACTCGTTCCGCATTGTGTCCCGGCTTGCCGGCTCCGATCCGCTGGTGGCCGCCCGCCTGCAGCAATATGTCGGCGCCTATGCCCGGGTCACGACCGATCCCGTGTTGCGCAATGCGCAGGGCGCAAGCCTGTTTTCCAAGCAGGTGCAGCAGCAGGCCTATGTGCTCGCCTATAACGACGCCTTCCTGATGACGGCCCTGCTTTCGTGCGCCGCCCTTGTCGTTCTCGTTCTCCATCTCCTCATTCGCCACAGAGATCGGTGGCTGCCCGGCCGGCCGGCTGAGGCCCCAGCCGACGCCACGGCCTGATCTCTCGTTTGCCCCCTTTTGCCCCCTTCGGAACAACCTGCCATGACCCAGTTCTTTCGCTCCATCGCCACCTATGTCGCGCTTGCCATTGGCGCCGCCGGCGTGATCATCGTCCTTTTCGTCTTCAACCTGCCGCCCTTCCACGGCAGCGTCGAAACCACAAATGATGCCTATGTGCGCGGCCAGGTGACGCTGATCAGCCCGCAGCTTGCCGGCTATGTGGTGGATGTGCCGCGCAAGGACTATCAAACCGTCAAGACCGGCGACCTGATCGCGCAGATCGACGACCGCATCTACGTGCAGAAGCTTGCGCAGGCCAAGGCCGCACTTGCCAAGGAGGAGGCAGCGCTTGCCAATTCCGAGCAGGCGCGCAAATCCAACGAGGCCAAGATCGTCTCGGCCAAGGCCGCCATCGAAAGCGCCAATGCGAGCCTTACGGCGGCGCGCACCACCTATGAGCGCACGCAGGCGCTTCTGGAGCGCAATATTTCCACCCAGAGCGAATCGGAGAAGAACCGCGCCGCACTCGATCAGGCGCAGGCAGCGCTCCATCAGGCGGAAGCGGCGGAACTTGTGGCCGAACAGGACCTGAACACCACCATCGTCTCGCGCCGGTCGCTGGAAGCTGCCGTCGACAGCGCCCGCGCCGCTGTGGCACTTGCCGAAATCGACCTGCAGAACACCCGCATTACCGCGCCGCAGGATGGCACGCTCGGCGAAATATCGGCTCGCATCGGGCAGTATGTCTCGGTCGGCACGCAGATCGCATCGCTGGTGCCGGAGCGGATCTGGGTTGTCGCCAATTTCAAGGAAACCCAGCTTGCCGGCATGCAGGCCGGCCAGGCGGTGACCTTTACCGTGGACGCGCTCGGCCACCAGACGCTCAAGGGCCGTATCGAGCGCTTTGCGCCGGCCACCGGCTCGGAATTCAGCGTCATCAAGTCGGATAACGCGACGGGCAATTTTACCAAGATCGCCCAGCGCATTCCCGTGCGCATCGCCATCGATCCGGACCAGCCGTTGAAGGACCGGCTGGTGCCCGGCATGTCTGTCGTTGCCCGCATCGATCTGGCGCAGCCGCAACCGGCAGAAGCGGTTGCGGCCCGCTGAGAACGCTCAGGCCGGCTGGCGGCGTCTCAGCAGCACATTGGCGAGCACCAGCCCGACGCAGAAGACCGACAGCAGGAAGATCGCGCCAGACATGGCATAGATGGTGGGCGATGCGCCGGAATTCATCTTGCCGAACAGAACCACCGGCAGCGTGTTCTGCCGGCCGGCCAGATAAAAGGCGCGGGTAAACTCGTTGAGCGACAGAAGAAACGAGAAGATGAAGGCGCTGACAAGGCCCGGGCGGATGAGCGGCAGGGTGACATCCCGAAACTGCTGCCAGCGGTTCGCCCCCAGATCGGCCGCCGCCATCAGATAGGACCGGCGCACCACGCCAAAACTTGTGAGAATGACGATGAAGGCAAAGGGCAGCGCCCAGAGCAGGTGCCCGCCGATCACCGTCAGGAGGCCGGCCTTGATACCGGCGCGCTGGAAGACGGCCGAGAGCGCCAGTCCCTGGATGACGCCCGGCACGAACATCGGCAACAGCACCGTCAGAAACCAGGCGGCGCGGCGCGCATGCAGTTCCACATAGGCAAGTGCGGCCATGAGGGAGAGAAGCGTTGCGGCAAAGGCCGTGGCGGTCGCAATCAGCAGCGATTGCTCGAGCGCTGCGATCAGCTGCTTTTCGCCTGCAAGCGCCAGATACCATTTCAACGTCACGTCTGCGACATGCGGCAGCGCCGGCTGCAGCGCCGGATTGAACGAGACCCCGAGCAGATAGAGCGGCGGCGCGTAGATGACGGCAAGACCGAAACAGGTGATCGTCCAGATCAGCGCGCGCGACAGCGTGCCTTCGCTTCCCATCATGACTGCCCCTCCCCGAACAGCCGCGCCAGCCCGAAGCGGGCATTGCCGGCAAGCACCACGGAAAAGATGACGATAAGCACCACCGACGAGATGGCAAAGGCCAGCGGATAATTGGCCACCCGCATCACGTCGTTGATCATGACGGAGACGATGCTGGCACCGGCGCCGCCCAGCATCTGCACCTCGGTGGAGGAGCCTACCACCATGACGAAGACGAAGAGAAAGCCGGCAAAAATGCCGGGCATGGTCAGCGGCACGACAATCGTCGAAAGCCGTGTCCAGAAGCCGGCGCCCAGATCCTCTGCGGCAACCAGAAGCACCGGATCGACCCTGCGCATCGACAGCAGCAGCGGAAAGGTGGCAAAGGGCAGGCAGGAGGCCACAAGCCCGACGAGGACCGCGAAGTTGGAAAACAGCAGCCAGTCGAGCGGCGCCGATACAAGGCCCAGATGGATCAAGAGGTCATTGACCACCCCGGTTCGCCCCAGCACCAGCCGCCACGAGAAGGAGCGGATGAGGTAGGAGGTAAAGAAGGGCACCGTCATCAGCGCCAGAAGGATAAGAGAGAGGCGCCGTCCGGCGAGAAAATGCACCGCATAGGCGGTGGGCCAGCCGATGAGAAGACAGATCAGCGCCGTCAGAAGCGCCTTTCCAAGCGTCGAGACGATCACCATCCAGCGCCCGGCTTCCAGGATCGCCGCGTAGGAGCCGAGGTTGAAATCCGGCCGGATCCAGTAAGTCAAGGGATCCCAGGTCCAGACACTCCATACCACCACTACCATTAGCGGCAGGAAGCCGAGCACGAGAATGGCCAGAAGCGGCAGCGCCATGAGGGCAAAGGCTGGCGGGAGGCGGCGGTTCATGGGGTTCCCTGGGTTCGGCGGATGGGTTTCAGGCTGTCGGTTCTGCGGTGGTTAAGGGTGTGACGTGGCTTTATCCCCCCTGGCCTGCCGGCCATCTCCCCCACAAGGGGGGAGATCAGCAAGATCATGGCCGCTTCGATGAAACGGAAGCCTCATCAGGGCGAAAGCGGTGGGAGGCGGCGGGTCATGGAATTCCCTGGTTTTGCGGATGGGTTTTAGGCTGGCGGTTCTGCGGTGGTTAAGGGGGTGCCGTGCCTTCCCCCTCTGGCCTGCCGGCCATCTCCCCCACAAGGGGGGAGATCAATCCTGTCTGGCCTCGCGCCAGTCTTTGCTGATGCACAAAGCTTTCCAGTCGGCTTGAGGGATTAACCGTTCTGCAGGTCTCCCCCCTTGTGGGGAGATGGCCGGCAGGCCAGAGGGGGAAGGCACGCACCACGCCTCCCTCAACCTCCCGAAAACCCGACCCTCACGCGTTGCGCAGCTTCTGCCACCATTCCTCGTAAAGCTGGAAATTGTCCGGGCGGCAGTTCTGCCAGTAGACCTTGCCGGCGAATTTGGCTTTGACGTGGTCGCCGAGCGCCTGCACCTCTTCCGGCTTGTATTCCGACGGGTTCTTCTTGGCATAGGCGACATTGTTGTCGGTCGGCACCAGATAGCCGCGCGACTTGCCGAGTTCGCAGCCATAGAGCCCGGCCAGCAGACCGTTGACGAAGGTGTGGGCAGCGTCGGTGACGCCGCGATCGCCGGCGCCCTTGAGGAGCACCGTGTTGTTGCCCCAGCCCTCATAGCCTTCGACGGGGGCGGCATAGTCCACCTGAAGCCCGCGCTTGCGGCCCTCGTAGACGATCGGTTCCCAGCCGGTCATGGCGTCGACTTCCTGATCGGCCACCAGTTGCACGCCCTGTTCCCAGCCGTTCCAGAAGGTGCGGAACTGCCCATCCTTCTTGTGCTTGATGAGGAATTCCATGACGAGGCCAAGTTCGGACTCGGACAGGTTGCCGGGATCCTTGATCGGCTTGTTTTCCGATTCCTTCAGATACATGGCGGTGAAGATGGCGCTGTTGATCCAGGCATCTTCCATGGCGACCCGGCCCTTGAGCTTCTTGTCGAAGATCACGCCGTAGCTGTCGACCTTGCCGAGCTTGTCGGGGCGGTAGATGATCGAATCGGCGTTGACGACGGTCGGGATGCTGTATTGCTTGCCGTTCTGGCGCAGATAGGGAATATCCTTGGCCCACTGCCAGATGCTGTCGTAATTGGGGATCTTGGAGAGATCCCAGGGGATGATGACGCCCTGGCGCGCCATTTCCTTTTCGGCACCGCCCTGAAAGCCGCCGACATCGAAAAGCTCGTTGGCATTGCCGGCGGCAAGGCGGGCAAGCACCGGCCCGACATCGTTGCCGTTATCGGTGAATTCGGGCGCAACGCCCACCTGGCTTGCAAACTGCGCCCATTTTTCCCCGATATCGAGCGTGGCGGTCGCCCAGAAGGCGACGCTTGCCGGGCTTTGCGCCATCGCCCGCGGCATGGCGCCCAAGCCCGCCATGGAAAATGCCGCCCCGCCACCTGCCATCAACTGCAACAACTGGCGGCGCTTGAAATTGCTTGCTGCGGCCGAAGCCGATTGTCTGTCCCCTGTCATGTCATCCCCTTTTCTTTTGAAAAACCTTGGTGAACACAGTCAGTCTTCAGTCATGCGGCGCCGATCAGGGATCGGCGGTTGGAATAAGCATCGCGCCACCGGCTGCGATTGTCACGGCAACGGTTTGGCCCGGCTCCGGCACCGGGCGGTCCGCCGCCTGCGTGACCACCACCGTCTGCCCGTCGGCAAAGGCCAGCGTCACGTCGTGATGCAGGCCGCGAAAACGGCTCTCCACCATGGTCAGCATCATCCGGTCGGCGTGTTCCTGTAAAGAGATTTCGTCTTCAGATTGCAAAAAGAGCCGGTCCGGGCGCAGCGCCACCACCGTTTGCGAGGGCGCCACGGGTCCGCCGATCCGGACCGGCACTTTCTGTCCGCATATCAGGGCGTATGCGGCCTCCCCGTGCCCGGTAACACCCTGGTGTTTCAGTTGAATGTCGATGCCGACGAAGCGGGCGACGAAGGCATTGGCCGGTTGATCGAAAAAGAGCGCCGGCCGATCGATCTGCTGCAGTCTGCCCTGATGCATCACGGCCATGCGGTCAGAGAGGCTGAGCGCCTCGTCCTGATTGTGGGTGACGAGGATGAAGGTCGCGCCGGTGCGCTTGTGGAGCCGGGCAAATTCATCGCGCATCTGCTGGCGCAGGCGCTCGTCGAGCCCCGTCAGTGGCTCGTCGAGGAGAAGGATGCCGGGCTCCATCACCAGCGCACGCGCGAGCGCCACGCGCTGCCGCTGGCCGCCGGACAAGAGGTTCACGTCGCGCGGTCCGAAGCCGGAAAGCTCCACCAGATCAAGCGCATCCTCGACCTTGACGGCCAGCGCCTTGCCGGAGAGGCCGCGCAGGGAAAGCCCGTAGCCGACATTTTTCGCAACACTCATGTGCGGAAAAAGGCCGAGCCCCTGGAACACGGTATTGACCGGACGCCGGTTGGCCGGGATGCCCGCCATGTCGCGTCCATCAAATGTGATGCGGCCGGCGGTCGGCTGGTCGAAGCCGCCGATCAGCTTCAACAGCGTGCTTTTCCCGCAACCGGACGAGCCCAAGAGGGTGAAGAACTCGCCCGCCCCGATGGAGAGCGTCACATCGTCCACGGCCCGGACAGGGCCGAATTCACGCGTGACAGCCTCGATCCCGATCGCAATCGCCATGCTAGCCTGCCTCGCCCGCCCGCTCTGCGGCCTGCTCGGTGATGATCATGATGCCCTCCTCGGTCAACGCCAGCTGCTGGCCTGCCAGCACAAGAGTTGTGGCCGTTGGCTCCTCGACAATCAATGGGCCGGAAAGCCTCATCTGCGGGCAAAGGTTTGCCCGCTGGTAGACCGGGCAGGACAGCCAGCCTTCGTCCCCTCCGAAATAGACATCACGGTGGCCGCTGATCGTCGCGTCCCTCGACAGAAGATCGCCGTTCATCTTCGGAATGGCAATCACCGGGCCGCTCAGGATGGCCTCCAGATGCAGCATGGTAATCTCGATGGCCGAATGCGGCAGACGGAAAGAATAGGCCTTCTCATGGGCGGCATGGAACCGTTCGGCAAAATCCGCCTCGGTATCAGCGCGTTCGAAACGGGTGAAGACACCGTGTTCCTGACCACGGTAACGCGCCTCGATGCTGTAGGCGAAGCGGATCTCCACCTCGGCGCCCTTCGCAAAATACTCCACCGCGTCCTGTTCAAGAGCAGTAAAGCGCGTTGCTGCCGTCGCAAGCGCTTCCGGCGAGAGCGGCGAGAACCAGGTGGAGCGGAAATCGGCGCGGGGTTCGGCCGCCAGCATGCCCCAGGCGGAAAAAATGCCAGGATGCAGCGGCACGACGGTCGATTTGACGTTGAGGTCACGCCCCAGCCGCGCCGCAAGCGCCGGCCCCGCGCCCCCGCTGATCACGAAGGCTGCATCCCGCGGATCATGACCGCGCTGCACAGTGACGAGCTTCAGGGCGTTGATCATGTTGGCATGGGCAATGTCGATGACGGCAAGGGCCGCATCCTCGATCGACATGCCGAGCGGCACGGCAATCGTTTCGATGGCGGCCCGCGCCTTATCAAGATGAAGCGGCATCGTGCCGTTGGCAAAGGTGTCGGGGTCGAAGATGCCGACTGTCAGCAGCGCGTCGGAGATCGTCGGCCGGCTGCCGCCGCGGCCATAGCAGGCCGGTCCTGGCAGGGAGCCTGCGCTTTCCGGGCCGACCGACAGCGTGCCGCGCTGATCGATGCGGGCAATCGAGCCGCCGCCGGCGCCGATTTCAACGATATCCACCACCGGCACCTGCACGGCGTAACCGGGGTTGATACGGCTGCGCTCCAGCCGGTATTCGCTGTCGAGCGTCGGGCGGCTGTTCTTGATGAGCGAGCATTTGGCCGTGGTTCCGCCGACATCAAGCGACAGGACCTCGCTTTCGCACAGCAGCGCTCCGATGCGCGCTGCCCCCGCAACACCGCCGGCAGGGCCCGATTCCACCAGCGTCAGCGGACTTTTCACCACCTGATCGAAGGTCGCGATGCCGCCGTTCGATTGCATGGCATAATAGGGGCAGGTGAGATCGGTTTCGGTCAGCGCCTCTTCCAGCCGCTCGAAATAATATTCGATGATCGGCTGCACATAGGCGTTCAGCACCACCGTGTTGGAGCGCTCGTATTCGCGCCACTGGCGCGACACTTCATGGCTTGCGCAAATGGTGGCACAGGGGAGTGCATCGGCCAGGATATCGGCGCACAGCGCCTCGTGCTCGGCATTCGCATAGCTGTGCAGGAAGAGGATGGCGACCGCCTCGACACCCTCTGCCAGGCAGGTCTTGATGATCGGCTTCAGGTCGTCCAGCTCCAGCCGGGTCAGCACCTTGCCTCTGGCATCGATGCGCTCGCGCACTTCAAAGCGCAGATGGCGCGGCACGAAGGGCTCGGGGCTGTGGAATTGCAGATTGTAGAGATCCGGCCGGTTGCCACGACCGATTTCCAGCACGTCGCGAAAGCCGGCGGTGGTCACGAGTGCCGTCTTGACGCCCTTGCGCTCGGTAATGGCGTTGATCACCGTGGTGCCGCCATGGGCAAAAAACGTCACGTCGCGCCGGCGCAGTCCATCGCGATCCTCGGCCTCAGCAATCGCCTGCAGCACGCCGCGCGACTGATCATCGACAGTGGTGAGGCTTTTGGCGGTGAAGACTTCGCCGGTCACTTCGTCATAGCCGACAAGATCGGTAAACGTGCCACCGACATCGGTTGCAAGCCTGATCATGGGTTGAGTTCCTTCTGGTATCCATAGGTGTCCCGCGCGGCCGCTTCGCTGAGCAGCCCGTCGGTCAGATCCTGTTCGATGAGATGTTTTTCGCGCTCGGTGGGCGTGCCCCAGCCACCACCGCCGCCGGTCACGATGCGCAACACGTCGCCGGTGGAAAGCGGGATATGCGGCGCGCGACCGAATTCCCGGGTGTGACCGCTGGCGCCGCAGCGAACCTGCAGGCTGTTTGCCGTGCCGGAAAGCCCTCCCGCCATGCCCCAGGGCTTTGTCGCCGTGCGGCCGAAGCTGCAATAGGCCTCAGCACCCTCGGCGCGGATTTCATATTCGCGGATAATGCCAAAGCCGCCGCGCCGGCGCCCGGCGCCGACGCCGCCCTCGACGTTCAGCGCATAGCGCCTGACGATCAGCGGAAACCGCGCCTCGATCGCCTCGACGGAGTAGTTATAGGTATCGCCGTCGGTGAGCGCGATCAGCGCATTGGCGCCGTCGCGCCCTTCGCTCGCACCCCATCCGCCATGCTGCGGCTCGATATGGATGAAGGGCGCACCCTGATCGTCACGGCCGGAAATATAGACGACGCAGAGGCTGGAATAGGAGCCGGCAGAAAAGCGTGCCGGCATCAGCGGTGCGAGCGCCTTCCACACCAGTTCCGAGGCATGCACGGAGCCTTCGTAATACCAGCCGGTGGGCGAGGGCTTTTCAGCCGTAAAGATCGTGCCGGGGGGCGCGATGACCGAAAGCGGCCGGAACCAGCCCTCGTTGGAGGGCGCCTGCGGCCCGACCAGCGCCTTGACGATGGTTCGCACGGCCGATTCGAGGGCGCCGCGCGCGCAGTTGATAGGCCCGGCAACGGCCGGCGGGCAACCGGTGAAATCGGCAGTGATGCGATCGCCGTCGATGGTGACGGCGACCGTGACGGGGATGGCCGCGGCACTGACGCCATCGCCGTCGATCACGTCATCGGCGCGGTAGATGCCATCGGGAAGTGCCGCAATCGCCGCCCGGCTCAGCCGCTCGCTGGTCGACAGCAACTGGGTAAAGGCGCCGCGTACGGTGGAGGCGCCGTATTTTTCCGCGATCTCGCCCATGCGGCGGGCCGCCACCCGGACTGTTGCGACCTGCGCCGTGAGATCGCCCAGCGCCACATCCGGCAGGCGGACGTTTTCGCGGATGATGTGCAGGATATCGTCGCAGAAGGCATCAGCGCGGGCAATTTTCACGCCCGGCAGGCGAAGCCCTTCCTGGAACACCGAGGTGGCATCCGGTGCAAGACTTCCCGGAACGGAACCGCCGACATCGAGATAATGGGCCACATTAATCGCATAGGCGATGAGCGCGCCGTCAAAGAAGATCGGCTTGACGATGGCGAAATCGCAGGCATGGGTGCCGCCGGCATAAGGATCGTTGGTCAAAAGAATATCGCCATCGGCCAGATTGCCGCCGAAGCGGGCGATCAGCGCCTTCACCTGCGCCCCGAACGTGCCGGTAAACAGCGTGATGCCGTTCATCTGCGCCACCAATTCGCCTTCGGCCGTCAGCACGCCGCAGGCAAAATCCAGAACCTCATAGATGACAGGGCTCATGCTGGTGCGGGCCATGACGATGCCCATCTCGTCGACGGTGGCCAGCAGCTTTCCCTCGATGATCTCCTGCGTGACGGCATCGATCCGACCACCGGCTGCCTGCATGTCTTGACCTGCCCTCTGCCCGTTCCCTGTCCGGTGAAGATATGGCGGGTCGCAAAAGGGCGACAGCCTGCCAAAAGGGTAGGCAGGCAGGCGCGCGTACCTACCCGTTCGGGTAGGTGCTCACCGCTGCAGCACGCCCTTGTCGCGGGCGGTCGTCACGGCGGCCGTGCGGGTGGAAACATTCAGCTTGGTGAAAATGTTGCGCAGGTGAAACTTGATCGTATTGTCGCTGAGATCAAGCCGGCGGCCGATCTCCTTGTTGCTGAGGCCGGCGCTCAACAGGGAGAGCACGCTGCGCTCGCGCTCCGTGAGGTCCGCGCCGGGGGCGACCATCTCGGCAAAGGGTGGCACGTGTGCCGGATCTGCCGGGCGGACCCGATCGAGGCATTGCAACAGCCGCTGGCGCGCCACGGCGGGAAACTGGCTGCAGGTGGACAGCTCCCGCAGGAGATCCGGAACATCGGCCGCCTCCAGCTGCAGCAGCGATGCATAATCGGCAAGCGGCATCGTCATCAGCAGATCGCAGAGGCAGGCGGATGCCGCATCCTTGCGCCCCTCGGCCGCCAGAATGCGGATTTCCAGCAGTTGCAGCTCGATGGAGCGCACGAGATGCGGCCGCTCCGACTGGCGCGTCATCAGCCAGTCCAGCGTGTCGCGCGCGCGCTCCGGCTTGCCCTCAGCCAGAAAGATCCGCGTCCACAACAAGGCGGGCGTTGTGCCGCGCAGATGGGTCTGCAGCGTGTTGAGGCGGTCGGACTGGATGACGCTGCGGCCAAAGCCCGACAGCTCCGCATGGCGGATGGCATGCTCGATATCGCCCGTCGAGATCAGCAGCCCGCAGCATTCGCCATCGATGAGGCGGATCAGGCGATCAAAACCGCGCCGCTTGGCGGTCGAGCGCACGCGGTCGATGGAGGCATGCGCACCGACGACATCGCCGCCCAGCCGCAGCACGCGCTGCTGGCCCATCACGCCCGCGGCCAGAAGATCAAACCAGGTATCATGGCGCTCCAGATGCGGCAGCGCCCAGGAGAGCGGTGCTGCCGCCGCAGAAAGATCGCCGCGCATCGACTGGAGTTCGGCCTTCAGCACCTGGCCCACGGCATCGAGATCGCTTCCCGGTCCGATATTGGCCTGCGCCTCGCTGATCAGGTGGTCATAGGCTTCCTCAGCGCCCGCCGCATCGCCGCTGAAGAAGGCCGCCTGACCGATATGGGTATAAAGGTGCATGGCGCCGAAATCCGCCCCGCCATCGCGGAAGGTGCGGATGGCCAGATGTCCGTAATGGCGGGCGCGCTCCAGATCGCTGCGGATCAGGTAATTGTAGGAGAGCATGTTGAGCGCCAGCGCCCGGTGGATCAGCTCCATGCCCTCCGGCTTCAAAAGATCGTCTTCCAGCGCGGCAAGATCCGCAGATGTTGCCCAGTGATCGAGGTAGAGCGACAGCAGCACCTTCACCACGCGCAGATCCGCCGCATAGGCCTTCAAGGTGCCGACCGCCCGTTCGGCAATCGACAGGTAGTGATTGGCCGCTTCCAGCTGGCCGGCCTTGGCGCTGACCACCGAAAGCCCAAGCGTCGTCAACGGAAAGCCATCGAGATCGATGCCGGCGGCGCGCGCGGAAATCATCTGGAACAGCATGGTGCCGCCGCGCGTGGTGGCATAGACGCGCCGCCAGCCGCCGGCCCGTTCGACGATGCGGGCGGCCAGATCGGCGCTGCCGCCTGAGAGCGCGTGGCGCACCGCCTGGTCGAAATCGCCCTGCACCTCGAACCAGCGCGCCGCGCGCCTCACCGCCGACTGCGTATCAAACCCCTGGCGCAGCGCCTTCTGGCGCAGAAACGCATTGAAGACCGGGTGGGAGCGCATCCAGCCGCCCTCCCCCGCCAGCAGCGTGATCGGCAGCGCATGGTCGGCGAGGCGATCCATCAGAAGAGCGCTCGCCTCGCCCTCGAAGAGCGCGGCCACCAGATCGCGGCTGAAGGCCGGAAGCGCCGCCGTCTTCAGGAGGAACTGCTGGATATCGTCCGGCAGCTGCGCAAACACCTGTTCCGACAGGTAGTTACCCATTTCGACATTGCTGCCGTCGAACGAGGCCAGCACCGCCTCGCGCTGCGGATTGTCGTGAACCAGCAGGCGCACCATCTGCAGCGCAACGGCCCAGCCCTCCGTGCGCCGGTTGAGCGCGCCGATCTGCTCAGGGTTCAATCCCAGCCTGTCGTCGGAGAAGAATTCCAGCGCCTCGTCATCGGAAAAGCCGAGATCCGCCACGCCGATCTGCTTCAACTCGCCGTGCAGGCGTAGCGCCGACAGCGGGAAGCGCGGCGGGCTTCGCGAGATCAGCACCAGCTTCAGGTGATCGAGGCCACGATCGGCCAGAATTTTTGCCATCAGCGCCTCGGTCGCATCGGTCTGCGCCAGATGGTAATCGTCGAGGAACAGGACCAGCGGCTGCTCGATGCGGCGCAGGCGCGTTGCCAGAATGGACAGAAGCGAAGCGACCGGCATGCTTGCCGCATCGAGACCGCCGGTGTCATCGGCCAGAAGCGGCTGCAAGGCATCGAGCAGGGTCAGCAGGAACTGCCGCTGGTCGCAATGCTCCTGTTCCAGCGATATCCAGAGGCAACGCACCTCATCGGCCACCAGCATTTCATGCCACTGCGCCGCAAGCGAGGTCTTGCCATAGCCGGCCGAACCGATGATCGTCGTCAGCCGGCGAAGACCGGAACGGTGCAGGCCAAGAAGCAGCCCGCGCCGCTTGATCGGGCGCTGACCGCTGATCGGTGGCGCATATCGGTTCTGATCCTTCATGGCGCCAGCTTGCTGAGTTGCGGCGCACTTGGCAAGTTCCCCCTTGGCCACCAAACCCGGTAACGCCATGAAATCCATAAGATCTGATGGGGATTTTTGCCGAAAAACTTCGGCCTATGCGCAAGCCGCGTCAGGAGGAGATGGCGCGATGCAGCAGCCGGTCGATTGCACCGCAAGCCGGCGTGATAAATAGCGCCGAGACAGGGGATCAAGTGGAGTGCCGCTCAGCGGCGGCCAGCGCGCCGCTTCAGATCCGCCACCTGAACATTATCTGTTGCCGGTGGCGTGTGGCAGCAATACAGCACGAGCGCGCCAAGGCCGGCAGATCCGGTGATCGCCGCCGCCATGGCCATGTCACCGGACAAAGCAAAGCCGAAGGAAGACCCGACAACGGTTGCGGCAGACAGCGTGGCGACCAGCAGTGGCAGGAAATCCACCGAGATCCTGCGGCCTGCCACCCGAACATGTCGATCGGAGAAGAGGTCGTTAGCGACCGGCATGGCATAGACGCCGTAGCGGGCATAACGCTCCTCGACGGCTTTCAGGAGCCGCGGCGGCAGGGGCTCGCGACCGGATGACAGAAGATCCCGGGCAAAAAACGCCAGAACGGCCCAGATCAGCAGACAGCCGAACAGGCCGATTTCCAGCGCAAGCGCATAATGCTCCGTGACAAGGGCCGTGGAGAGGCTGGCCTGCAGGATGGCCGCGATCAGAAGAAGTGCGGCCGTTCCTGGTTTCATCGGGCGCCTCCGGCGCGGGCGGCGGGCCGGCGGGCATCCAGCGAGGCGACCTGCGCCTGACGGGCAAGCTGCGGGGCCAAGCTTTGCGGATGGCCGAACAGGAAGCCCTGAACCCAGCGGGCGCCGGCGGCATGCGCAATCAGAAGGTCCGCCTCACTCTCAACCGACCCGACCACGACCTCGTTGGCAACATGGCGGGCCAGTGAAATCAGATGGCCGAGCAGCTGCGGTGCATCCGAGCCGCGGGTGCGGATGCGTCCGGCATCGATCTTGATGACGTCGAAGCGCGTGTGGCGGGCATAGCCGATGGAGCTGAAACCGGTGCCGAAATCATCGAGCGCCACGCGGCAGCCGGCCTGCTGGATGTGCGAGACGAATTCCGCCACCGCTTCGAAACTGTAGGGACGCGCCGATTCCGAAATCTCGATGACCATGCGCTGGCCGACGCCGGCCTCGCGCACGAGACGGGGAAACACCAGCCGCCACCAGAGATCGACCGAGGCCGACAGCGCCGACATGTTGCAGCCCAGAACGACATCCGGGCGACGCACCAGCTCTTCGACCACCGACTGCGCAATGCGGCGATCAAATACCTGGGTGAGGCCGAGGCGTTCCAGCGCTGGCATGTAGACGCCGGGCATGACCACGCGGCCATCCTCATCCGACAGGCGCACGACGCATTCGCTGTAAAGAACCGACGCGGGCTCGGACGCACTGCAGACCGGCTGTTCGACCAGCGTGAAGCGGGCGTTGAACAGCGCCTCATAGGCCAGCGCCGCGGCGCTCATGTCGATGCGATAATCCTGCGCGCTGTTCTGCGAGGCGGTGTGGAGCCCTTGCGCGTCCGGCACGGTGTTGCGGCAGCTCAGCGCCACGACGATGCGGTTGTTGCCAACCGGGATCGGCAGGGCGGCTGCCGCACAAAGCGCCTCATCGACGCGCGACCAGACCGGCAGGCCATCCTCGAGCTGGAAGGGCGACGCCGCCACACCCCAGCTTTCAATGGTGAAGGGCACCTGCAGCGACCGCTCCAGCCGGCGGGCGACTTCCGCCAGGACGCGGCCGGCGACACCCTCGCCGAAATAGGTCGAAATATCTCCGAGATTATCGATCGTAATGCACATGGCAGCCGTGGCATTCATGACAGTGCTCCCCAGCTGATCATGTAGACGCGACCCGCAACGCCGCCGGCATAACAGGATGCGCCGCCGGTCTCGTTGAGAAATGGTTTGAAGACACCGTTGGAAGAAACAACGAAATCGAGACCATCCCGGACCGAAGAGCGAGCGGACGTGCAACCATCTGCTTCGCCATACCCCGGTTCACAGCCATCATAGCTGATTTCACCCTGCATGAAGGGAACCCTTTTTCCGACGGTGATTTGTACTAATAAGCCGTTAAAATTTTCAATGCTTTACGGGCATTCAACCGAGTGAAATCAGAAACTTATTTTTACTCGGCTTCTCATCTTATTGTCAATAGTAACACTTTTAGTTCGCAGAAGCATTTTGCGCGCCCTTTGCGAAGCGGTCAGCGATTAGGTTAAGCTCTTCAAGTCGAAAAACAAGGCTTTTCAATCTTGAATCGTCCTGCCCACGTAAAACCCTATGCCGTCTGCGAATTTATCCTTCCGGAGAGTCGCCACCCGATCGCGCCTCGCCTTCCGGATCCGTCGCCATTGATCCCGAGCCGTCTCACGACGGCTGAAGGAGGTTGTGCCGGATCCGCCGGCCGAAGCAGGCAAATCAATGCGAAAGGCCGTCTAGCGCACTGATCTGCAAATGAAAAGAAAATTCATTTATATTCGTAACTGCGAATAAATATGCCTGAAACGACTGTTCAAGCCACACATCCGGGGCAGACAATCCTCAATGCCGCAGATGGCGCACCGGACCGACATTCCCGCTGCTGCCCGCGCAAAAACACGCAATACGTGTATTTTTCAACCGCGTGAAGTCAAGCATTCGCCCCGAATGAGACGAGAAAAAGGCAAATTTGCTCCCAATTGGAAAATAAGCGGGCGACGTCAGAGAATAACTCCGGGACGCGCCAGTATTATAGATCGCGGAACGCGCCAAAATGAAACGGACGATCAACCACCAATGCCACCTGAGGACCGTCATGTGCCAAAATAGACAGGTATCTTTGGGTGAAATTCCCTCGCGCCCCATTCTGAGACGGTGAAACCGGCATCAGGCTGGCGCAGAAAATGGTGTGTCGCCGACGGCACCACACGACTGGAACCAGCCGCACATCCGGCGCTGGCCGATGCTCCAGGGAGCGCCGGACGTCAACGGCTGCGAAAAAGGACGAACACCAGCAGCGATCTTAACGCGCCCAGCCTCGCTACCCGCGTATCGCAAAATCCGCCGGGGCGACTTTACAAACGGATTTTGCGAATCCAATTGTAATGATATTACATAACGAACGACGACAGGATCTCTCGACCGCGGTCGCCTGCCTTGACGCGGTGCCATTGCCCGGCTTAACTGGCGGTTGATGGTTCCCCAAGCCGGTTCGCCGGAGAAGGGGATTAATAGGGAACACGGTGCGGAACCTCCATCAGGGTCCCAATGCCGTGGCTGCCCCCGCAACTGTAAGCGGATGCCAATCATCCTCGTGGTGCCGACCAGGCACCATGCCACTGCACGAAATTTTGTGCGGGAAGGCAGATGAGAGGCGCCAACCGTGAGCCAGGAGACCTGCCATCGCACTGAAGTCCAACGTCACGGGCGGGGATGCCCGGAACAGGAGCTGACATGACTATTTCTCGCTTTGCGAGCACCGGTTGTCGAACCCTCAAGCGCCCCAAACGCCTGACATCCGTCCATCAGGGCTGATTGCAGCTGAGATGCTTTTATCGCAGGGGCTGAAGGCCCCCCATAGCCACCAGGGTTCGACCACATGTTTATTCGTATGACGCACGCGTTGCGCCAGGCCTTTGCGGCCGGGCTGATTGTTGCCGGAGCAGTGCTTCCCGCTTCCGGTGCCTTTGCCGCAGAAACCACCTATCCGCTGACACTGCAGAATTGCGGACGCCAGATCACCTTTTCAAAGCCTCCGCAGCGGGCGGTGTCGCTTGGGCAGAGCACCACGGAAATTCTCTATCTGCTCGGGCTTTCCAAGCAGGTCGTCGGCACCGCCGTCTGGATCGGCCCGGTGCTCAAGGGCTACGAGGAGGCCAATGCTTCCGTGCCGCGGCTTGCCGATAACGATCCGAGCTTCGAAAGCGTCATCGCCACAAGGCCGGATATCGTGACCGTGCAGTTCCAGTGGCATGTCGGCCCGAAAGGTACCGTCGGCACGATTGCCCAGTTCGAGGATCTCGGGGTTCCGGTCTACACCTCGCCGTCCGATTGCATCGGCAAGGACAATTCCTCCGGCGGCGACGGCGTGCGGGCAGAGGCCTTCAGCATGGACCTGATCTACGAAGAGATCCGTGATCTTGCCCGGATCTTCAATGTTCAGGATCGTGGCGAGCAGGTGGTGGCCGATCTCATGGCGCGCGAAAAGGCCGCCCGCGCCAAGGTGGCCGGTGCAAAATCGACGCTGTCGGCCGTCTTCTGGTTTTCCAGCGCAACGCTTGCCGCAGATCCCTATGTGGCGGGCAGGAATGGCGCGCCCGGCTATATCATGAAGGCGCTCGGGATCACGAATGTCATCGACAGCGACGAGGAATGGCCAACCGTCGGCTGGGAAACGATCGCGCGCGCCAACCCCTCGATCATCGTGGCCGCCCGCATGGAGCGCCGCCGCTATCCGGCCGACGACAGTGCCGTCAAGGCCGCCTTCCTCCAGAAGGATCCGGTCGTCAGCCTGATGCCGGCGGTGAAGGCCGGCCATGTGGTGGAGATGGATGCGCAGACGATGAACCCGACCATTCGCACCATCGACGGCATCGAACAGTTGGCGGATGCGATTGAAAAGGCGGGCCTTTCGCGGTGAAGCACAGCCGCATCCGTCTGGCGGCGGGGGCAGCCCTTGGCGCCCTTGCCGCCCTTCTTCTGGCGCTCTGGTTCGGCGCAGCGATCGGCGAAACCGCCATTCCCTTCGATGTGGTGGCAAAAACCGCCGCCAACCGCCTGTTTGGCGCAGGATACCCTCTGGCGGCGATCGACGAAGGCATCGTCTGGAGCTACCGGCTGTCGCGCGTCGTCGTTGCGGCCTGCTGCGGGGCGGCGCTGTCGCTATCGGGCGTCGTGCTGCAGTCGCTCCTGCGCAATCCGCTGGCCGATCCTTACGTGCTCGGCATTTCCGCCGGCGCCTCCACCGGCGCGGTCTCGGTTGCGATCCTGGGCCTTGGCGGCGGCATGATCGGCCTGCCGCTGGGCGCCTTTGCCGGCGCCGTCATCGCCTTCGTGCTGGTGAGCCTGCTTGCCCTACGCGCCGGGCGCGGCTCGGCGGCAATCATTCTGGCCGGTGTTGCGGGCTCCCAGCTCTTTCATGCGCTCACCTCCTTTGTCGTCACGAAAGCCGCCAATGCCGAACAGGCGCGCGGCATCATGTTCTGGCTGCTCGGCAATCTGTCGGGCGTGCGCTGGCCGGATGTGACGCTGGCGCTGCCGGTGGCGCTCGTGGGCCTCGTCGTCTGCCTTGCCCAGGCGCGCGCGCTCGATGCCTTTGCCTTCGGCAAGGAATCGGCCGCCTCGCTCGGCATTCCCGTGCGGCGGGTCATGGTCATCCTCATTGCCACGACGGCCATGATGACCGCCGTCATGGTGTCGCTTGTCGGCTCCATCGGCTTTGTCGGCCTGGTCATTCCCCATGCGACGCGCATGCTGGTCGGTGTGCGCCACGGGGTTCTCCTGCCGGCCGCCGCCATTGTCGGCGCCATCTTCATGATTGCGGCGGATGTCCTGTCGCGTATTCTGGTCCCGGGACAGGTCCTGCCCATCGGCGTGGTGACCGCGCTCTTCGGTGCGCCCGCCTTTGCCCTGATCATGAGCCAGCGGAGGGCAAGTCTGTGAGGGTGGACGCCGACAACCTGTCGCTTGCAAGCAGCGGCCACATGCTGGTGCGCGACGTCTCCTTCACGGTCGCATCCGGCGAATTCTTCGGCATTATCGGGCCGAACGGATCGGGCAAGACGAGCCTTATCTCCATGCTCTGCGGGCTGCGCAAGCCGCGCACGGGCACCGTTTCGCTGGATGGAGAGCCGCTTGCCGGCCTTGCCCGGCGCGCGCTTGCCCGCCGTCTGGCTCTGGTGGAACAGCAGGCCGACACCTCCGAGCGCATGACGGCCCGCCAGGCGGTGGAGCTTGGCCGCACGCCCTATCTCGGGCTGTCTTCGCCCTGGTCAGGACTGGACGACGCCATCGTCGATGCGGCAATGGGAAATGTCGGCATGGCGCATCTTTCGGGGCGCCAGTGGCATACGCTGTCGGGCGGCGAGCGCCAGCGGCTGCATATTGCCCGGGCACTTGCCCAGTCGCCGAAAGTGCTGGTGCTGGACGAGCCGACGAACCATCTCGATATCGGCCACCAAATCGGCCTGCTCGATCTCGTGCGTCATCTGGATCTGACGGTGATCGCCGCCCTCCACGACCTCAACCATGCGGCCATGTTCTGCGACCGGATTGCCGTGATGAAGGCCGGCCGACTTGTCGCCCTTGGCCGTCCGGCGGAGGTGCTCACGACACGGCTCATCCGGGATGTGTTCGACGTGGAGGCAGTGGTGGAGGCCGCAGAGGGCGGCACCTGCTCGATCCGCTTTGCTCCGGCGCGGCGGATGGCGGCCGAATGAGGCGCTGATCCAGCCTCATCAAGCGCTCATCTCAAGGCCGGGGCAGGTGTCCCCTCCCCCGGCATGTTTGCAATGTTATCAGGCGGCCGGCTGCTTGGTCTTGCGCAGATAGGGCAGAACCGTATCGAAGGCGCCGAAGCGGGCAATCGCATCCTCGTTGGAAACGGCGGCCGTGATGATGACGTCCTCGCCCGGCTGCCAGTTGGCAGGCGTTGCCACCTGATGCTTGGCCGTCAGCTGGATGGAATCGATGGCGCGCAGGATCTCGTGGAAGTTGCGGCCGGTGGTCATCGGATAGGTAAGGATCAGCTTGATCTTCTTGTCCGGGCCGATGACATAGACGGAACGCACGGTGGCATTGTCGGCCGGCGTGCGGCCTTCCGAGCTTTCGCCCGCACCCGCCGGCAGCATGTCGTAAAGCTTGGCGACCTTCAGGTCCTTGTCGCCGATCAGCGGATATTCCACGTCATAGCCGGTTGCCGTGCGAATATCGTCCTTCCACTTGCCGTGGCTTTCGACCGGATCGACCGAAATGCCAATGATCTTGACGCCGCGCTTCTGGAACTCGCCTTCAAGGCCGGCCATGGTGCCAAGCTCGGTGGTGCAGACGGGCGTGAAATTCTTCGGATGCGAGAAGAGAACCGCCCAGCCATTGCCGATCCATTCGTGGAAATTGAGCGGGCCGACCGTGGTCTCGGCGGTGAAGTCCGGGGCGATGTCGTTGATGCGCAGAGACAAGGGAAATCCTCCATGAGCGTGAAAACAGGTTGCGCTCAAGATAGGCTGATTTTTACGGCAGACGAGAGAGTCTGTTGCGGCAAAACGTCCAAGCTTGCAAATCCATTCTCTTTTTGTCGATAAATCACCCGCCCCGCCGCAGCCTGTCACACGCACCCTGTCTCGGCCCCTGCCGATCTTGCGCCCGCAGACCTTTGACAATTAAAATACCTCTCCGTACAGCTTTTGGTCACAAAAGCGCCGAGGGGACGCCTGCGCATGACGGAACCGGATGACACCAGCATGGATCTCGAAATCACCACGCATGCCCGCTCCAAGCCGGAGACGCGGCTGTGGCTGCGCATGCTGTCCACGACCAAGCTGATCTCCACCGAAATCCGCAAGCGCCTGCGCGCCGAATTCGGCGCGACGCTGCCGCAGTTCGATCTCATGGCGCAGCTCTACCGCGAAAAGGAAGGCTTGCGGCTGGGCGAGCTGTCGCGCCGCACGATGGTGACCAACGGCAATATCACCGGCCTTGTCGAGCGGCTGGAAGCCGATGGACTGGTGATCCGCGAAACCCCGACCGACGACCGGCGCGTCACCGTTGCCCGGCTGACCGAGGCGGGCATGGCAACCTTTTCCGCCATGGCCGAGGCGCATGAAGGCTGGCTACGCGACCTGATGGGCGATGTGGACGAGGCGATGATTGCAGCCCTCTGGCAGGATATCGGCCGCGTCAAGACCTCTGCCGCAAACCACCTCTCGGGCCCTGCCGACCCTTGAAGCGCGTCCATGCTGCCCTTGCGAAGCAAGGGAGGATGGACAATACAGGATAAAGAGCCCATCGCCGCTGTCCCTGCCCGGCAGGTGATCGCTGCGCGATGCGCCGCGGACCCGTTCCAGACCATGCCCCAGGGAGACGCCAAACCGTGACGACCGACCTCCAGGCCATCATCGAGGACATCCATAGAGCGCTTGTGCCGCGCACCGGCGAAGGCAAGGCGGCCGACTACATCCCCGAACTTGCCAATGTCGATCCGAAGAAATTCGGCATTGCCATCATTGACCTTGAGGGCCGCGTGTTCAAGGTGGGCGATTGCGACGAGGCCTTCTCCATCCAGAGCATATCCAAGGTGTTTACGCTGACGCTGGCGCTCGGCAAGCACGGCGAGACCACCTGGAACCGCGTCGGGCGCGAACCGTCCGGCTCGGCGTTCAATTCCATCGTCCAGCTCGAACACGAGAACGGCAAGCCGCGCAATCCCTTCATCAATGCCGGCGCCATTGCCATTTCCGACCTCGTGATGGCCGGCCATACGCCGCGCGAGGCGATCGGCGAGATCGTCCGCTTCGTGCAGTATCTCGCCGATGACACGACGATCGCCATCGATCCGGCCGTGGCACGTTCGGAAGCCTCGACGGGCTTTCGCAATATCGCGCTTGCCAATTTCATGAAGTCCTTCGGCAAGCTCACCCATCCGGTCGATCATGTGCTGGGCGTCTATTTTCACCAATGCGCGCTCGCCATGAGCTGCGTGCAGCTCGCCCGCGCCGGACTGTTTCTGGCGGCAAACGGCAAGAACCCACTGTCGGGCCACACGGTCGTGTCCAGCCAGCGCGCACGGCGCATCAATGCGCTGATGCTGACCTGCGGCCATTATGACGGGTCCGGCGATTTCGCCTATCATGTCGGCCTGCCGGGAAAGAGCGGTGTCGGCGGCGGCATTCTGGCGGTCGCCCCCGGCCGCGCCTCGGTTGCCGTCTGGTCCCCGGGCCTGAATGGCAATGGAAATTCGCTGATCGGGTCGCTGGCGCTCGAAATGCTGGCCACGAAAACCGGCTGGTCGGTGTTCGGGGCGCCGTCCTCCTGACCCCGGGGCGGCACGGGAACGACCCTCGGCCAAAAATAATATTTTACAGTTGTTGCCTTTTGCGGCTTGTGACACACTTTCACTTTCAAGTGATTTTGCAGGTTGTGTTGAGGCGTTGGACGATCGCGGTGGTCTGGTTTCAGACGCGCGCGCATGGCCTTGAATGCCTCGTTATTTTTGGAGATCATCCCCCTTCTCCCAGGGAGATGCGGCAACGGGAGAGACGTTCCGGCGTCTCTCCCGTATTATTTTACGCCACCCGTACCGGCGCGACGGACTGCCGCCATACCTGCCCGCCATTTCCAGAACGATCCGCCTTGCCGAACGGTTCATCGGCCCGTAATCCTTGCTGCGTCCGCCAAAGCGGGCAAGAGCTGAATTCGCATCACGCAGGAACGGACATGACAGATATCACGATGATCGAGGCGGCACGGGCCCGCATCGGCAACCGCGCGCGCGCAACGCCGCTTCTCTCCTCGCCGTTCCTGGATGAGATCGCCGGACGAAAGGTCTTCGTGAAGCCGGAATGCCTGCAGCACACCGGCTCGTTCAAGTTCCGCGGCGCCTGGTCGGCGGTGTCTGCACTTGCGCCTGAGGTGCGCGCGCGCGGCGTCATCGCCTTTTCCTCCGGCAACCATGCGCAAGGGGTTGCCCTTGCCGCGCGCATGCATGGCATTGCCGCCGTCATCATCATGCCGGCGGATGCACCGAAATTAAAGATCGAGAACACCCGCGCCTTCGGCGCCGAAGTGGTGCTTTACGACCGCGAAAACGAAGATCGCGACGAGATCGGCGCGCATCTGGCAACGACCCGCGGGCTGACGCTGATCCGGCCCTTCGACGACCCGCAGGTAATTGCCGGCCAGGGCACGGTCGGGCTGGAAATCGCCGCACAGGCAAGGCAGGAGGGCATCGAGACGGCGGATGTCATCGTCTGCTGCGGCGGTGGCGGGCTGATCGCCGGCGTGGCACTGGCGCTTGAGGCACATGCCCCGGGTCTTCGAGCCCGCCCTGCCGAGCCGGAAGGTTTTGACGATACGGCCCGGTCGCTCCAAAGCGGCCGGATCGAGCGCAACGCGCGCCTCGGCGGTTCGGTCTGCGATGCGATCGTGACGCCGCAACCCGGTAACATCACCTTCCCCATCAATGCGCGCCTCTGCGGCCCCGGCCTTGCGGTCAGCGAGGAGGAAGCGCTGCAGGCCATGATCCTTGCCCATAACCGGCTGAAGATCGTGGTGGAGCCGGGTGGTGTCGTGGCGCTGGCGGCTGCTCTCTTTCGAAAGGAAGAGATCGAGGGCGACAGCGTGATTGCCGTCTGCACCGGCGGCAATGTCGATCCGGAGGTATTTTCCGCCGCCCTGTCGCGCTACAGCCATGTCTAGTTGAAGTATCAGCCGGCAAAAATCCGATGGAAACCGCTAAAATAACTGCAACTGTTTTAGGAATCCGCTAGGATCGGCCGCAAATCAGCATTTGCCAGATCTTAAACGGGATTATCCATGCGTTTAGCCGTCCGGTCGTCGTATTTTGCCGTGAGCCAAGTCGTTGCCGGGTTTTACGATTCGCTGGAGGCGTTGCGGGACCGTTCGGTCTTCATCTCGCTGAAGAAGCGGGAAATGGCGCTTGCCGAAGCACAAAGCCTCGAAGACGGCGATGGCAGCAGCAAGCCGCTCTATGGCATGCTGTTTGCCGTCAAGGACAATATCGATGTCGCCGGCATGCCGACGACGGCCGGCTGTTCCGCCTTCTCCTATGCGGCCAAGCGCTCGGCAACCGTCGTTGAGCGGCTGGAGGCGGCCGGCGCCATTCTCGTCGGCAAGACGAACATGGACCAGTTCGCCACCGGGCTCGTCGGCGTGCGCTCGCCCTTCGGCATTCCCCAGAATGCGCTGCGGGCCGATCTCATTCCGGGAGGCTCAAGCTCCGGCTCGGCGGTCGCCGTGGCACGCGGTTACGTCGATTTTGCGCTGGGAACGGACGCGGCCGGCGCCGGGCGCGTGCCGGCGGGCATGAATGGCATCGTCGGGCTGAAGCCCACGCTTGGCCTTTTGCCATCGACAGGCGTCGTGCCCGCCTGTCGGACGCTCGAAAGCATCTCCGTCTTTGCCCGCGACGTGGATCTGGCCTTTCAGGTGATGAGCGTCTGCGCCGGCTTCGACCCGCAGGACCCGTTCTCCAAGCGCCTGCCGGAGCCGTCCATCGGCGCGGTGCCCCCGCGCCCGCGCATCGGCGTGCCGATCACCGCGCAGCGGCAGTTTTTTGGCGACGAGGCATCGGAGAAGGCTTATGAGGCGGATCTTGAAAGCCTGAAGGGTCTGGGCGCGGAGATTGTCGAGATCGATTTCGAGCCGTTTCATGCCGCAGCCCGCCTGCTCTACGAAGGCCCCTGGCTTGCCGAACGCTATGTGGCGATCAAGGACCTGATCGAGCAGAACCCTTCCGCGCTGCTGCCGGTCACCTTGAGCATCATCAGCCAGGCGCGCAATCTCGGCGCCATCGAAGCCTTTGAGGCCTTCTATCAGCTAGCCGATCTCAAGCGTCACAGCGAACTGGTGCTGGAGGGGCTCGATTGCCTGGCTGTGCCGACCATTCCGCGCTTCTACACCATGTCTGATCTTGCCCGCGAGCCGGTGGTGTTCAATTCCAACCTCGGCGTCTACACCAACTTCGTCAATCTTCTGGATCTTGCGGCGATCACCGTGCCGGTCGGCCTGCGCGAGGACAACCTGCCCTCCAGCCTCACCTTCATCGGACCGGCCGGAAGCGACGGGGCGCTGGCCGCCATGGCCCGCATGGCCGGCGCCCATCAGCGTCCCGCCAATCCACCGCGCGCCGTGCGTGGCCGCATCGAGATTGCCATCTTCGGCCCCCTCCTCTCCGGCCTGCCGCGCAATGCCGAACTGAAGGCCATGGGCGCGAATTTTCTGCGCGCCACGCGCACCCGAGCCGACTACCGGCTGTTTGCCATTCCCGGAACCGTGCCGCCGCGGCCCGGCCTGCTGCCGGTCGCGCCGGGGCAAGGGTTTGGCATCGAGGCCGAAGTCTGGTCGCTCGAGCCCGCGGCCTTCGGGGACTTCTGCGCCAATCTGCCAAGGCCCTGCACCATGGGCACCGTGGCGCTGGCCGATGGCACGGAAGCCAAGGGCTGCCTCGTCGATGCCGCCGCCGTCGAGGCGGCAACCGATATCAGCGAGCATGGCAGCTGGCGCGCCTATCTGTCCACCCGCCGATAGTCCCCACCCACCGCGCCGTCAGCCGCCGATCAGCCTGTGATAGGCATCCTCCACCTTGGTGATATGCTGGCGCATCATGTCTTCGGCCTGCGCCTGATTGCCGCGCAGGATGGCCTCGGCGATCAGCCCGTGCTCGGCGTGCGAGCGCGCAAGGCGCCCGAGTGTCGAGAACTGCGCACGGCGAAACGGCTGCAGGCGCTGGCGCGTCGAATGGGTGATCTCATCGAGATAGGGATTGTGGCTGCCGCGATAGATGGCGCTGTGGAACCGCTCATTGGCATGGATATAAGCGACGCGATCGCCGGCCGAGACAATCAGGGCCATTTCGCCATGCATCACATCCAGCTGGTCGCGTTCGGCGGCCGTCATGCGCTGCGCACTCAAGCCGGCACAGAGCGCTTCCAGATGCCCCATCAGCTCGAACATGCCGGCAAGCTTCTCGTCATCGGGCCGTGCCACCACGGTGCGCGTATGCGGCCGCTGTTCGACAAGGCCGCTTGCCGCCAGAAGCTTCAGCGCCTCGCGCACCGGCGTGCGTGACACGGCAAATTCCGCCGCAAGCTGCGTTTCATCGAGCACGGTTCCGGGGGCAAGCTCGCTGGTGATGATCCGCTCGGCCAGCTGCCGGCGGATATCCTCGCTCGATGTGCGCGGTGTCTTTTCTAGCACGGCCTGCTCACTATCCCCGTCATGTCCTGTCTTCTCTCGTCCTTGCGCTTGTGCCGGATTCGCGCGCGCAATGCAGCGGAAAAGCGGGACATCATGCCGATATCAATCCGGCATCACGCGGGCATCATGCTGACATGCGCCGCCGCCACCTTCCAGCCGTGCGGCGTGCGCACCCAGGTCTGCATCTGCCGCCCGATCGCCCCCTCAAAATCCGGCCGGTGAAACAGCGTGGAAGCGGTGGCGAAATCCCGCCCGTAGGTGGTGATCACCGTCCGCTCCAGCTTTCGCGTGAACGGCGCCTGCACGGCGCGAAACCCCTTCACCTCCTCAAAGCCGTGCTGCACTTCGGACACACCATAGCGCACCGTCACGGGGCTATCGAGAAACAGCGACAGCAGCGTCTCGTTGTCATTGGCCAGAAGGGCCGTCTCGTACCGGGCAAAGATCTCCTCTACCTCCGCCCGCGTTTCGGGATGGTTGATCTCCATCATCAGGCCTTCCTGCTTTTCATCATGCGCGATTTCAATTCGGTGAGAAACGGAATGTTTTCAAACTGGTCCGGGCGCACCCGGTCCCAGTCGACACCCGGCGGACGCGGCTGGCGGTTGCCGGTAACGATCAGTTCGCCTTCCGTCGCCACCAGATCGAGCGGGGAATCATGGCTTTCGATCACCACGTCTTTGGCCTCCACCAGCTGCACCGAATGCACGGTGGTCGCGAGCGGCGTCTCATCGCCGATAATGCCCATTTCGCGAAAGATGGCCGTTTCCAGATCGGCAAAGCCCGCCCCCTTGCCGGTGCGTCCACCCTCGCGCGACACGGCAACGGAGCCGACGACGCAGAAATCCAGCGGCTCGATCTCCTCAAAGCCGATCCGCTCGCCATGCTCGACAAAGCCTTGCGACACCGCAGCCAGTTCGAAGGAAATGCCCTTATCCGTCAGCTTTTGCGGATCGAGCCGCAGATAGGGGAACTCCCGGGTGAGGTAGGGCACCGGCGCATAGACCGTCTTGCCTTCATAGAGCGCGCGCAGGCGGATCGGGATCTGCGGCGCATCCGGATTGGTTTTCACCGTGCGCGCCGCCCGCCATGCCGGTGTCTGCGACAGAAGATAGGCGGCGCGATCGGCGCCGACGAAATTCGGGATCATGCTCCAGGCGGGGCCGATGGCGACGCCCCTTTCTTCAAGTGCGGCCCAGATGCGGTTGCGCACACGGTCTTTCCCCGTATTGCGTCCGGCCCATCGGCCGCGGCCTGCGACATCAGGCATGGATCGGCGCCTCTGCAAAGGCGGCCTCAAGTGCCACGGAGGGGGCCGCCCATCCGACGATGCCGCCCTGCGCCACCATCATCTCGATGGCCGCCTGCTTGAAGGCCGGGAAATAACTTTCCGTGCCATCTTCGATGAGCAGGCATTCATAGCCGCGATCATTGGCCTCGCGCATGGAAGTCTGCACGCAGACCTCGGTGGTGACGCCGGTGAAGAGCAGATGCGTGATGCCCTTGTTGTCGAGGATGGACTGGATGTCGGTGCCAAAGAACATGCCCTTGCCGGGCTTGTCGATGACCACTTCGCCGGCCACCGGCTTCAGCGCCTCGATGATCTGGTTGCCCGGTTCTCCGCGCACCAAGAGCCGGCCCATCGATCCCGTTTCACCGATTCTCAGCGGTGCGTTCCCCCGCGCGATCTTGGAGGGCGGGCAATCGGAAAGATCCGGCAGATGCGCCTCGCGCGTATGGATGACCGGCCAGCGCTTGCGGCGAAAGAGTTCAAGCAGCTTTGCAATGGTGGGCACGATCGCCTCCAGCCGCTGAACGTCATTGCCCAGCGCATCGCCAAAGCCGCCCTTCTCGATGAAATCGCGCTGCATGTCGATGACGACAAGGGCGGTCCGGCCGGGAATGAACGGATAGGGATAGGGCCGTGCGGGAACGGGGATCGTCGTCGGCGTGGTCATGATCGGTCTGCCCTCAATGTCCGGCCATGTGCTGGCCAATCGTGTTGCGGTCCGTCGCTTCGGTTGCGGCGATATAGGTGATCGTGCCGCCGGACATCACCGCGACCCGGTCTGCCAGTTCAAGGATTTCGTCGAGATCCTCCGAGACCAGCAGCACGGCTGCCCCTCGGTTGCGGGCTTCCATGATCTGGCTGCGGATATCGGCGACGGAGGCGAAATCCAGTCCGAAACAGGGATTGGCGACGATCAGCACATCGACATCGCCCGAGAGTTCGCGTGCCAGAACCGCGCGCTGCACATTGCCGCCCGAGAGCGTTTCGATCGGCGCATCCGGCGAGGTGGTCTTTACCCGGTAGCGGGCAATCAGGTCCTCGGCCTTGGCGCGCATCGGCGCTTTCGACATCCACCAGCCAAGGCTTGCGATCGGCGGTTTGTCGAAGGAGCGGAAGGCAATGTTTTCCGCCACGCTCATGCGCGGCACCGTGGCGTTCTTCAACGGCTCCTCGGGCAGCCCGAAGACGCGAAACCGGTCGAAATTGCCGCGCTTGGGCGTAAACACCTCGCCGCGAATGGTCATTTCGCCATCGGTGAGCGGCCGCTGGCCGGCCAGCGCCTCCACCAGCGCGCTCTGCCCGTTGCCCGAGACGCCGGCGACACCGACGATCTCGCCGCCGCGGATCTTGAGGTTGACCCCCTGGATAGCGGGAAGCCCCGCATCGTCTTCGGCGCAGAGACCCGCAAGCTCCAGCACCATCGGCTGCTCAGGCAGAACGGCGCGCGTGGCGCGCTCGCGCACCTGCGTGTCGCCGATCATCATGCGGCTCATCTCTTCGACGCTTGCCGTCTTGGCATCCCCCTCCCCCGTCAGGCGTCCGCGCCGGAGCACGGAGAAGCGGTCGCAGAAACTCTTCACCTCGCGGAATTTGTGGGAAATCATCAGCACGGTGATCTCGCCGCGCTCGCACATGCCGTGGAGAAGGCCGAGCATCTCGTCGGCCTCGCCCGGCGTCAGCACCGAGGTCGGCTCGTCGAGGATCATGAAGCGCTGGTCGAGGTAGAGCAGTTTTAAAATTTCGAGCTTCTGCTTTTCACCGGCAGAGAGCGCGGAAACCTGCGCATCCAGCGGCACGCGGAACGGCATGGTTTCCATGAAGGCATCGAGCGCCCGGCGCTCCTTCGCCCAGTTGATGACGGAGGGAGTATCGGCGCGGGAAATGACGAGATTTTCCGCAGCCGTCAGGCAGGGCACAAGCGTAAAATGCTGATAGACCATGCCGATGCCATGGGCGCGCGCATCGCGCGGCGAGCGGATGGAAATCGCCTTGCCATCCAGTGTCACCTGCCCCTTGTCGGGCGAATAAAAGCCCATGATGCATTTGACGAGCGTCGACTTGCCGGCACCGTTTTCACCGAGCAGCGCGTGGAAGGAACCGGCCGCCACGTCGATCGAGACGTCGCCGAGGGCCGTAAACGCGCCAAACGTCTTCGTCATGCCATGGGCCGAGAGTGACGGCGCCATTTTGGCAGAGGGGGTTTCGAGAGGCAGTGCACTCATCCGCGTTCCTCCGGCAGCGCCGCGATGAAATCGGCCGAATTGGAGACGGCGCCGAACACGCCGCCCTGCATCTTGATCATGTCGATGGCAGCAAGATGGTTTTCGCGCTTGGTGGCAGCACAGCAATCCTCCAGCAACAGGCATTCATAGCCGCGGTCATTGGCATCGCGCATGGTGGTGTGGACGCAGACATCGGTGGTTACACCGGTCAGCACGATATTGCGGATGCGCTTCGTCTGCAGCACCAGCTCAAGGTCGGTGGCCAGAAACGAGCCCTTGCCGGGCTTGTCGATGATCGCCTCGCCCGGTTCCGGCTGCAGTTCGGGAATGATTTCCCAGCCCGGTTCGCCGCGCACCAGAATGCGCCCGCACGGCCCCTGATCGCCGATGCCGGCGCCGATGCGCTGCGAGCGCCAGCGCTTGTTGGCGGGAAGATCCGACAGATCCGGCTTGTGGCCTTCCCGCGTGTGGATGATCGGATAGCCTTTTGCGCGAAGGGCAGTCAGCACGCGGGAAATCGGCTCGATCGGCGCCCGCGTCAGCGAGATGTCATAGCCCATGCTGTCGACATAGCCACCCGGCGCACAGAAATCGATCTGCATGTCGATGACGATCAGCGCCGTGTTGTGCGGCCCCCAGTCGCCGTCGAAGGGCCAGGGATAGGGATCGGCCGCCAGCGTTTTTCCACCCGGCACCAGGGCCTTGGCAATGCGTTCGTCGAGCGTGTTCATGGGGGACCTCACTTGGTAATCGAAAGTTCGCCCGGAGCCTCACGGGCGGCCGCCTTCGAGCGGGCGGACGCGACCATGATGAAGAGCGTGAGGATGTAGGGAGCGGCGTTGAAGAAATAATAGCCTTGCGAAATGCCGACCGATTGCAGCGAGGGCCCGAGCGCGCCGGCGGCCCCGAAGAGAAGGGCTGCCAGAATGCAGCGCAGCGGCCCCCAGCGGGCAAAGATGACGAGCGCCACCGCCATCAGCCCCTGACCGGAGGACAGGCCCTGGTTCCATGAGCCCGGATAATAGAGCGACAGGAAGGCGCCGCCGATGCCGGCCAGAAAGCCGCCGACCGCCGTTGCGATGAAGCGCACCAGATCGACGGAGACGCCCATGGCCTTGGCGGCAGCGGCGCTGTCGCCGGTCATGCGGATGATGAGGCCAAAGCGCGTGTTGCGAAACGCCCAGGCCATGAAAAGCGCAAGGCCGACGCCGACGAAGAACAGCGGGTTCACCTCCAGCGCCTGGGCAAGGCGCGGATCGCCCGTCCAGTCGCCGAGATGGATGGCCTCGAGCCGCGGCGCCTGCGGCTGGATATACGGTTTTCCGAAAAAGAAGGCGAGGCCGGTGCCGAAGCTCATGAAGGCAATGCCGACGGCGATATCGTTGACCTTCGGCAGCTTGCAGATGAAGCCGTGCAGGGCGCCGAGCACAAGGCCGGCGCAGCCGGCAAAGAGCACGCCTGTCCAGGGGCTTCCGGTCAGATAGGAGGCGGCATAGGCCACCATGGCGCCGAGCACCAGGCTCCCCTCCAGCCCCAGATTGATGCGGCCCGACTTTTCCGTCAGACATTCGCCGAGCGCCACGAACATGAAGGGCGTGGAGACGCGGATGGCGCCACCGAGCATGGCAATGAGGGCGGTCACCATTGCGCCGTCGCTGATGGTGGCATTCATGTGCGGTCCTCCGCGCTTTTCGGCTGGAAAAAGGGAATGCGGCCGTAAAAGGTCTCGCTGGTCAGAAGCACCACGAAAATGAGGCCCTGCAGCACCAGAACCGTGGCATCCGGCATGCCCATGCGCCGCTGGATGACGCCGCCCGCCGCCGCAAGCGCTCCGAAGAGAACCGCGACCGGCACCACCGCGAGCGGCACCTGGCGGGCGAGAAAGGCAACCAGAATGCCGGTGAAGCCATAGCCCGCGACCAGCGAGGCATTCGCCTGCCCATGAACCGCGGCGACCTCGTAGAAGCCGGCAAGACCGGCACAGCCGCCCGCCAGCATGCAGCAGATGACGATAAGTTTCCCGACCGGCAACCCCTGCGCAAGGGCGGCGCGCGCATTGCCGCCGGTAACGCGGGCGGCAAAACCGAAGGTGGTGCGCGTCATCGCCACATGCAGGATGACAGCCAGCAGAAGGCCGGCGGCCAGCCCCCAATGCACCTGCGTGCCCGGAATGGCACCGATGCGATAGGCATCGCCGATCGGCATGGTAGAGGGCTTGTTGGCCGAGGCCGGATCGCGCAGCGCCCCTTCCACGAAGAAATTCATCGTGGCGATGGCGATATAGGAGAGGAGCAGCGAGGAAATGGTTTCGTTGACGCCGCGATAATAGCGCAGCCAGCCGGCAAAGCCGATCCAGACCCCGCCTGCAAGAATGGCGGCAAGCGCCATCACCGGCAGGGTGAGAAAAGGCGCCACGCCGGAGGAGACCAGCGGAATGGCGATGGCGGCGGCGGCAAGCCCACCCAACACCAGCGCCCCCTCGCCGCCGATCATGGTGAGCCCGATGCGGGCGGGAATGGCAAAGGCAAGGCCGGTAAGGATCAGCGGTGCGGCGCGCTGCAGCGAGTTCTGGAACGAGAAGCTCGACCCGAAGCCGCCGACCCAGATCAGCTGGAAGAACATTAGCGGCGATTTGCCAAGGCATAGCAGGAAAATCGAAAA
Source organism: Neorhizobium fuzhouense (assembly GCF_042611105.1). Classification (NCBI taxonomy): domain Bacteria; kingdom Pseudomonadati; phylum Pseudomonadota; class Alphaproteobacteria; order Hyphomicrobiales; family Rhizobiaceae; genus Neorhizobium; species Neorhizobium fuzhouense. Next base: position 177,012 of record NZ_JBHFFP010000008.1, on the reverse strand, counting down.
CAGCGCCGCAGACACGATGAGCGCCGCCAGCGGTATGAAGATGGATTCGGCAAGTTTGAGCGTGCCGACGCTCGGACGGCGCTTCACCGCCGCCACCGAAAGAGGTTGAACCGTCATGTCTGCCACTTGCATTCTCCTCTCACCGGAGATCTGCCCGGATGCTGGGCGAACCTGTCTTCCCGAGGGCCATTTCTGCTGGAGCGGCCGATGCCGCAGGGTGAACCTTTTGACCGGACGGATGCAGGCGACCATCGGCCGGAGGCGACGTCTCCTATCCGTTGAACGAGGGTGCGTGCGTCGAAACCCCCTCTGGCTTGCCAGCCATCTCCCCCACAAGGGGGGAGAAGACCTGCCGCGCCGTGGTGCCCAGATGGGGCAGTCCCGTGTCGGCTGGGTTAGCCCCTCCCCCCTTGTGGGGAGGGGTTGGGGAGGGGTGCTCCACCGATAGTCGCCCGTGCCCGTCTCCAGGCGGTCTCAGGTGATCGAACCCTGCACGCCTTCCAGCAGCCAGTTCATGCCGTCGAGATAGGGGTCGTAATTGTCATAGGTCTTGTCGACCACGACCTTGCCCTGGTTGTCCTTCAGCGTGCCCTTGTAGATCGGCGCGCCACCTTTGAGGGCGGCAACGGCCGCATCGGCTGCCTTCTTGGCCGCATCGGTTGCGCCGGCGCCGTAAGGCGTGGAGCGCAGCATATCCTTGTCATAGCCGCCGACGAGGAAGTTCGGCAAGGTCTTCTTGGCGCCGATATCGGCAGCGAACGACTTGTAGATCGTCTCCCACTTGTATTCGGCGCCGGTGATGAAGCCCTTCGGCGCAAGCGGGGCCTGCGAGGCATTGTGGCCGAGCGATTTTACGCCGCGCGCTTCCGCCGTTTCGATCACCACTTTCGGGCTGTCGACATGGCAGGTGATGACATCGCAGCCGGCATCGACCAGCGCGTTTGCCGCTTCCGCCTCGCGCACCGGCAGCGACCAGTCGCCGGTGAAGATGACACGGACAGTAGCGGCCGGATTGACCGAACGGGCGCCGAGCAGCACTGAGTTGATGTTGGACAGCACCGACGGAATAGGCTTTGCCGCGACAAAGCCGATCTTGCCCGTCGGCGACGACAGGCCGGCCGCCACGCCGTTCACATAATGCGCCTGGTTGAGGTAGGGGAAGTAGGAGCCGGCATTCTTCGGGTCCTTGTCCTTCGACCAGAGCGGCGCGGCATGGCGGAATTCGACGGCCGGATATTTCTTCGCCAGATCGACGACGAAGGGATTATAATAGCCGAAGGAGGTGGCGAGGATAAGGTTTGCGCCGTCGAGATTGATCATGGATTCGATCGACTTGGCGACCGCATCCGTTTCCGGCACGTTTTCCTCTTCGATGACGGTGACGCCCGACACCTGCTTCAGCGCGGCGGCGGCCACGGCATGAGCCTGGTTCCAGCCGAAATCATCACGCGGGCCGACATAGACGATGCCGACGGTCACGGCGCCCGTGGCGCTGGCAGATCGCATCGGCAGGGTTGTTGCAGCGGCACCGGCAAGGCCGGCCTTGATCAGCGCGCGGCGGGACAGTTCGTATCGAGACATTGGCACTCCCCTTGTTTTTGCTTCAACCCCGTCCGGGTCTCCGCAAAGAACGATGCAAAGGGCGTGCCACGCGCAATTGGGCAATCAAGTGCTTGAAATCCTTCGAAGCGGCGGATTAAGAGCACCTCCCGCAATGCGGCTAAATATTCATCATAATTTTCGACATGATTATTTTATGTTCATATCCATCCGCATTGCATACAACGAAAGCAGCCACTGACACACAGGTGCAGAGCACGGCAAAGGCCGAGATCGGCCTGCCGTGCTCTGCCAAAAAGCCGAAAAATTCTGTTAGCCGCGGGTCAGCACCGCGAAAGATTCGTAAGGCTGCAGCGTCATTCTGCCCCGCACCTCGGACACCGGACTATAATTCCAGATGAGGGCCTCGCCTGCGGTCTGCAGTTCCCCCGGCAGTTCCAGCTCGAGCGGCGTGCCGCTGAAGCTTGCAATCACCGTCACCCGCTCACCCTCCAGCACGCGCGTATAGACGAAGACGTCGGGATGCTGGTCGAGGAAGGACTGGTAGCTGCCGTAGACGATGACATCGTGGCTCTTGCGCAGCGCAATGAGCCTGGCATGGTGGTGGAAGACCGAGTGTTCGTTCCGAACCGCCGCATCCGCGTTGATCTGGCGATAATTCGGGTTCACCGCAATCCATGGCGTGCCGCTTGTAAACCCGGCCTGCGGAGCGGCCGACCACTGCATGGGCGTGCGCGCATTGTCGCGGCTGTTTTCATTGGCGCCCTTGATGAATGCGTCCTCAGCAAGCCCGGCCTCAAGGCTCAGCCGATGCATGTTCAGCGTCTCGATATCGCGGTATTCGCTGATCCGCTCGAAAGGCACATTGGTCATGCCGATCTCCTCGCCCTGATAAATATAGGGCGTGCCCTTCATGAGGTGTAGCACGGTTGCCAGCGTCTTTGCCGATTGAACGGGAAAACGGCGATCGTCGCCATAGCGGGAAACCGCCCGCGGCAGATCGTGATTGCCCCAGAACAGCGAATTCCATCCATCTGCGGCAAGCGCCTGCTGCCATTTGGAAAACGAGGCCTTGAGCGCCACGAGATCAAACGGTTTCGAGCGCCATTTACCAAAACTTTCGTCCCAGCGCTGCGTCACATGCTCGAACTGGAAGATCATCGACAGCTCGCCGCGGTCGCGCCCGCAATAGAGAAGCGCCGAACCCGGCGTCGCGCTCCAGGTTTCGCCAACCGTCAGCACATCGCGCGGGCCAAAAGTTTCGCGGTGCATTTCCTGGAGATAGTCGTGAAGATGCGCCCCGTCGCTCAGGATGCCGGCATCCACCTGCTTGCCGATAAGGTCGATCACATCCATGCGAAAACCGGCAATGCCGCGATCCAGCCACCAGTTCATCATGCGGTAGATCTCGGCGCGGACGTTCGGGTTTTCCCAGTTCAGATCCGGCTGGCGACGCGAAAACAGGTGCAGGTAATACTGGCCGGTGGCCGGATCGAGCGTCCAGGCCGGCCCGCCGAAATTGGATTGCAGCGCGCTTGGCACCCCGCCATCCGGCGCCGGATCGCGCCAGATGTAGAAGTCGCGATAGGGATTGTCGCGGGAGGCGCGCGCCTCAACAAACCACGGATGATCATCCGAGGTGTGGTTGACGACAAGATCCAGAAGGATGCCGATGCCGCGATCCTTGGCGGCCCGCACCAGCCGGTCGAACTCCTCCAGCGTGCCGAATTCCGGAGCGATGTCCTGATAATCGGAAATGTCGTAGCCGTTGTCGTCCATGGGCGAGCGAAAGATCGGTGACAGCCAGATCACGTCGATGCCGAGCTTTTCCAGATAATCGAGCTTGCCGATGATCCCACCAAGATCGCCGATCCCGTCACCATTGCTATCGGCAAAACTGCGCGGATAGATCTGGTAGACGGTGGCCGAGTGCCACCATTTGCGTGGCAAAACACCGGCTTGCGGCAAATGATGCGTCACATCCTGCATGGGCTTCTCCTTCTGTGTCCTCCATTATTTAGAAGCAAGTTCCCGAACGTCATCCCCGAAAAACGGCAATCTGCCTATTCGGCGGCGGCGCGTGCCACGGGCTTTCGCATGTCGCCGCTGTCGCGGCTTCGCAGGTGCCAGGAAAAGGCCTCCTCGAGCAGATGCGGCGTGTGACCGCCCCGGCTTGACGCGCGATCGAAGTAATCCTGAAGCGCATCCCGGTAGCTTGGGTGGGCGCAATGCGCAATCACCTTGGCCGCCCGCTCGCGCGGCGCAAGTTCGCGCAGGTCCGCAAGTCCATTTTCCGTCACGATGATATCGACGTCGTGTTCGGTGTGATCGACATGCGCCACCATCGGCACGATCGAGGAAATCCGCCCGCCCTTGGCCAGCGATTTCGTCACGAAGATCGACAGATAGGCGTTGCGGGCAAAATCGCCCGAACCGCCGATGCCGTTCATCATGTGCGTGCCATTGACATGGGTGGAGTTCACATTGCCGTAGATATCCACTTCCAGCGCTGTGTTGATGCCGATGACGCCGAGGCGGCGGATGACTTCCGGATGATTGCTGATTTCCTGCGGGCGCAGCACGAGCCGGTCCTTGTAGCGCTCGAAATCACCATAGACGCGGGCGCTGCAGGCTGATGAGAGCGTGATCGACGAGCCCGAGGCAAAGGAGAGCTTACCGGCATCGAAGAGATCGAAGGTGCTGTCCTGGAGCACTTCGCTATAGAGGCGAAGGTGGTGGAACGGCCCGTCGGAAAGACCCGCCAGCACGGAATTGGCAATCGTGCCGATGCCGGCCTGCAAGGGGTTCAGCGTCAGATCCAGCCGGCCAAGCGCAACCTCCTGCTCGAAGAAGCCGATCAGGTGATCGGCAATCGCCTGGGTTTCGGCATCGGCGGGCTCGATGGTGGAAAAGCTGTCCTGCTCCTTGGTGATGACGATGGCGGCGATCTTGTCCGGGTCGATCGGGATATAGGGCAGGCCTGCGCGCGTATCGCAGGCGATGACCGGAATGGCCTCGCGCGTAGGGCGCTTCGTCGGAATGTAGATGTCGTGCAGGCCCTCCAGGTCGAGCGACTGCGACAGGTTGATCTCAACGATCACCTTCTTGGCCAGAATGGCAAAGCTTGCCGAATTGCCGATCGAGGTGGAGGGAATGATGCCGCCATCCTCGCGGATCGCGGCGGCCTCAATGATCGCGTAATCGATCGGCCCGAGCTGGTTGGAGCGCAGGTGTTCCACCGTTTCCGACAGGTGCTGGTCGATGAACATCACCTCGCCGCGATTGATGGCGGCGCGCAGGGTCGCATCCGTCTGGAAGGGCATGCGGCGGGCGAGCACATGCGCTTCCGTCAGCATGCGGTCGATATCGTGGCCAAGCGAAGCGCCGGTCAGAAGCGTGATCTGGAAGGGATCGGTCTTGGCCCGCTCGGCCATCGCAATCGGCACCGCCTTTGCGTCACCGGCCCGTGTAAACCCGCTCATGCCGATGATCATGCCGTCACGGATCAGACTGGCCGCAGCCGCGGGGCTGACGATCTTGTCCATGAGGGAGGGGCGTCTGATACGGTCTTCAAGCATGGCCTTGCGTCCTGGCGTTTCATCAAAAGTCCTCCCGGGGCAAAACCTAGCGGGAGATGATGGCGATGCCTTGACCGAAATCAAGCCGCAGCACCGGTTCGCTGGTGCAACGACGTCTCTTCAAGCCGTGAAGTGGCGAAAATCCGCAGAACCTTGTGTGTTAAACCCTTGAAAAGGAGAGATGCTGCCGCATGTATCGCGTCGGACGACGTGATGCAGAAAAGTGAATTTTGCGTGGATACGCCTTCTCGCCAAACTCGACCTTCCATCCTGGTGCTGGAAGATGACATGCTTCTGGCCATGGATATGGAGGATCATCTCCTCGACCGTGGCCACCGGATCAGCGGTCCCTATAGCCGCGTCGCCCAGGCCCTTGCCGATATTCCCCGGCTGAACCTGATGGGTGCCATTGTCGATCTGAACCTCAATGGCGAGCTTTCCTTTCCGGTTATCGAATGTCTGAAGGAACGGGCAATTCCGGTCATCGTGTGCAGCGGCTATGCCGAACTTCCAGAACTCAAGGCCCGCGTGGGCGATGTTCCGTTGATGCCGAAGCCGTGGAACCCGGACGCGCTGGATGCGCTGATTGTGCAGACGTTCCGGACGCAAGGCGCGACCCCTCCCGTCCGCTGAGCCGATCCTCCGGTCGCCGCTCCAGCGACCGGGACGTGCGTGCGGCGTAACCGTCGCTTACGAAACCTGTTCTGCGCCGATATCCTGCCAGGCCTCATAGGCCGACAGAACCGTTTCCATCTGCGCCGTGTGGCCGGCGATGAAGGCCTCGCCATAGATGGTTTCGTCCGGATATTCGGTGATCAGCGTCATCGGCACGGTATGGCGGTCATCCACCGAGGAGAGGCATGGAAAGCCGTTGATGATGCGAAAGCCGGTTTCGCCGGCATGGATCTCGTAAAGCGCGATCTGGCGGTCGTTATAGGCGAGCAGGCCGGGGATCTTGCCGAGATGGCGGGTGACGCGGTCAAGCAGCGCCTCCGCATGTCCCTCGAAATTCGGATGGTGGCGCATGATGAGGAAAAAGCCTTTCGGCAGCGTCCACATGCCAAAGCCGCGCGGCACATAGCCCGAAAGCGGGCGTGTCCATTCGTGGCTTGGATAACCGTGCAGGTTGATGTGCAGCTCTGCGCCGCTGAGCTTCTGCGCCGCAAGGCGGATCTCTTTCTCGTTGAGGTGGCTGCCGGCATTTTCCGCCGTGCGATATTCCAGATCATCGCCGAGTGCCGTGTAGCGGGCGGCGTGGTGCATGTGGCGGGGGTTGTCCCGACGAAGACGCTGATGGATCGCATAGCCATCCGGATTTTCGAGCGGCGACACTGTGAAATGCGCCCCATCCCGAGCCTTCAGGATCGTGGCTGCCCGAAGCGCGCCGACAATGCCGGTGGTTTCGTTCGGATGCTGGCCGCCGCTGATCATCACGGGCAAGTCCGTGCCGCGGACATAGCGGGCGGAGAGCACGCGGCCGGACCGCGCGCGCGCCTCGAAGGCCTCGCCGCCGATGCTGTCGAGGACCGCTGCGACCTCACGGGTGGCGATCGGCTCCCGCGCGGTATCGAGATCCTGGTCGGCGCCATCGAGAAAACCGGTCTCCAGCGCGCGCGTGGCGATGCGCACGGAAATCTCGCCCGTGCTTTTGACGATCTCCGGCACGATCTGGCCGGGCTTCAGCCCCCGGTCGCCGAGCGGACGGCCGGATTTCTTCTGGAAATACTCAAGCAGGGAGAAGTAAAAATCCTCGTGCAGCGCCTCGCGCAGGCTGACAACCTCGTCGCCCAGCGGCAGCGGTTCGTCTGCGGCGGGATGGCTCACATGGATGTTCAGCTCCTCGAAATAGGGCTCTTCGGCTCCCCAGGCATGGCCGGCAATGGCTGAAACGGCCGCGTCGAACAGCATTTCGTAATCGGTTTCCAGACGATCGCCCGCCTCCCCTGCCCGCTTGAGCCAGCCGGTGGGCGACAGGTTCGTTTCGCCGACGGCATCCTGATGGACGCGGTTCGGGGCAAGAACCAGGTGGGTTTCGCGCTTGCCGTTGCGACGAAGCGTCACCTCGTAGAACATCGCGTCGTCGCTGCGCGCCAGAAAGGTGATGCGGGCGGGGGACACCAGGCCGGCGAGCGGATAGGCCTCCAGCCGGAAGCGGTTTTCGGGCGCTGCGGCATGCACCGGATAACGAATGTCGATACTCTCGACGCCGTTCAGATCCGCCTCCTCCAGGAAGAAGGAGAGGAGCGGCTTGTAGGCGCTGCGGATGCGGGCGGTGACACCCTTTTGCTTCAGCGCCTGTTCGGCCTCTTCGCGGCTTTTCCGGTCATCGAAGGTCCAGGCCTCGATGCTGTCTCCCGGTTTTGCGTCGGCCACCAGCCGATCCAGCGTGCGCTCGAAGGTTTTTGCGAAGATCTCGGTCATGGATTACCTCGTGGTTCTGCCGGTCGGGTCGAGGCTGTCGCGCAGCCAGTCGCCGAGAAGGTTGAGGCCAAGCACCGTCAAGAGGATGCCGAGACCCGGAAAGACGCTGACCCACCAGGCGGTCTGCAGATAGGTGCGGCCATCGGCGAGCATCCCGCCCCAGCTCGGAATGGTCGGATCAACGCCGAGGCCCAGGAAGGTCAGGCTGCTTTCAAGCAGGATATTGTTGGCGACGTTGAGGGTCATCAGCACGATGACCGGGCCGATGAGGTTCGGCAGCAGGTGCTGGAGGATGATGCGCCAGTCGGCCACGCCGATGGCACGCGCTGACAGGATGAATTCGCGTTCCCGTAGCGTCAGCACCGATCCGCGCACGAGGCGGGCATATTGCACCCATTGCGACACGATGAGCAGGATGATGGTGTTGGTCAGGCTGCCGCCAACGATGGCGATAAAGGTGATGGCAAGCAGGATGAACGGCATGGCGAGCTGGATATCGGCAAACCGCATCACAACCATATCCCAGAAGCCGCGATAATAACCGGCGATCAGCCCCATCAGGACGCCAAAAATGACGGCGCCGATGACGGAGGTGAAGCCGACGAGCAGCGAGATCTTGCCGCCGGCCACGACGCGGGCGAGCACATCGCGCCCGAGCGGATCGGTGCCGAAGGGGTGGGCGGCGCTGGCAAAGGGCTTTGCCAGGCGCGCCATCAGGTCAATCTTGTCGGCGCCGCCGGGAAACAGCACGTCGGAAAAGATGACGGCCAGGCAGATGACGGTGGTGAGCGTGGCGCCGAGGATGAATTCGAGGCTTGCAAAACGCGAGCGGCGTGTGGTCGTGGTGGCCATGTCTATCACTCCGTCCGGATGCGCGGATCGACAAGCCCATAGGCGATATCGACCAGAAGATTGATGCCGACGATCATCAGCGACAAAACGGTGATGACGGCCTGCAGAACGGGATAATCGCGGCCTGCCACCGCATCGAAGGCGAGCGAACCCATGCCCGGCCAGTTGAACACCCGCTCGATGACGACGATGCCGCCAAGAAGCCCACCGAATTGCAGGCCGAAATAGGTGATGAGCGGAATGGCGCAGTTGCGCAGCGCATGCTTGTAGAGAACCTTGGTTTCGCTCAAACCCTTGGCGCGGGCCACCATCACATATTGCGACTGCAGCGTTTCCAGCATCGAGCTGCGCACGAGACGCACATTGGTGGCGGTGAGGATAATTCCCATGGTGATGGCGGGCATCACATAACTTTCCGCCCCCGACATGCCACTTGGCGGCAGCCAGCCGAGCGTGATGGCAAAGAGCAGCACCAGCATGGTCGCAAGCCAGAAATTGGGAAACGACAGGCCAATGAGCGAAAAGATGCGGATTGCCTGATCGGCCGCCTTGCCCTTGGCGGTCGCCGCCTTGATGCCAAGCGGAATGGAGAGAACGATCGACACGGCCATGGAGATGAAGGCGAGCAGCAGCGTTGCCGGCAGCGCATTGCCGATCAGCAGCGAAACGGGCGTTCCCCCGGTAAAGCTCTTGCCGAAATCGAGCGTCACCATGCCCTTGAGGAAATTCAGATACTGCACGATGAAGGGCTGGTCGGTGCCAAGCGCCACGCGGATGCGCGCCAGATCCTCCTCCGTCATGCTGCCGCCGCCCTGGAACATCATCAGGGCCGGATCGCCGGTGAGGCGAATGGCAAACGAGACGACAAGGGTAATGGCAATGACGACGAAGATCGCTTGCAGCAATCGCTTGATGAGAAAACCGGCCACGTGTTGCAGTCCTTCAGGATCAGGCGGGATCGGAAAAAGCGGTGCCGCCGCACAAGGTCGGCGGCACCGGACGGGTCAGGTCACTCGACGGTGACGTCGGTCAGCTTCAGGCGGTTGTCGGGCGGTGCGACAAAGCCCTTCACGCGCTTGGAGATGCCGTAGATCGACTTCGAATTGTAGAGCGGCAGTTCGAGAGCCCGATCGGCTGCGTATTTGGCAACGTCCTTCAGGATCTTTTCGCGCTCTGCCCTGTCGGTGAGCGGGCGCTGCGATTCCAGAAGCTTGTCCAGCGTCTCGTCCTTGTCATAGGGATTCCACTTCTCGCCGGAGTGGTACATGGCATAGGCCGTGTTGTCGAAATCGAAGGTCCAGCCGCCCCACTTCTGCTGGAACATCGCGCCGGTCTTGCCCTGCGGGATGATGTCGTTGAGGAGCACGTTGGTTTCATATGGCTTGATGGTGGCGGTGAGGCCGACCATCTGCAGGTAGCTTGCGATCACCTGCGCCACTTCGTTCATCGTCGCGTCATTGCCGCGGATGTCGATCTGCAGCGTCGCGCCGGGCTTGACGCCGGCTTCCGCCAGCAGCTTCTTGGCGCCGGCCGGATCATAGGGCAGGCCCTTCAGGTCCTTGTCGTAGCCGAAGGACAGCGCGCCCTGGAAGCTGACGATTTCGGTGGCCTGGCCGGCGAGGATCGACTTGACGATGGTGGCGCGATCGACGGCCATGATGATGGCCTTGCGCACCTTCGGATCGGCGGTCAGGCCGTCGCGGGTGTTGAAACGCAGGGCATCGACCGTCGGGCCTGGAACGCTGACGACTTCAAGCTTGCTGTCGCCCGCGATGACCGGGATCATGCCGATCGGGATGGTCGGCGGAATGACGAGATCCACGCGGCCAGCCTGCAGTTCGGCAACGGCGGTCGCAGGCTCGGAAATGAAGCGGTATTCCAGTTCCGACAGCTTTGGTGCGCCGCCCCAGTAATCCGGGTTGGCTTCCAGCTTGATATTGACCTTCGGCTGGTAGGACACGAACTTGAACGGGCCGGTGCCAACCGGGTTCGTATTGAAATTGTCCTCACCCTTTTCGGTGATGTATTTCGGCGGAACGATCATGGCGCCATAACCGGCAAGCTTCGTCAGCAGCACCGGATCGGGCGCCTTCAGCTTCATGTCGACCGTGTAGTCGTCAATGACTTCTACGCTCTCGATGGCGGTGTAGTTGGACCGCTGCGGGCCCTTGGCGCCCTGTTCACCGAGCAGACGCTCGAAGGTAAACTTGACGGCCGCCGCATTGAAGGGCTCGCCATCATGGAACTTGACGTTCTGGCGCAGCTTGAAGCGGATGCGCTTGCCGCCATCCAGCTCTTCCCAGCTTTCGGCAAGGCCGGGCACGATCTTCAGGTCCGGGCCACGATAGGTCAGGCCATCGAAGATGTTGGTGGCAACGGCGGCCCATTGCACGAGGAAGGTATCGATCGGATCCCAGCTGCCCGGATCCTGCGGGCTCGAAATCGTCATCTTGCCGGCAGCCGCGGCGGGGCCGGCGTAAAAGGCGGTGCCCGACAGGGCGAGCGCGAGGAAGCTTGCGGCAAGGCCGCGGGTGACACTGTGCATTCTGCTGTTCCTTTTCTTCAGGCTTTGCGATTGTCTCGCAGTGTTCAGGCGCGTCTTGCGACGAAATGGCCTGTCTCGATCTCCTCGTGAAGGAGAATGGCGGGTTCCTCGCCGACCTTGTGGACCGGGTTGGGAATGTCTCCTTCGATCAGCGCACCGCGACGTGCGCGGGTCGGATCGGCGACCGGCACGGCCGACAGAAGGCGGCGGGTGTAATCGTGCTGCGGGGTCTCGAACACCTGGGCGCGGCTGCCCATTTCCATGATCTGTCCGAGATAAAGCACCGCCACCCGATGACTGATCTCTTCCACCACGGCCATGTCATGGCTGATGAACAGATAGGAGAGGCCGCGTTCGGCCTGCAGATCCATGAACAGCGCGATGATCTGCGCCTGGATCGACACATCGAGCGCCGAGAGCGCCTCATCGGCGATGATCAGCTTCGGATCGCCCGCCAGAGCGCGGGCAATGGCAACGCGCTGGCGCTGGCCGCCGGAAAATTCGTGCGGGTAGCGGTCTGCATGGGCCGAGGTGAGGCCCACCCGCTCCAGAAGCTCATCAACACGGCGGCGCACGGCCTTGCCGGAGAGAATGGCATGAGTGTGGATCGGCTCGGCAATCGAAAAACCCACTGTCTTTCGCGGATCGAGCGAGGCAAACGGATCCTGAAAGATGTATTGCACATCGCGGCGCAGGTGAAACCGTTCCGCCGCCGACATTTTCGACAAGAGCTTGCCCTGAAAGGCGATGTCGCCCGAGCGGCTCGTCTGCAATTGCTGGATGGTGCGTCCGATCGTCGATTTGCCCGAGCCGCTTTCACCGACCAGCGCCAGCGTTTCGCCGGGATGGATGTCGAAGCTGACCTTGGATACCGCGCTCAGCCGGTGCGTGACCGTGCCGAAGAGGGTGCGGCGGATATCGAAGGTGACGGAGAGGTCCTTTACCGTGAGCAGCGGCTTTTCGTCGTAGCGGGCCGTGTCCTGTACGCGCTCTTCGCCGACCAGAACCGGTGCGCCATCCTGGAGGACGGTGAGCGGCATGCGCTTCGGAAACGGCTCGCCCGCCATGCTGCCGAGACGGGGCACGGCGGCCAGCAGCGTGCGCGTATAGGGATGCTTCGGGTTGGCGAAGATCTCGGCAACGGGGCCTTCCTCAACCTTTTTGCCCTTCCACATGACAACGACGTCATCAGCCATTTCCGCCACCACACCCATGTCATGGGTGATGAAGATCATGCCCATGCCAAGCTCGGCCTGCAGATCGCGCAGGATGGTGAGGATCTGTGCCTGGATGGTGACATCGAGCGCCGTCGTCGGCTCGTCGGCAATCAGCAGCTTTGGCCGGCAGGCAAGCGCCATGGCAATCATCACCCGCTGGCGCATGCCGCCGGAGAGCTGATGCGGATAGCGCTTCAGCAGCGTGGCCGAATCCGGCAGGCGCACCATGTCGAGCAGGCGGCGCGCTTCGGCCTCCGCCTCTGCCTTGCCGATGTTTTCATGCAGCAGCAGCACTTCGCAGATCTGGTCGCCGATGGTGAAGACCGGGTTGAGCGAGGTCATCGGCTCCTGGAAGATCATGGCGATCTCCTTGCCTCGAATGCTACGCATCGCCTTTTGCGACAGGGTGAGAATATCCTGCCCGCCAAACCGGATGCGCCCTTGCGCAAATTTCGCCCCCATCATGTCGGCAAGCCGCATGACGGAGAGCGATGTGACCGATTTGCCTGAGCCGGATTCGCCAACGACCGCCACCGTGCGGCCGGGCGCCACGGAAAAGGAGAGATCATCCACCACCCGGTTGCCGGAAAATTCGACGCTGAGGTTTTCTATCGCAATCAGCGGCGTCGCTGCGGTCTCGTTCATCGGTGTCATGTCAGCGCCTCCGGCTGGACGTCAGCCATGGGGGTGGAAGAAGAAGCGGGCGGCCGGATATGGCCGAGAACGGCACCGGCCTGCTGGAAGGACCCGGCGGCGGCAGAGATGGAGAGAATGCCGGCCTGAGGGGCGGAGACGGCCGTCTCCATCTTCATCGCATCCATCATGGCAACCACCGTTCCCTTTTCCACCGCCTGCCCGTCAGACACGGTCCAGTGCACGAGATTGCCGGGCACGGGGGCGAGAAGCGCCGTCTCGTCGGGCCGGGCCGATGCAGGCTTTGCGGCCGTTGCAACACCCCCTCCCCCGAAGCGCGCAAGCAAGCTCTGAGGCAGGCGAAGCGCCACCCGCTTGCCGTCGATCTCGACATGCCCGGAGAGCATGGCCTCCTCGTCCTGCGGTTCCGGCCGGTGCTGGGTTTCCAGTTCACTGGCAAAATCGGTCTCGATCCAGCGGGTGTGAACGTTGAACGCGCTGCCGGCAAAATCCGGATGGGCAAGCACTGCGCGGTGGAAGGGCAGAACGGAGGGCACGCCGTCGATCTGAAACTCGGCCAGCGCCCGGCGCGCACGCGCAATCGCCGTGGCGCGATCCGGCCCCCAGACGATGAGTTTTGCCACCAGCGAATCGAACATCGGAGCGACATCGGATCCGCTTGCAACGCCGGCATCCAGCCGCACGCCGGGGCCGGAGGGGGGGCTAAACACCTTGATCTTTCCGGCAAAGGGCAGGAAGCCGCGGGCAGGATCCTCGATATTGATGCGAAACTCGATGGCGTGGCCGCGCGGCTCCGGCATCTGCGTCGCCGTCAGCGGCTCACCCTCTGCAATCCGGAACTGTTCGATGACGAGATCGAGCCCCGTCGTCTCCTCGCTCACCGGATGCTCCACCTGCAGCCGCGTGTTGACTTCGAGGAAGGAGATGAGGCCATCGGCGCTCAAGAGGAATTCCACGGTGCCCGCGCCGACATAACCGGCCGCCTTGCAGATATCGTGCGCGGCGGTGTGGATGAGGTGGCGCTGCTCCGGCGACAGGAAGGGTGCCGGCGCTTCTTCCACCAGTTTCTGGTTGCGCCGTTGCAGCGAGCAATCGCGCGTGCCGACGACCAGGACCGAGCCGTGCCTGTCTGCCAGCACCTGCGCCTCGATATGGCGCGGGCGGTCGAGGAACTGTTCGACATAGCATTCGCCACGCCCGAATGCGGTCAGCGCCTCGCGGGTAGCGGAGTTGAACAGGTCTTCCACCTCGTCCAGATGGCGGGCGATCTTCATGCCGCGCCCGCCGCCGCCATGGGCGGCCTTTATGGCAATTGGCAGGCCGAATTCTCTGGCAAAGGCCAGCGCTTCAACTGAGCTTGAGATCGCTCCATCGCTGCCGGCCACCAGCGGCGCGCCGACCTTTCGGGCAATCTCGCGCGCCTTCAGCTTGTCGCCGAGCGCCTCGATGACATCCGGGTCGGGTCCGATCCAGGTGAGGCCGGCGGCCATGACAGCGCTGGCAAAGCCGGCATTTTCCGACAGGAACCCATAGCCCGGATGCACCGCATCGGCGCCGGCACGTTTGGCAATGGCGATCAGCTTGTCGATGTCGAGATAGCTGTCTTTCGGGCTGTTGCCGTCGAGCGCATAAGCCTCGTCGGCCAGCGTCACGAAAAGCGCATCGGCATCGACATCGGCATAAACGGCGACGCTTGTCAGCCCGTAATCGCGGCAGGCCCGGATGATGCGCACGGCGATTTCACCGCGATTGGCAATCAGCACCTTTTTCATCACGGCTGTCCTTGCAGGAAATGGGGAGCAAAGGGGGCGGCAGCGCGAAAGCGGATGCGCGCGCCAGGCGGGATCTGGCCGGCAAGATCCAGATGATGGCCGGCCACATTGCCGATCACGGGATAGCCGCCGGTCAGTGGATGATCGACGAGGAAGAGCACCGGCTGGCCGCTCGCCGGCACCTGGATGGCGCCGCGCAGCGTTGCCTCGCTCGGCAGTTCGCCGGTCACCTTGCGCTCCAGCGCCTCGCCTTCAAGACGGATGCCGACGCGGCTCGATTGCGCCGATACAGCCCATTCCTGCGACAGGAAGCGCGTAACAGAGGCTTCAGTGAACCAGTCGGTCCGTGGCCCGAACACGATATCGAGCGTGACCACCTCGCCCGCGCGCGGCATGACGAAGGCAGGGGTTTCGGCAAGGGCAACGGGGCTGCCGGATGGGGCATTGGCAATGGCGACCACCTCGCCTGCCTTCAAGGGTTCAGGACCGATCTGCGCCAGCATGTCGGTCGATCGGCTGGCAAGAACCGGGGCGATATCGAAGCCGCCGCGCAGGGCAAGATAGGCGCGAAGGCCGACGGTGGCGCTCGAGAGGGTGACGCTGTCGCCCTCCTCCAGCGCCACGGCGGCGTGATGCGGTGCCTTGATGACACCGCCGGCGGCCGTGGTGATGGTGATCTCCACCAGGGCGCCAGCAACGGCCATGACACCCTGCCCGCGCATGCGGAAGGAAAAGCCACCAAGCGTGATTTCAAGCGCCGCGGTCTCTGCCGGATTGCCGACGAGACGGTTTGCCGCCTTGAGGCTTTCCCGGTCGGCAGCGCCGGAGCGGCTGATGCCCTGGGCGACGAGCCCCGCGCGGCCAAGATCCTGAAACAGAACCGGAAGCCCGACGCTCAGAACTTCGATGGCGTTCCCGGGCTGGGCACCCGGCGCTGTCGCGCGCTTCGAGAACGAAGTTTCGCGCCCGTCCCCCTGGACGGCGTAGGCGGCGTCCTTCGCCATATCGACGAAACGCACCCGCTGGCCCGGCTGCAGGAGTGCCGCCGGCTGGCGGTCGATATCGAAGAGGGCAAGCGGCGTGGTGCCGATCAGCTGCCATCCGCCCGGGCTTGCCTTCGGATAGATGCCGCTGAAGGCACCGGCGAGCCCCACCGAGCCTGCCGGCACCAGCGTGCGCGGCGATTTCCGGCGCGGCACGACAAGGCGCGGATCGCCCTCGGCAAGATAGGCAAAGCCCGGCGCAAAACCGGTAAATGCCACCAGATAGTCATGACCCGTATGCCGGCGCACGACCTCCTCGGGAGACATGTTCAAAACCTCTGCGACGTCCGAGAGATCCTCGCCGTCATAGCGCACCGGGATCTCGATGCAGGCGCCTGCTTGGGAAGCTGTCTCGGCCGTGTCGAGCCCGCGGAGGGTGGTTGCAAGGGTTTCAAGTGACAGCAGGGCCGGATCGAACTCGATCATCACCGTGCGGGCTGCCGGAATGATCTCGCGGATGCCGGCCAGGTTTTGACGGCAAAGCGCATCGTAAAGCGCAAGCGTCTGCTTCAGATCGGCAAGCTCCAGCAGCACCGCGCCATGGCGCATCGGCAGGATGCGCCATGCGCCCACGCTCTCCGCTGACGTTTCCAGGGCCGGACACACGCTCATGCGGCATCCGCAAAGGCGGCAATGGCAAGACCTGCCTCGGTCAGACGAAGCCGAAGACGGCGCGCGATCTCGACCGCGCCGGGGCTGTCGCCATGGACGCAGATGCTGTCGGCCTCAATGGTGGTCAGCGTTCCATCAATGGAGAGGATCGTGCCGTCGCGCACCAGAGCGATCATCCGCTCGGCCACCTCTTCGGGATCGTGCAGCACGGCACCGGGCAGGCGACGCGACAGCAGCTGGCCATCTGCCGTATAGGCGCGGTCGGCAAAGGCTTCCGCGACGACCCGGAGGCCGGCCGCCCGCGCCTGCTCGACGAGCGGCGAACCGGCAAGCGCCATCAGAACGAGATCCGGGTTGACCGCCTTGATGGCGGTGATCACGTCTTCCGCCTGACGGGCATCCACGGCGATGGTGTTGTAGAGCGCGCCATGCGGCTTCACATAGGTGACGCGGGTGCCGGCAGCGCGTGCAAGTCCCTGCAGCGCGCCGATCTGGTAGATCACGTCGCCGACCAGCTCTTCGCTTGAGGGATCCATGTTGCGGCGGCCAAAGCCTGCCAGATCCCGATAGCCGACATGGGCGCCGATGGCGACTTGGCGGGCGGCCGCTGCCTTCACGGTCTTCAGGATGCCGGCCGGATCGCCGGCGTGAAAGCCGCAGGCAATATTAGCGCTCGTTACCACGTCCAGCATGGCCGCATCGTCGCCCATCGTCCAGGCCCCGAAACTCTCGCCGAGATCGCTGTTGAGATCGATTGTGCGCATGTGAAGCTCCCCCGGGCCAAGACCAGGGAACGCTAGCAAAGGAGAACAATCATGTCCATAGTGTTGAACAATATTTACACATTGCCCTACATGTAATCAAATGCCATTCTGTTGTGCAGTGCATCACAAGGCGCAGGCGCTTTCCTGTTGATGTGGCCTCCCGTTCGCGCCTATGGCTGTGGAACATGCCGATTCCAGCAGGCGGAAGAGCCTGGCGGGGATAGACGGGGACGGGGCAGTTGAAGACGGACCAGGGCAGCGCAAGTCAGGTCAGGGCGGATCGGGACGAGATGAAAATACTCAACGCGGCACACAACGCGGCAAATGAGGCGCAATCGACCATTGTCCAGACGCTTGCCGAAACGGTGGCGGACCGGATCCGTGAACAGGTGGTGTCCGGCCGCCTGACGCCCGGCAGCCACCTGTCGGAACTGGCGCTCAGCGAAGAAATGCAGGTGTCGCGCAACACGCTTCGCGAGGTGTTTCGCCTGCTGACCAAAGAGGGGCTTCTGCGCCACGAGGCCAATCGCGGCGTCTTCGTCGCCACCCCCAGCATGGCAACGATCATGGACATCTACCGGGTGCGCCGGATGATCGAATGTCCGGCCCTTTCACAGGCGCATCCCAGCCACCCGAGCGCCAAGAAGATGCGCGCCGCTGTCGATGCGGCCCGAACCTGCCGCAGCACGCAAGACTGGCTCGGTGTCGGCAGCGCCGACATCGCCTTTCATGCCGCCGTGGTGGAACTGGCCGACAGCCCGCGCCTGTCGGCCTTCTTCTTCGAAGTCTCGCTGGAACTGCGCCTCGTCTTCGGCCTCTTGCGCGATCCCGAATTCCTGCACGCCCCCTTCATTGACCAGAACCTGAAGATCCTCACAGAATTCGAGGAGGGACAGGCGGCAAAGGCCGCAGACAGCATGGAGACCTATCTCAACCAGGCCGAACGGTTCATCCTCGGCGCCTATGGCAGGCTTGCGCCCCGCAGCAGCTGAGCAACGGCTTCATGCGAACTCACAACGGACCATGAGCCGGGCAGCTGCAAGACAATGGGAGACCGCACCTTTTGCGGGGAAACAGGCTTGCCAAGCATGCTGCGCTGCGGCATCACTTCTCTATGCGAGCCCCCGACCTCACCATTCTTGTGATCGATGAAAATGCCGTGCGCGCGGCCATCATCGAGGAAGGCTTGCGCGAGGCGGGGCATCTGCGCGTCACCGTCGCCCATGAGATGACCGGCATTGCCCGTACCATCGAGACGCTGTCGCCCGATGTGATCATCATCGATATCGAAAACCCCAATCGCGACATGATGGAACACCTGTTCCAGCTGACGCGCACCGTCTCGCGCCCGATCGCCATGTTTGTCGATCGCTCCGATACGGCCTCCATCGAGGCGGCAGTGGATGCGGGCGTGTCTGCCTATATCGTCGACGGGCTGCGCAAGGAGCGAGTGAAGCCCATCCTCGACATGGCCGTCAGCCGTTTCAACGCCTTCAGCCGCCTGCAGCGGGAACTGGCCGAAGCGCGCAGCCAGCTCGGCGAGCGCAAGGTGATCGAGCGTGCCAAGGGTATCCTGATGAAGATGCGTGGCCTGTCGGAAGAAGAAGCATTTGCGCTTCTGCGCCAGACGGCGATGAACGAGAAGAAGAAACTGGCCGACATCGCCCAGAGCGTGGTGACGGCAGCGGGGTTGCTGCTGTGATTGAACGATCGGGACATGCGGGAGCGGGTGACATGGCAACGAAGGTGGAAGACATCGGCGCACCGGCTGGCCCGGCCATCCTTGCCGGGCGCGAGCAGCGCGTGCTGCGCGCCGGCTTCATTCCGCTGATGGATGCCTCCATCCTGATTGCCGCGCTCGAGACGGGTCTTGCCGAACGTGAAGGACTGACGCTCGATCTGGTGCGCGATGTCTCCTGGGCCAATGTGCGCGACCGGCTGGCCTTTCGCCAGTTCGACATCGCCCATATGCTCTCGCCCATGCCGGTTGCCTCCATGCTGGGCCTCGGCTCCAACCCCTCGCCCACCATCACGCCGTTTTCGCTGGGGCGCGGCGGCAATGCGATCACGCTCTCCACCCGGCTCTTCTCCCGCATGCAGGCGCTGACCGGGCTTGGCGAGCAGGCCTCGGCGCTGGAAAATGCGCGGGCGCTTTCCGCCGTCGTTCAGGATATGCGCGAGCGGCGCGAACAGCCGCCGACGCTTGGCATGACCTATCCCTTCTCCTCGCACAATTACGAATTTCGTTATTGGCTGGCGGCCGGCGGCATCGATCCGGATCGCGACGTGAAGCTGGTCGTGGTTCCCCCTCCCCTCACCTCCGATGCACTGGCCGCAGGCGCCATCGACGGCTTCTGCGTCGGCGCGCCGTGGAACATGGTGGCCTGCGAGCGTGGTGTTGGGCGCATCGTCGCGGCCAAACAGGATATCTGGCCCTCGGCACCGGAAAAGGTCATCGGCATGCGGCCCGACTGGGCCGAGGCGAATGCAGACACCGTATCGCGGCTGATCGTGGCGCTCGATGCCGCCGCACGCTGGTGCGACGACGCCGATAACCACGACACACTCGCCGACATGCTGGCGGGGCCGCGGTATATTGCAGCCTCCAAGGACATCATCCGCCATGTGCTCGCCGGCGAGTTCAGCCTGGATGCCAAGGGCAACCGCCGGGTGATCCCCGATTACTTCCAGTTCCACCGGCAAAGCGCCAACCTGCCGCGCGAAAACCAGGCGCTGTGGATTTTCAGCCAGATGATCCGCTGGGGCCAGACCGGCTATGGCGAGCAAGCGCTTGCCAAGGCAAAAAGCGCGTTTCGCCCGGATCTCTATCGCTCGGCGCTCGGAGCTGATGCTGCGCCGGTTGATGGCGGCGAAGGTCTTGAGGGTGTCGCGGACAACGACCGTTTCATGGACGGTCATGTTTTCGATCCGGCGCGAATGCAGGAATACGTCGCGGGCTTTGCCGTGAAAAGCGGCGGAGCTGCGGGGAGTGATCCGCAGGATTTTTGAGGGTCGACGTCGCACCTGCGGTTCACCCCCCTCTGTCCTGCCGGACATCTCCCCCACACGGGGGGAGATCAGCTGGAAACGGGGGTCTCGATCCCCAGACACCAAAGTGTCTGCCGAACAGGCAGCAATCCGCGTTTCGGCGCCCGCCCAACCGGCGGCGGCAAGACGTGTACATTGGGACTGCGGCATAAACCCCGCGCTGATCTCCCCCATGTGCAAGGGCTATCGCATATGGAGAAAGTCCCCTCCCAAACCCTCCCCACAAGGGGGAGGGCTTAACCCGGCCGCACCGTTTGATGCTGGGAACGGGACGCTTGTCACGTCGGTTCTCCCCCCTTGAGTGGGAGATGTCCGGGAGGACAGAGGGGGGGTAGACGGCACATGCGGCGCCCCTGCCCAATAGTGACTGCGGCGTGAACCCAGTCTGATCTCCCCCCTTGTGGGGGAGATGCCCGGCAGGGCAGAGGGGGTAAAACGGCACATGCAACGTCACCAGCCCCGCTCGCCACTCGCCCAAATCCATCTGCGCCGCCCCTCCCACTGCCCATTTCCCGTGCGGCATGTTTTAGGCAATTGCAGCATGTGCCCGCAATTTATGCAGGCCTGACGCGCATGCTGCAGCAGATAGTCGAGGCATATTCTCCACAAGAACAAGCTCTTTCAGCCACATAGCCCGCGCCCGATGCAACTGGCACGGCCTTTGCATTTCTAAACGCATCCGGTCAACGGCGACCGGAGACAAAGAGCGCCTATACCGCGTTCACCAGAGACACCGACGTCGCTTGGTTTTTGCAACCCATGGGATTTTGCCCGTGGCGCGCATCATACCGGGCGGCGTTTTTTGTTTTTCCGCATCTCCGTCACCAAAAAAGGGGAACAGCATATGACGAAGACGACAGGCGCAGGCTTTAGCCGCCGCGGAATTTTGAAGACGACCGCAGCCGCAGGCTTGATCGGCGCGGTCCGCATGGCCTTTCCCTCCGGTGCCTTTGCCGCAGGAGCCGGCCCGGAAGTGAAGGGCGTCAAGCTCGGCTTTATCGCGCTGACCGATGCGGCACCCTTGATCATCGCGCAGGAAAAGGGCCTGTTTGCCAAGCATGGCATGCCGGATGTCGAAGTGCTGAAGCAGGCCTCCTGGGGGGCGACGCGCGACAATCTCGTGCTCGGCGGCGCCGCCAACGGCATCGATGGCGCCCATATCCTGACGCCCCTGCCCTATCTGATGTCCACCGGCAAGGTGACGCAGAACAATGTCGCCGTGCCGATGTCGATCCTGGCCCGCCTCAACCTCGACAGCCAGGGCATTTCGGTTGCCAAGGAATATGCATCGACCGGCGTGCAGCTGGATGCCTCCAAGCTGAAGGCGGCCTTTGCCGCCAAGAAGGCCGCCGGCAACGAAATCAAGGTGGC
Organism: Neorhizobium fuzhouense; assembly: GCF_042611105.1. Taxonomy (NCBI): domain Bacteria; kingdom Pseudomonadati; phylum Pseudomonadota; class Alphaproteobacteria; order Hyphomicrobiales; family Rhizobiaceae; genus Neorhizobium; species Neorhizobium fuzhouense. The sequence continues at coordinate 155,575 of NZ_JBHFFP010000008.1, read as the reverse complement.
GATGACCTTCCCGGGCGGCACGCATGATCTCTGGATCCGCTATTGGCTCGCCGCCGGCGGCATCGATCCGGACAAGGACGTCTCCACCATCGTCGTGCCGCCGCCGCAGATGGTAGCGAACATGAAGGTTGGCAACATGGATGCCTTCTGTGTGGGCGAGCCGTGGAACGAGCAACTGGTCAACCAGGGCATCGGCTTTACCGCCTGCACCACCGGCGAGCTGTGGAAGGGCCATCCGGAAAAGGCGCTCGGACTGCGCTCGGACTGGATCGAGAAGAACCCGAATGCCGCCCGCGCCCTGATGATGGCCGTGATGGAAGCCCAGATCTGGGCCGACAGCATGGACAACAAGGAAGAAATGGCCGCCATCCTGGGCAAGCGCCAGTGGTTCAACGTGCCGCCGAAGGATGTGGCCGGGCGCCTGAAGGGCACCATCAATTACGGCAATGACCGTGTAGTGGAAAAGTCCGGTCTCGAGATGAAGTTCTGGAAGGACCATGCCTCCTATCCCTTCAAGAGCCACGACGCCTGGTTCCTCACCGAAAACATCCGCTGGGGCAAGTTCGCGCCGGATACCGACATCAAGGCGCTGGTCGACAAGGTGAACCGCGAAGACATCTGGCGCGCCGCCGCCAAGGATCTCGGTGTCGCTGCCGCCGACATCCCGGCCAGTTCCTCGCGCGGGAAGGAAACCTTCTTCGACGGCAAGGTTTTCGATCCGGAAAATCCGAAAGCGTATCTCGACAGCCTTTCGATCAAGGCAAGCGCCTGAGGCTGCCCCTCACCAGGCTGCCGCCCTTCTAAGGAGACCCCCTCTGGCCTGCCGGCCATCTCCCCCACAAGGGGGGAGACCCAACGCGGCAGGTGTTCGGTTCCTGCCGTAGAGCGGGCGCCGGGTTAAGCCCTCCCCCTTGTGGGGAGGGTTTGGGAGGGGCGTTCCTGCCCGATGCAAAACCCCTTCTCCCCGCATGCGGGGAGAAGGTCCCGGCAGGGGGATGAGGGGCGTCCCTGTGCTCTCTGCCTTCGGTCGGCAACTCCGGCAGCGTATGCGGGGCGCCCGAACCCCGTGACCTGTGATTGATCCTGATAACTGCGCCCGAGAGGACCACACAATGACCGCAACAGCCCGCAAGGCCGAGACTGAGATGACGGCGAAGACCATCGCAAAGGCAACGGCCGGCACAAGCGGCACCGTCGTTGCGCTGTCGCGCCGTCCGGTGCCGAAACTCAACCTGAAGCCCTTAGCGATGGCGCTGCTGCGCAATGTCGTGCCGCCGCTCGTGGTGCTTCTGGCGCTGCTCGGCATCTGGCAGATTGCCTGTTCCGGCCCCGGCGCCAATCTTCCACCGCCGTCGCAGGTGTGGATCGACAGCTACGATCTCATCGCCTCCCCCTTCTTCAACAATGGCCCGCAGGATATCGGCCTTGCCTGGCGCGTGCTGATCTCGCTGGAGCGTGTGGCGATGGGCTTTGGTCTTGCAGCCGTGGCCGGCGTGCTTTTGGGCGCCGTCGTCGGGCAATCCGTCTGGGCGATGCGCGGGCTTGACCCGATCTTCCAGGTGCTGCGCACGGTACCGCCGCTCGCCTGGCTGCCGCTGTCGCTCGCCGCCTTCCAGAATTCCAATCCGTCGGCCATCTTCGTGATCTTCATCACCTCGATCTGGCCGGTCATCATCAACACCGCTGTCGGTGTCCGCAATATTCCCGATGACTATCGCAACATCGCCCGCGTGCTGCGCCTCAATCCGCTGGAATTTTTTGTCCGCATCATGGTGCCGGCGGCTGCCCCTTACATCTTCACCGGCCTTCGCATCGGGGTGGGCCTGTCGTGGCTTGCCATCGTTGCCGCCGAAATGCTGACTGGCGGCGTCGGCATCGGCTTCTTCATCTGGGATGCGTGGAATTCCTCGCGCCTCACCGACATCATCGTGGCGCTCGCCTATATCGGCGTCACCGGCTTTGTCCTCGACAAGCTGGTGGCTCTGATCGGCTCCGTCGTCACCCGCGGCACGGCCCGGAACTGAGGAGAGACCCCATGAGCGCCTATCTGAAAATCGATCACGTCGACAAGAGCTTCGAGCGGGCCGGCACGAAGACCGAAGTGCTGAAGGATATTTCGCTCACCATCGACAAGGGTGAGTTCGTCTCCATCATCGGCCATTCCGGCTGTGGCAAGTCCACGCTGTTGAACCTCATTGCCGGACTCACCCGCGTCTCGGCCGGCGCGGTGCTGCTTGACAATGCCGAGGTCAATTCCCCCGGCCCGGAACGCGCCGTGGTGTTCCAGAACCATTCCCTGCTGCCCTGGCTGACCGTCTATGAAAACGTCAATCTCGCCGTCTCCAAGGTTTTTGCCGGCAAGAAGACGCGCGCCGAAAAGCACGACTGGGTGATGCGCAATCTCGATCTCGTGCAGATGGCCCATGCCAAGGACAAGCGCCCGTCGGAAATCTCCGGCGGCATGAAACAGCGCGTCGGCATTGCGCGCGCGCTCGCCATGGAGCCAAAGATCCTGCTGCTCGATGAACCCTTTGGCGCACTCGATGCCTTGACCCGCGCCCATCTTCAGGATGCCGTGATGGAGATTCACTCGCGGCTCGGCAACACGATGATCATGATCACCCATGATGTGGACGAGGCCGTGCTCCTCTCTGATCGCATCGTGATGATGACCAATGGGCCGGCGGCCAGGATCGGCGAAGTGCTGGAGGTGCCGATCCCGCGCGGGCGCGACCGCATCGCGCTTGCCTCCGATCGCACCTACCTCAAATCCCGCGAAGCCGTGTTGAAGTTCCTCTACGAACGTCACCGCTTCGTGGAAGCCGCGGAGTGAGCACCATGACGCAGAAACTGGTTATCATCGGCAATGGCATGGCGCCGGGGCGCATGCTGGAAGAACTGTTCGAAAAGGCGCCCGGCCTTTTCGACGTGACGATCTTCAACGCCGAACCGCGCGTCAACTATGACCGCATCATGCTCTCGCCGGTGCTTTCAGGCGAAAAGGCATATGGGGACATCGTCATCCATGATGACGCGTGGTACGCAGCGCATGGCGTGACGCTGCACAAGGGCGCAAAAGTCACCGGCATCGACCGGCAGGCAAAAACCGTTACCTCCGCCAATGGCATCACGGTCGCTTACGACAAGCTGGTGATCGCCACCGGTTCGCTGCCCTTCATCATCCCGGTGCCCGGTCATCAACTGCCCGGCGTTCTCGCCTATCGCGATCTCGATGACGTGGAAAAGATGGTCGAGATTGCCTCGGCAAAAGGCCGTGCCATCGTCATCGGCGCCGGTCTTCTGGGGTTGGAGGCGGCTTACGGATTGAAGCGGCAGGGCATGGAGGTGACGGTCATTCACCTCAACCCGACGATTATGGAACGCCAGCTCGATCCGCCCGCCGCCTATCTCTTGGAAAAGGCGCTCTCCGAGCGCGGCATCGAGATCATCACCAAGGCGAATACCAAGCGGATTCTCGGAACGGAGAAGGTCGAGGGCATCGAGCTGGAAGACGGCCGGGTGATCTTCGGCGACATGGTGGTCATGGCCGTCGGCATCCGCCCGGCTTCAGGCCTTGCCAAGGAGGCGGGGCTTGCGGTCAACCGCGGCATCGTGGTGGACGATGGCATGATGACCTCGGATGCCTCGATTTTCGCGCTTGGCGAATGCGCCGAACATCGCGGCATCTGTTACGGGCTGGTGGCGCCGCTGTATGAAAGTGCGCGCGTGCTGGCCGACCGGCTAACGGGTGGTTCGGCCGAGTATCAGGGGTCGGTCGTCAACACCAAGCTCAAGGTCACCGGCATCAACCTGTTTTCCGCCGGTGATTTTGCCGAAGCGCCTGACCGCGAGGAAATCGTTCTGCGCGATGCCTCCGCCGGCATCTACAAGCGCCTCGTCCTGAAGGATAACCGCATCATTGGGGCGGTGCTCTACGGCGAGACGGCGGATGGCTCGTGGTTCTTCGATCTTCTGAAGAAGGGCACCGACATTTCCCAAATGCGCGACACCCTGATTTTTGGCCAGTCCTACCAGGGAGGGTCTCCGCTGGACCCTATGGCGGCCGTTGCAGCCTTGCCGGATGATGCGGAAATCTGCGGCTGCAACGGCGTCTGCAAGGGCAAGATCACAGGCGCGATTACGGGCAAAGGGCTTACGACGCTGGATGGCGTGCGCGCCCACACGAAAGCCTCCGCTTCCTGCGGCAATTGCACCGGCCTTGTCGAGCAGCTGATGGCGCTGACGCTGGGTGATGCCTATAACCCGGCTGCCGTCACGCCCATGTGTACCTGCACTGAGCTGGGCCATGACGAAGTGCGCCGGCTGATCAAGGCGAAGACCTTGAAAACCATTCCGGCCGTAATGCAGGAACTGGAGTGGAAAACCTCCTGCGGCTGCGCTAAATGCCGCCCGGCGCTCAACTACTACCTCGTGTCCGACTGGCCGGACGAATATGCCGACGATTACCAGTCGCGCTATATCAACGAGCGTGTCCACGCCAATATCCAGAAGGACGGCACCTATTCCGTCGTGCCGCGCATGTGGGGCGGGGTCACGAATGCTGCCGAACTGCGCGCCATCGCCGATGTCGTCGACAAGTTCGAAATCCCCATGGTGAAGGTCACCGGCGGCCAGCGCATCGATCTTCTCGGCATTGAGAAGGAAGACCTGCCGGCAGTCTGGGCCGATCTTGGCAAGGCCGGTTTCATCTCGGGTCAGGCCTATGCCAAGGGGTTGCGCACCGTCAAAACCTGCGTCGGGTCCGACTGGTGCCGGTTCGGCACGCAGGATTCGACCGGCCTTGGCATCCGCATCGAAAAGTTCATGTGGGGCTCGTGGACGCCGGCCAAGCTGAAGCTTGCGGTCTCGGGCTGTCCGCGCAACTGCGCCGAAGCCACCTGCAAGGATATCGGCGTCATCTGCGTGGATTCGGGCTTCGAGATCCATTTCGCCGGTGCCGCCGGTCTCGACATCAAGGGCACCGACGTTCTGGGGCTGGTGAAGACCGAGGACGAGGCGCTGGAGCATATCGTGGCGCTCACCCAGATGTACCGCGAACAGGGGCGTTATCTCGAGCGCATCTACAAATGGGCAAAGCGCATCGGCCATGACGAGATCCGCCGCCAGATCCTGCAGGATCCCGACCGCCGCCGCGCCTATTACGAGCGTTTCGTGTTTTCGCAGAAATTCGCGCAGGTGGACCCGTGGTCGGAACGCGTGTCCGGCAAGGACAAGCACGAGTTCAAGCCTATGGCGACCGTGGGCTATGGCGAGGCGGCGGAATAGGCAAAGCAATACCCTCTCTGGCCTGCCGGCCATCTCCCCCACGAGGGGGGAGACTCGTTGCAGCACCGCTTCGTTTTCCGCGTGACGGTTCGGCACTGTGAGCCCCTCCCCCTTGTGGGGAGGGGTTGGGGAGGGGACTTCAACCAGGAGAAGCATCGCATGACCTTCATCGACATCGGCCATATCGACGACATCCCCCTTCGCGGCGCGCGCTGCGTGAAAACACCAAACGGCAAGATCGCCGTGTTCCGCACCGCCGAAAACGAGGTCTTTGCCATCGAGGACCACTGCCCGCACAAGGGCGGGCCGCTCTCCCAGGGCATCGTCCACGGCAAGGCCGTCACCTGCCCGCTGCACAACTGGGTGATCTCGCTGGAAACCGGACAGGCGCAGGGAGCTGACGAAGGGGCGGTGAAAACCATTCCGTTGCGCAACCTCGACGGCCAGCTGTCGATCAGGCTGGAACAGCCGCTGATGGTGGCCGCGGAATGACGCGGATGCTGGCGCCGATGCGCCGTGGCGAAATTCTCGTCGGGCCGCCTGCCCTTCCCTACCCGCGGGTTTCGATTTCCTTGCGCGCGCAACTAGCCAGAAACGCCGAGCGGGTCAGGCCACGTCTGGCGGCTTCGGCATCAATTGCCTTCAACGTGCCGGCCTCGAATGTCACGTTGGCGCGCACCACGCGGCTGTCGTCTTCAATGAGCGGGATACGAATGAGCACAGCCCCGAGACCAAGCTCCGCGCGGATATCATCTCGCGCCAGCAGCACCTCTATCGGAGTGGGATCGGGAAGCGTCTCATCCTCAGCCCACAGACGCAGTGCTTCGACGGCATTGGAAACCAGATCGCTTTCCGCGTCTGCTGCCGAAAACACGCCGGGCAGATCCGGAAAGCTCACGCCGAAGGCGCTGTCGGCTTCTTTGTGGACGAGGGCAATGTAATGGCGCATCTGGTCTATCCTTCCTCGATCCAGCCGGCCTGGCGCGCGATGGAGCGGGCCGTGCCGAGCGGAAGATCCTTCTTCGGGTGCGGAACGATGACCGTCCGCTCAGCCTTGCGCAGCTTGTGGTGTGAGCCGCGCACCGACACGACGACAAATCCTTCGTCCTTGAGACGCTGGATGATCTTTCGGCTGTCGCGTTCGGTCATCGATCAACCCAGTGCGCAATTATATACACATCCACGAGCTTTCCGGCAAGGTCTGTGTCGAGACCAGCATCGCCCTGAGCTTTCAACACTCGCAAGGCACAACCAGGATGTCTAATGAAACGCGCACCACCTGTCCCTATTGCGGCGTCGGCTGCGGGGTCATTGCAAGAGTGGAAGACGATGGTGGCGTCAGCGTACGCGGCGATCCGGATCATCCGGCCAATTTCGGCAAACTGTGTTCGAAGGGATCGGCGCTGGCCGAGACGATCGGGCTGGAGGGGCGGCTGATTCAACCGGAGATGGACGGGAAGCCTACCTCCTGGGATGCCGCACTTGCCCGCGTGGCGGAGCGATTTTCGGCCGTGATTGCCGAGCATGGCCCGGATGCGGTGGCATTCTACGTTTCAGGGCAGTTGCTGACCGAAGATTATTATGTCGCCAACAAGCTGATGAAGGGTTTTATCGGCTCGGCCAATATCGATACCAATTCGCGCCTCTGCATGGCCTCCTCCGTTGCCGGCCATCGCCGTGCCTTCGGGTCCGATACGGTGCCCGGTACTTACGAAGATCTGGAGCTTGCCGATCTCGTCGTGCTGGTCGGCTCCAACATGGCCTGGTGCCATCCGGTGCTTTTCCAGCGCATCGCCGCCGCCAAGGCGGCAAGGCCGGGAATGAGGGTGGTGGTCATCGATCCGCGCCGCACGGCGACGTCCGATATTGCCGATCTGCACCTTTCCATCCAAGCCGATGGCGACGTGGCGCTGTTCAACGGGCTCCTTACCCATCTTGCCCGCACCGGTGCCGTCGACGAAAATTACGTCAGCGCCCATACGCACGGTTTTGCGCAGGCGCTTGCCGCCGCCGATCTTTCCATGGCCGATCTTATCACCGCAACCGGGCTTCCTGCCCTGCAGATCCGGCAGTTTTTCGAGCTTTTCGCCCGAAGCGAAAAGGTGGTGACCTGCTATAGCCAGGGCGTCAACCAGTCTTCGGTCGGCACCGACAAGGTGAACGCCATCATCAACTGTCATCTGGCTACCGGCCGCATCGGGCGCCCCGGCATGGGGCCGTTTTCGCTGACGGGCCAGCCGAATGCCATGGGCGGGCGCGAGGTCGGCGGGCTTGCCAATATGCTGGCCGCCCATATGGCGATCGAGAACGCTGAGCACCGGGAGCGGGTCCAGCGCTTCTGGAGCGCACCGAGGATGGCGCAGAAACCCGGGCTGAAGGCCGTCGAGATGTTCGAGGCGGTGGCAGACGGGCGCATCAAGGCGCTCTGGATCATGTCCACCAACCCCGTCGTCTCCATGCCGGATGCCGACCAGGTGAAGGCCGCCCTTGCCGCCTGCCCCTTTGTGGTCGTCTCCGATATCGAGCGGACCACCGATACGACGCGCTTTGCCCATGTGCTGTTGCCGGCAACGGGCTGGGGTGAAAAATCCGGCACGGTCACCAATTCGGAACGGCGGATTTCGCGCCAGCGGCCATTCCTCCCCTCCCCCGGCGAGGCACGGCCGGACTGGTGGCAGCTTCAGGCGGTGGCGCAGCGGATGGGATTTGCGAAAGCCTTTGCTTACGATAGCGCGGCCGCTATCTTTGCCGAACATGCAGCGCTGTCCGCCTTCGACAACGACGGCGAGCGCGATTTCGACATCGGCGCCCACGCCGACATCGGCGCCGAAGCCTATAGTGAGCTTACGCCATTCCAATGGCCGCAGCGCCGGGGGCAGCCGGCCATCGACCGGCGCTTCTTTGCCGATGGCGGCTTTTTCCATGCCGATGGCCGGGCCCGCTTCGTGCCCACGCCGTCTGCCGTACCGCAACGGGTGGAGGTCGATTTTCCGCTGGTGCTCAACACCGGTCGCATCCGCGATCACTGGCACACGATGACGCGAACCGGAAAAAGCGCCCGCCTCTCCGCCCATATCGGCGAGCCTTTTTGCGAGATCCATCCGCTGGATGCAAAGACGCGCGGCATCAACGATGCAGATCTCGTGGACATTGCCGCCTCCGGCGGAGGGCGCGTCACCGTGCGCGCGCTCATCACGGAGCGGCAGCGCCGCGGCGCCGTCTTCGTCGCCATGCACTGGACGGAGGAGACGGCATCCCCTGCCCGCATCAACGCGCTGGTTTCACCATGCACCGATCCGGTTTCGGGCCAGCCGGCGCTGAAACACGGCGCCGTTTCTGTGAAGCGCGCCGCGCAGGCTGCCTATGCCTTTGCCGTTTCGCACCAGAAGCCGCAGCCGCAGGGCGCGTCTTACCGGGCGCTCGCCAGGACCGAGGCGGGCTACCGGATCGAACTTGCCTTCGACCAACCAATCGAGGACTGGGAGGCGTGGGCAAGGCATAGCCTTGGCATCGGCACGGAGGCGACCGCCAGCGGCGCTCTGGACCGCCATGAAAAAAGGACGCGGCTTGCCTTCTTCGCCGGGGACCGGCTGGTGGGTGCGCTCTTCGTCAGCCCCTCTCCGGTCGAGGTCTCGCGCGCCTGGATCGTCTCGCAACTGGGCCAACCACAGCTTGATCCGGTCGAGCGCCAGGCGCTTCTTGCCGGCCGCCCCGCCCTGGATCGGCCGGATCCCGGCGCGCTCGTCTGTTCCTGCTTCAATATCGGCGCAAACCAGATCGCGGGCGCAGTGAGAGCCGGGTGCTGCTCGGTGGAGGCGGTCGGCGGGGCGCTGTCGGCCGGCACCAATTGCGGCTCCTGCCGGCCGGAAATCCGCCGCATCGTTGAGAGTTTGCAGGTTCTGGCCGCCGAATGATCCGTGCGGAAATCATGGTAAACGGCGGGTTAACCGCACGGCCTCGCGACCATGATTCATGTCCGATAATTTTTCCGCGGGGTGAAGGTTATGCGGCAGGGCGGCCAAACGGGCCGATGCTTTGCATGCGTTGATTTATAACACGCCCTTCGGACACGGGGAAAGAAAAAAGCCAATTTTCTTGAACCTCAGCCGACCGGGCGAACCGCCGAGCCAAAGAGGGAGCGGTGGTGGTCGCGGCAAGCGGCCTCCCCCGAGAGTGACGGGAGGGGCACCCCCTCCCCTCCTCGATCATTCGCCGCGGACCGCGTTCAGCACCGCTTCGATGGCAAGGCCGACGGACAGGATGTGTCGGTCCTGCATTGCGGTTCCGGCAATCATCAGGCCGACAGGCGCCTCGTCCGGCCGGTGGCAGGGCACGGAAAGCCCGCAGCCATCCAGGAAGTTGAAGAAGGTCGGATTGCGCAGGACGAGGCCGTTGGCGGCAAAGAAGGCCGTATCGTCTGCCACGAGCGGCGCAATCTCCGGTGCGATGATCGGAACGGTTGGCAGGATCACCGCATCATAACCGCGCACACGCTCGGTCACGCCAGCCGTCCATGCGGCACGCGCCGCCAGCGCATCGAGATAATCGGCAGCACTCAAATCCCGCCCGCGCAGGATGCGCGTCTTGACGCGCGGGTCATAGGTGTCGCCCGCTTCCTCCAGCAGGGCGCGGTGCCAGTGCCAGGCTTCCGGCGCCACCAGCCCGCCGCGCCCATAGATACCGGACAACGTTTCGAACTCCGGGATCTCGATTTCGGTGATGACGGCGCCCGCGGCGGAGAGGGCCGAGAGCGTTCGCTGGAACGCGGCGGCAACCGTCTTGTCCATGCCGTCCAACACTACGGTCTGCGGCACGGCGAGGCGTAGACCGCGGATGGGCGCGGCCTCCGGCACGCCCTCACCACTTGCCGAAATGATGGCGTCGATGATGGCGCAGCAGGTGACGCTGGCCGCGAGTGGACCGATGGAATCGAGCGAGGTGGAGAGCGGCACGACGCCCTTTGCCGAGACGCGGCGCGCAGTTGGCTTGAAGCCGGTCAGGCCGCAAAGGGCAGACGGAATGCGGATGGAGCCGCCGGTATCCGTGCCGATGGCCGCCACCGCCATGCCGTCCGTCACCGACACGGCAGCACCGGACGAGGAGCCGCCGGGCACGCGGCCGGTGGCGCGGTCGTAGGGATTTTTCGGCGTGCCGTAATGCGGATTGATGCCGATGCCGGAAAAGGCAAACTCGCTCATATTGGTGGTGCCGGTGATGACGGCGCCGGCGGCAATCAGGCGGGAGACAACCGGGGCATTTTCTGTGGCAACCGGCTTACCCGTCAGCGCAACCGAGCCGGCCAACGTCGTCTCGCCGGTGATATCGAAAAGGTCCTTCACCGAGATCGGCACACCCTCCAGCGGCGAGCGCGAAAAGCCTGCCGCGCGGGTCCTCTCCGAGGCGGCCGCGAGGTGGCGGGCGCGCTGATCGTTGCGGCGAATGAAGACACGGGCGCCCTCGCCGGCTGGATCGCTGATGCGGGACATAGCTTCATCGGCCAGAGTACTGGCTGTCGTGGTGCCGGCATCAAGCGCTGCGGCGGCGGTGCGGATCGTCAAAGGTCTGGTCATAAAAACATCCAGGCATGGGGAAAAATACGGACAGCAGATGCTCGGATTTTTTGGCGGGCCATGCAAGCCCGATGGCACGAAAACCGGCTTGCCGTGCGGCCGCTCCCCTGCACTTTTGCCCCGGCAGTGACAGCAAGGGAATCAGTTGACAGCTGTCAACGGGTCTGGGTCGTCACCACGGAAACCGAGTCGCGACAGCCTCAAGGGAGGAGCGGACGCAGCTGTTGCGCGATCGCTTGCAGCGGCGGCAGATAGCGTTCCGCCATCGTCTCCGGTGTGACCTGGGCTGCCGGCGCGCCGATGTTCAGCGCCGCGACCACCTTGCCACGCGCATTGGCAAGCGGCACGGCGATGGAGCGCAACCCGAGCTCCAGCTCCTGGTCGATCACGGCAAAGCCCTGGCGTCGCACCCGCTCAATCTCGTCCATGAGCACGTCAGGCTCTGTGCGGGTGAAGGGGGTGTAGGCGCGCCGGTCGCTCGCCTCGATCAGTTGGCGGGCTTCATCGCCAGCAAGGGCGGCCAGCAGAACGCGGCCCATGGAGGCGCAATAGGCGGGAAGGCGACTGCCTGGCATGAGGTTGACCGACATCACCCGCCGCTGCGAGGCGCGCGCCACATAGACCACTTCCGCCCCGTCCAGCACGCTTGCGGAAGCGCTCTGCCCCACCTCTTCCGACAGGCGATCGAGGAAGGGCTGGATGATCTGCGGAAGCGGCGTGGCGGAGAGATAGGCATGGCCGAGGCGCAGGATGCGCGGCGTCAGCGAAAAGAATTTCCCGTCGTAATCGGCATAGCCAAGCTCGTGCAGGGTCAGCAGACAGCGCCGCGCCGTTGCCCGATCAAGCCCGGTCAGGCGCGCGACATCCGCGATGGAGAGGCGAGGGCTCGCATCGCCGAAGGCTTCGATGACCTTCAAGCCCTTGGCAAAGCTGCCGATGAAATCCGTTTCCCGCATACCCAACTCCCGTCGCCGCCCAATTTGTGCGTTATCTGAACAAAAGTCAAATACCGCACAAAAAAGTTGACGGCTGGCAACCGGCGGGCGCTAACTACACCTCAGGAAAAACTCCGGGAGAGAGCCCCTATGGACAAGACAATCGGAAGCACGGCTGAAGCCGTCTCCGGCATTTTCGATGGCGCAACCATCATGATCGGCGGCTTCGGTGGATCGGGCGCGCCGATCGAACTCATCCACGCACTGATCGACCGAGGCGTGAAAAACCTCACTGTCATCAACAACAATGCCGGCAATGGCCGCATCGGCATTGCCGCCATGATCGATGCGGGCATGGTCAAAAAGATGATCTGCTCCTTCCCGCGCTCTTCCGATCCGCGCGCCTTCACCGATCGTTATCTCGCCGGCGAAATCGAACTGGAACTGGTGCCGCAGGGGACGCTTGCCGAACGCATCCGTGCCGGCGGCGCGGGCATTCCGGCCTTCTATACGCCAACCGCTTACGGAACCGAACTTGCCAACGGGAAGGTGATCGCCGAATTCGACGGCCGGCCCTATGTGCAGGAGCGCTGGCTGAAAGCCGATTTCGCCATCGTCAAGGCGGAACTTGGCGATACCCACGGCAACCTCACCTACAACAAGGCCGGCCGCAATTTTAATCCGCTGATGTGCATGGCCGCCAAGACCACCATTGCCCAGGTGACGACAATCCTGCCCCCCGGCGGCATCGATCCGGAAGCCGTCATCACACCCGGCATTTTCGTGAACGGCGTCGTGGAAGTCGCCGACCCGCAACAGGAAGAAGTTCTCATCCGCGCCGGAGTGGCCTACGCATGACCGATAGCAGCACGCTCAACACTCGTGACGACCTGAAGCTCACCAACGCCCAGATCGCCTGGCGCGCAGCGCAGGACATTGCCGATGGCGCCTATGTGAACCTCGGCATCGGCTTTCCCGAAATGGTGGCGCGCTACCAGCCGCCGGGTCGCGAGGCGATCTTCCACACCGAAAACGGCATTCTGAATTTTGGCGAGCCGCCACCGGAAGGGGAGGAGGACTGGAACCTCATCAATGCCGGCAAGAAGGCGGTGACGCTGAAGCCGGGTGCTTCCTTCTTCCACCACGCCGACAGTTTTGCCATGGTCCGCGGCGGCCATCTGGATGTCGCCATTCTCGGCGCCTATCAGGTGGCGCAGAACGGCGATCTCGCCAATTGGCGCGTCGGCTCCAAGGGCGTACCCGCCGTCGGTGGCGCCATGGATCTGGTGCATGGCGCAAAGCAGGTCTTCGTCATCACGGAGCATATGACGAAGGACGGCAAGCCCAAGCTGGTGGAGACTTGCACCTTTCCGCTGACGGGGGTCGGCTGCATCACCCGCGTCTATACCAGCCATGCGGTGATCGATATCCGCGCCGGGCATTTCGTCCTGCGCGAGATGCGCCAGGGCATGACGCTGGATGAACTGCAGGCGATGACCGGCGCGCCGCTGCATACCGATGGCGATGTGGCCGACCTGATCGTGCCGACACTCTGAGCGCCCGCGGCAAAATCGCCGCTGGCCGAAATTGTTTTATGCTTTAAGCATATCAGCAAGGGGCGAACCGCGCTGCGGCTCGGCACGCCATGCCTGAGGGAGATAGACATGACTGACGCCTATATCTGCGATTACATCCGCACCCCCATCGGCCGCTTCGGCGGTGCCCTGTCGTCCGTGCGCGCCGATGATCTCGGCGCGGTGCCGCTGAAGGCGCTCATGGAGCGCAACAGTTCCGTCGACTGGGAAGCTGTGGATGACGTGATCTATGGCTGCGCCAACCAGGCGGGCGAGGACAACCGCAATGTCGCGCGCATGTCTCTCCTGCTCGCCGGCCTGCCGGTCTCGGTCACCGGCACCACCATCAACCGGCTGTGCGGTTCGGGCATGGACGCCGTCATTGCCGCGGCCCGCGCCATCAAGGCCGGCGAAGCAGAGCTGATGATTGCCGGCGGCGTGGAAAGCATGAGCCGCGCGCCCTTCGTCATGCCGAAGGCCGAGACCGCCTTTTCGCGCGCGGCCGAAATCTATGACACGACGATCGGCTGGCGCTTCATCAATCCGCTGATGAAGAAACAGTATGGCGTGGATTCGATGCCGGAGACGGGCGAGAATGTCGCGGCCGATTTTCATGTGAGCCGCGAGGATCAGGACGCCTTTGCCGTGCGCAGCCAGAACAAGGCATCGGCGGCGCAGGCCAATGGTCGCCTTGCCAAGGAAATCGTCTCCGTAACGATTCCGCAGCGCAAGGGCGATCCGGTTGTCGTGGAGAAGGACGAGCATCCCCGCGCCACCACCATCGAGACGCTCGCCAAGCTCCCCACGCCATTTCGCAAGGAAGGCGGCACGGTGACGGCCGGCAATGCATCCGGCGTCAACGACGGCGCGGCAGCGCTCATCATTGCCTCCGCAGCGGCTGCGAAAAAATATGGCCTGACACCGATTGCCCGCATCCTCGGCGGCGCAACGGCCGGTGTTCCGCCGCGCATCATGGGCATTGGCCCGGCGCCTGCCAGCCAGAAACTGCTCGACCGGTTGGGTCTGACCCATGACCAGCTCGAGGTGATCGAGCTCAACGAGGCCTTTGCAAGCCAGGGCCTTGCCACGCTTCGTCAGCTGGGCATTGCCGATGATGATGCCCGCGTCAACCGCAATGGCGGCGCCATTGCCCTTGGCCACCCGCTTGGCATGTCGGGCGCCCGCATCACCGGCACGGCAGCGCTCGAACTTCAGGAAACCGGCGGCCGCTACGCGCTGTCGACCATGTGCATCGGCGTAGGGCAGGGCATCGCCGTGCTTCTGGAACGGGCCTGATACCCTCGCGGCTCTCTCTCACTGGCATGCGCCGGGGAGAGGGAGTGTCGGCAATGACTTACGCTGTCGACCGGTAACCGCGCCGGCGCTTGGCGGAAACCAGCTGATCCATGGCCTCTGCCGCCGCGGTCCAATCATCAAAAACCTGCTGGCGGTCACGCCCGAGCGTACCGATGCGACCCCAGCTGCGGGTGAGGCAGATTTCGCCGAACAGATCGACATCGATTGCAACATGATAGAACCGTGCCATGTTGCGGGACGGGTCAATGCGATGGGCCAGATGCGCGTGAAATCGTTGTTCTGTCATGGCCGCAATTGTGGCGGACACGATGAAGAGCGTCCAACGCATGTTTGGAATCGATTGGGCTTGATTGATTCACGCCGCTGATCGGTGAGGGCGACTGATCGGCGAGGGGAGGGGCTTTCAGCGCAAAAGGTCGATCAACTGGTTATATAGGCCGCTCATCGGCTGCTCCGCATTCTGTTTCGGCGTCAGGCCTGCGTCAAATCCTGCAGCCTGAAAGCGGTCGATCAGCGCGCCATCGCGGCTGATCACGGAAAAGGGCACCGCGCGCGAGGCGTCCGGCCCGGTGACGATGGCTGCCGGCTGATGATCGCCGATGACGAGAAACACCGCATCCTCGCCGTAGCGCGCAATATAGCTCGACAGCGCCTGCAGGCTGTAATCGATGGTTTCGATATATTGCCGGCGCACCCGCTCGGGATTGGCCCAGACAACGGCCGGCGGATCGCCTCCGGTCGCCTGCGCATCAAACACGCTCCCGTCGCCAATCGCGTCCCAGTCGATCATCGAGGCGACCGGCGTCCAGGGCGCGTGCGAGGAGATGAGCGCCATTTCCACCATTACCGGCTTTCTCGGCTTTTTCGCCCGCACCATGGTCTGCAGCGCCGACAGCGTGTACTGGTCGGGCATGGTGATCCAGTTGAATGGCTTTCCGCGGTAGCCGAGATCCTTGGCGGCGAGGATCCGGTCATAGCCGTAATAGGCGGCCTCCGGCCAGTCCATGGTAATGGCCGGCATCACCGCCACGGCCTCCCAGCCGGCATCGGCAAACAGCCGGTTGAGGCTGGGGCGCTCGCTTGCCAACAGCCGGTCATAGCGCGCCAGGCTGTCCACCTGCAGGCCGGACAGAAACGTGCCATGGGCAAGCCAGCTGAGGCCGCCAACAGTGGGCGAGGTGATCCAGCGGCTGGCAGACTGAAAGCCGGCGCGGCCGAGTTCTTTCTCCATCGCGGCAAGGCGCGGAGCAGTGACGTGTGCATAGCGCGGATCCTCCACAGCACTGCGACCATAGGATTCGACAAAGACGAGGATGACATCGCGCCCGGCGACCGCCTGAAACAGCTGGCTATTTCCCGCAGATGCGTGGCCTTGCTTTTCACCGTCCGCCAATTGCTGTTCGAAAAGCCGGAGGTCACGGGCCGCCGCAATGCCAAGCGTCACACGCGCGCCAAGATAGCGTCCCGCATCCGCCGTCACCAGCAGGTTCCCGGGACGGAGGCTCGTTGTGGCAAGGAGAAGCGCGCTGACGGCAAGGAGGCCCGCCGAGAGCCCGGCCCGCCGGCCGGTCATCCGGCCGACAGGGGCCAATCGGCGGATCGCGGAAAAAGTGAGCCCGAGCACACCGGCGAGGAGAAGGACGATCCCGAGCAATGAGAGACATGCGGCAAGGAAGCCAAGGTTGCCGGAGGCGATGTTCCAGCCGTCGCCCAGCATCTTCACGTCGAGATAGGGGTTGAACGGCCGCTGAAAGGCGGCCTGGGTGCCGATATCGGCAAGCTTCAGGAACAGCATCACGCCGCAGATGAGCGTCAGGAGAAAGGCCAGCAGCCGGTTCAGCCGATCGCGCGCCACGATCAGTACAGCAAGAAGGGCCGGCACTTCCAGCGGCAGCCGCAGAAAGGCGGCCGGCGTCATGGCATCCGGGTGATCGGGCATGTTCAGCACGACAAGCGTGATGGCGCAGAAGATGAATCCGGCAACGACCGCCTTTCTGAGACGGGCCGGGGGAGGGAAGGGCGCGGAAGGTGACGCAGTAGGAACAAGCGGCGGGGGAGAGGAGGGCTGGGTCATGACGGCAATCCGGACGCAAAGCCTCTCCGTAGCAACGGACACGGCATCGCCCCGCGCTTGATCGAGACAGGCGTGCGATAGGATGGAACAGGCAGCGAGCGAGGGGCGCGCAAAGATGTGCGATCCGGGCCTCTGCCGAAAATGGCGTGCCGGCTGAAAAGCGGGTAGGAGAGATTTTGCCCCCAACCAGGAAAGGCTGGCGCTTGAACCTTCTGCGGACCCTTGCAACGCCGGTGGCGCTCGCCTGTCTTGCGCTTCTCGTCTGGTGGCTGAAGCCGCAGGACATTCTGGCGGCACTGTCGAATGTCTCTCTCCTGCATGTGATTGTCGGGCTCTTGCTGGTGGAGGGGCAGATCATCCTGTCTGGCCTGCGCTGGCGGTTCACGGCCGGCAGGCTCGGGCAGGAGATGACGCTTTCCCATGCGATCGGCGAATATTACGTGGCAAGCGCCGTCAATCAGGTCGCCCCGGGCGGCATGGCGGGCGATGTGCTGCGCGCCTATCGCAGCGCAGATGGCGAGGCCGGCGGCTGGCAGCGTTCGGCAAAGGCCGTCTTCTTCGAGCGGCTGTCGGGGCAGTTCGCCTTCATCGTGATTTGCCTGCCGGGGCTGGTGTTCTGGCCGCTGTTGATCGGCGGCAACCTGATGACCGGCAAAGGACTGCTGGTGGCGGGCGCAGCGTTCGCCGGGCTTTGCGTCGGCGTGATTTTGTTGATGCGCCGGTTCAAGGGGCTGGCGGCAGAGTTCGACCAGGTGTTTCTGGCCCGCGGCGCCTTTGTCGTACAGGGCGGCCTCAGCCTGCTCGTGGTTCTCGGCTATGTGGCGCTGTTCCTGCTCGCGGCTGATGCGGTGGGGACGCCCCTGCCGCTGGCCGGTGCCTTCACCGTCATTCCGCTCTGTCTGGCGGCCATGCTGATCCCGACCGGGCTTGGTGGCTGGGGCACGCGCGAGGCGACAGCGGCAGCCCTCTGGCCGCTGATCGGTCTTGCAAGTGCAGACGGCGTTTCGGCAAGTCTCGTTTACGGCGCGCTTGCCATGGCCGGCGCCTCTCCGGGCTTTCTGGTCATGGCCTTTTCGCGACGCGGTGGAAAAGCCGTCGAAAAATCCGGCTGACGGCGGCATGACCGCCTGTCTCACGTCGCGTCCGCCTTGCGTCGCATCAGCGCCAGAACATCGACGCCGAAGGAATAGGTCAGCGCCGCCAGCGCCCCGCCGCAGATCCAGGCCGACAGCGGCGCTGTCACCTGCGGCACCAGCACCAGGCAAAGGGCCGCTCCCTGCACCACACAGACCGTCTTTCGGCGCAGCGACGGCGAAAGCTCGGCGCGCAGCGCCGGCAAAAACCACTGCGCCAGCACAAACAGGTAGCGCATCAGCCCGATCAGGACGACCCAGGCGCCGGCCTTGCCGAGCACAAGGGCCGCAACCGACAGGATGAGGATAAGGGCGGCATCCACCTCCATGTCGAAGCGGGCGCCCAGTGCCGATTGCTGGCGGAACCGGCGCGCCAGATAGCCATCGACACCATCGAGCGCCAGCGCAGAGAGGACGGCAGCCACCATCCACCAGATCATGGCATCGAGATGAGGACCCCCAAAACTTTGAGAAAATAGAACCGTTGCCGCAACAAAGCTCACGATACCGGCGCGCAAGGCCGTGACGAGATTGGCGTAGCCGAACCGAAGATGACGGTGGAACGGCAGGCCATGCACGACAGCGGCGAAGATGCCGGCGAGAAGAATGCCGGCAATGATCGGCACATGGATCTCCAGCGGCAGGTGGCTTGCCGCCATCGCCCAGCTGGCAATCGAAGCCAGATAGACGACGCAGAGCACTTTCAAGGTGTTGAGAAGCAGCGGATCGTGGCTGAAGAAAGCCGGCCGCAGGCGCGACGCAAAGCCTGCGCCGTGCCTTTCATCGTGGATGGACATGACAAGCCTCCCGCCTTGCGCCTTATTCTGCGGCAACCAGCGTTTCGAGGTCCAGCATATGCCCGGCACGCAGGGTCTTTGTGCGCAGGTAGTTTTGGTTTTCCACTGTTACGCGGCCGAGAACGGGCGTGCGGGCATGAACGGTGATGCCGCCGGCCTGAAGGGCTGCGATCTTCGTCGGATTGTTGGTGTAGACCACCACCTCGCCGATGCCGAGAAGCCGCAGCATGGCAACGGCCGCCTCATAGCGGCGGTGATCCTGCCCGAAACCCAGTTCCGCATCGGCATCGATCGTGTCGAGGCCGAGATGCTGGTAGCCATAGGCGCGCATCTTGGCGCCGATGCCTGTGCCGCGGCCTTCCTGGTCGAGATAGACCAGCACGCCGCCGCCGGCCTGCTGCAAAAGCTCAAGACCGTTGCGCAGCTGGTCGCCGCAATCGCATTTCAGCGAGCCGCAGAGATCCCCGGTGATGCAGGAGGAATGGATGCGGATCGGCACGGGCTTTGAAACATCCGGCTTGCCGACGACGATCGCCACCTGATCCTTCTGCGCCACGCCACCGCGAAACACGACGAAATCGGCATCGCCGAAATCCTTGAGCGGCACGCGGGTGCGCGCCACCTTCTGGAAGGTTTCGCGCGCCGGACGCAGATGCGAAAGCTCGGACGCATGAAGACCGCAGCAGCCGTCGAAACGGTCTTCAAGTCCGGTCACGTCGGCGCAGATCATCGCCGGAAGGAGAAGGGCCACGCTTGCAAGCTCAGCCGACTGCGACAACAGCGCATCGGCCGGACGGCAGGTGCGCGGCACCTCGGCATCGAGCGCATAGGAAAGGCGGGAGGCCTGCTCGAAATTCAGGCCGGCAAGCGGCACGGCCACATCATGATTGGTTTTCAAGCCCAGCCGGCGGGCGCGCTCACGGGTCAGCAGCAGGTCGTGCGCATTGTGCACGGTTGCGGCAAACTGGTCGTAGACGGCAGGCGAGGCCGCATCCAGCGCCAGCACGGCAAGCTTGCGGTGGTCATCCGAAAACAGAACAGGCCGGCCATAACGCAATTCCGAGACGGCGCGCTCAACGGCGATGGCGGGATTGGAAAAGTGTTTCGAGAATGGGCTCTCTGCGGTCATGCTGGCCTCCTTGTGTCGTTAGGTGGCGCTACGCCCCTCAAAAGACAACGGATCGCCGGCTATTATAAATTAAAATTGATGCATCTCGCGCGCGCCTTTTCGAAAACCTGCCTTAGATACAGGCAGAATGTGGCACAGCGCAGGAGAACATCGGAATGGGCCTTTCGACAGCAGGCGCCGGCCGGGAGTGTAACGACACGGCACGAGCGCTCTGGTTCGAGGCGCCCGGTCGCTGTGCCGTGCGCGAGGAGCCGCTTCCGCCAACGCAAGGCCATGAGGCTCGGGTGAAGGCGCTCTTCAGCGGCATCAGCCGCGGCACCGAATCCACCGTCTTCAAGGGCCTCGTGCCGGACAGCGAGCGCGAGCGCATGCGCGGTCCCCATATGGGCGGCGAGTTTCCGTTTCCGGTCAAATATGGATACGCCCTGGTGGGCCTTGTGCAAGAGGGGCCGGAAACGCTTGCCGGCAGAACCGTCTTTGCGCTCTATCCGCATCAGGATCGGTTCAACATCGATGCCACCATGGTGACACCGCTTCCGCCGGGCCTACCGGCGGAGCGGGCGGTGCTGACGGCCAATATGGAAACCGCGCTCAACATCGTCTGGGATGCGCTGATCCAGCCCGGAGACCGGGTCGCCGTCTTCGGGGCAGGCGTCGTCGGAACGCTTGCCGCCTATTTGAGCAGCCGGATTGCCGGCACAGAAACGCTACTGATCGACCGCGATCCAGAGCGGGCAGCGCTTGCCGGTGCGCTCGGGCTGGATTTTGCGCCCGGCGATGGCGTTGCAGGCGAGTTCGATGTGCTGATCAATGCGTCCGGCGCACCGGCTGCACTGGCGCAAGCAATCGCGCTTGCCGGCCTCGAGGCCCGCATCGTCGAGGCCAGCTGGTATGGCGAGCGGCCGGTCACCGTGCCGCTTGGCGGCGCCTTTCATTCGCGTCGGTTGTCCATCGTCTCCTCGCAGGTCGGCAGCGTTCCGCCGCATCGCCGCGCCCGCTGGAGCTTCAAGCGTCGGCTTGAGAAGGCCATGGACCTCCTTAAGGATGCACGGCTAGACGCGCTGATCTCCGGCGAAACCGCCTTTGATGATCTGCAGGCGGCCTATCCGCGTATCCTGGATGCAACCGATACGCTCTGCCACCGCGTCCGCTACACCTAAACGCTTTCACCCGCACGCCTTTACCCCATAGAGCCCGAAGGAAGGACCAAGAGTTTCATGTTCGCAGTCGAAGTCAGAGACCACATCATGATCGCCCACAGCCTGAAGCGGCCGGTTTTCGGCCCCGCCCAGGGCATGCATGGCGCAACCTTCGTGGTGGATGCCGCCTTCTTCACCAAGGACGTCGACGAGGACGGGCTGGCTGTCGATATCGGTCTTGCAACACAGGTTCTGTCGGAGGTGCTGAAGCCGCTCAACTACCAGAATCTCGATGAGCTGGAGGTGTTCAAGGGCCGCATTTCGACCACCGAAGTGATTGCCAAGCATATCTTCGATGCCTTGAAGCAGGCGGTTGCGGACAAGAAGCTCGGCCCCGGCAGCGCCCGCATTTGCCGCCTTCGCGTGTTGCTCAATGAGAGCCATATGGCGCGCGGCTGGTACGAGGCCGATCTTTGAGCGGGCGCCTCGTCCTTGCCTATCCCGGCCGGCTGGAAACCAGCACCGGCGGCTATGCCTATGACCGCCGCCTGATCGAGGGGCTGCGCTGCGCCGGATGGACCGTCGAGACGCTGGGTCTCGGCGACGGCTTTCCGAACCCGTCCGCGGAACAGCTTCAGGAAGCGGAAGCCCGGCTCAATGCCTTGCCAGACGAGACACTGGTGATGATCGATGGGCTCGCCTTCGGCGTCATGGATCGGTGGGCTGAACGCTCTGCTGCACGGTTGCGGGTGGTGGCGCTGGTGCATCATCCGCTGGCGCTTGAAACGGGCCTGACACCGGTGCAGCAGGCGACTTTCCAGCAGGTGGAAATGCGCGCGCTGTCCCATGTCCGCCATATCGTCGTCACATCTCCCGTAACCGCGCGCGGGCTCACCTCGCATTACGGCGTGGACGCGGAGAAGATCACGGTGGCGCTTCCCGGCACCGAGCGGGCGCCGGTTGCCAAGGGCAATAATGTGCCGCCGCACATTCTGACGGTCGGCACGCTCACCCGCCGCAAGGGGCATGACGTTCTCTTGAAGGCGCTCGACCGCGTGCGCGATCTCGCCTGGCGGGCCACCATTGTCGGCAGCCGCGATCTTGACCCGGTCACCACCGCCGAATTGGAAATGCTGCGCCACCAGCTGAAGCTCACCGACCGCGTGACCTTTGCCGGCGAGCGGGCGGATGTGCGGCTGACGATGAGTGAGGCCGATATCTTCGCGCTTGCCAGCCGCTACGAGGGCTATGGCATGGTGTTTGCCGAGGCGCTGTCGCAAGGGCTGCCGGTGGTTGCCTGTCATGCGGGTGCCATTCCCGACGTCGTGCCGAAATCGACAGGGCTTCTGGTGGCGGTGGATGATGTGGAGGCTTTTGCCGCCGCCCTGCGCCGGCTTCTGACCTCTTCTGCCGAACGGCGAAAATTTGCCGATGCGGCCTTCATTGCGGGCTTAAATTTGCCGGGCTGGCCAGATACGGCCGCAATTGTCTCTTCTGCCCTCCACCGCCTTTCCTGAAAGGAACTCCATGAGCGGCTTCGATGCGAAATGGCTTCGCCTGCGCGAGCCTGTCGATGGTCTGGCGCGCGACGTAGCGCTGGTCGATGCCTTCAGCCGTTACGTCGCAGACCGTGCGCCGCCGGCAACCGTGCTCGATATCGGCTGCGGCACCGGTTCCACCTATCGCAGCCTGTCGCAGCATCTGCCCGCAGGTACGAACTGGCGCCTTCTGGATTATGATCCTTCCCTGCTTGCGGCCGCCGAAAAGCAGCTGGGGACGAAGGGGATCGAATTTGTCCGCCACGACCTCAACCAGCCGGACGGCATGCCGCTCGATGGCGTGTCGATCGTCACCGCCTCCGCCTTCTTCGATCTCGGCTCCGCAGCCTTCTGCGACCGGCTTCTCGACGTGCTTGCGGCGCGGCGCATCGGGCTCTATGCGGCCTTGAACTACGACGGGCGCGTGGAATGGCAGCGCCCGCATCCGCTCGATCAGCGCGTGGTGGCCGATTTCAATCACCACCAGTTGACGGACAAGGGCCTGGGGCCGGCGCTTGGGCCGAACGCGACCGAGCACCTGCGGACAAAGCTCGATGCTCTTTCCTATGACGTTTCGATTGCGCCAAGCGTCTGGCGGATCGGCCGCGACGAGGCGGACCTGCACATCGCGTTCCTGCGCGGTCTGGTCGATCCGGTGCTGGAGATCGGCGCGCTGCAGCCGGAGGAAATCGGCGAATGGATGGCGTTCAGACTAGCCTATGTCCGGGGAGAGCGGGGCGGATGTGAGGTCGGCCACCACGACCTTCTGGCGCTGCCGCGAGACTGAAGTCTCCCTTGAGCGCGGCGTCAGTTCGCAATCGAACAGGATATCGCTGCCGAGGCTGAATACTCGGGCGGCCGGTCGCTGCGCCTGCGAGAGCGCATCGATCGGCGGCAGCGATATACCCGACGGGCCGGAGCCGATGATGAGCGGGGCAATCGACACATGCAGCCGGTCGACCAGCCCCTGATCGATGAAACGCGAGATGGTGCGTGCGCCGCCTTCGACCAAGATGCGCTCCAACCCGCGCGCCGACAGCGCATCGAGGATGGCATGCGGGCAAAGCCCTGCCGGCGATTGCGCAAGCCGGATCACCTGCGCGCGGTAGCGACGCTCCGGCGCCTCCTTCGACTGGATCAGAATGACGGGGGCGCCGCCGTCATGAAACAGGCCTTCCTCCCCCGATAGCTCGGCCCGGCAGTCGATGACGACACGCACCGGATCAGGACCCTTCACCTCGCGCACGGAAAGCCGCGGATTATCCGCCTTCACCGTACCAACACCAACGATGACCGCCTCCACCAGCGCGCGGCAGCGGTGGAGATGGGCAAGGCCGTCGGGACCGGAAATATCGCGCGCATCGCCTGAAATCGTTGCCACCCGCCCATCGAGCGACTGGCCGACCTGCGCCAGCACAAAACGGCCGCGGGCAGCGGCAATCGGGCCATAGAGCTGCAGGCCGGGTTCCTCGAACGGGGTCGGACGATGTCGGCCGTCGCTGAGGCCGAGCAGGCGTGTCCAGAGCGGTTCGGTCATCTTGATGCTGCGCATGTCTTTGAAGTGTCCGCCGGCTTGATGGGTCACAGAATACGGGTGAGCGTGTCGTCGCGGCGGATGATATGATGGAATAAAACCGCCCCGAGATGCAACGCGATGAGACCGAAAAGGATCCATGCGCTGACGCTGTGGATGGCGGAAAACCAGGGCGCGATGGCAGGCGCTTTGCCGATCGGGCTCCAGATCGGCACGATGTTGAACCAGCGCAGCGGAAAGCCATGCGCATTGGTTGCCAGAAATCCGCTGAGCGGCATGACCACCAGAGCGCAATACAGGAGGCCGTGCACGAGCCGGCTCGCGCATCCTTCCAGACCGGCGGCAGGCGAGGGGAGGGGCGACGAGGCGGTGAGCCGCGTGCCCACGCGCACCAGCATCAGCCACAGCACGATGAAGCCGAGGCTTTCATGCAGCAGGTAGAAGTCGAGCTTCACATCCTCGCGGGTAAACTTGATCACCATGCCGAGCGGCCAGACAACGGCCACGAGGGCCGCCACCAGCCAGTGCATCACGCGCATCGGCGCCGGATAGCGCATCTCTCGCCCGGTCCGTGTCATCAGCGCCTCCCCCTCTTCCATGACCCTCAGGTCCTGTCGGGGAAGGTTACGTCATTTCGGACGAAAAGGATGGCTGATATTCGATCAACTCGCCGCGAGGGGCAAGGGGTGCTAGCGATCCACGGGGCGCGGGCGGCCGCTTTCGTCCAGCGCCACCATGACGAAACTCGCCTCCGTCACCTTCTGGCGGGTTTCGGAGAACTGCCGGCGAACCCAGCATTCCACCGACAGCGTCATGGAGGTGCGCCCGACATGGGTGACAGTCGTATAGATGCAGAGCGTATCGCCCACCTTCACCGGCTGGCGAAAGATCATTTCACGCACGGCGGCCGTTACGGTGCGCCCGCGTGCGCGCTCGGAGGAGGCAATGCCGGCAGCGGCATCCATCTGCGCCATCACCCAGCCGCCAAAGATATCGCCGGCCGGATTGGCATCGGCGGGCATGGCAAGGGTGCGCAGTGTCAGGTCGCCCTTGGGACCATCGGAAAGGTCGTCCGGCTTCGTCGTCATGGTATCGTCATTCTCCATTGTGCAATGCACAACAGATGGACGCGCACCGTCAGAGCTTCAAGCGATGTTCCTGCATGACGGTATTGCAGGATGTCATAGCCGTGTCAGATCCGTCGGGCGGTTCTGCAGAATGGCTTCCATGGAAAAGAAACCGGTGACGGTGGAAAAATCGAAATCCGTGATCAGCTTCTGATAGAAGGCATCATAGCCGCGCATGCCGGGGGCAACGACCTTCAGCAGATAATCCCAGTCGCCGCCGATACGGTAGAAATCCACCACCTCGGGCAGTTTTTCCACGTGGCGGCGAAAGCTTTCCGACCATTCCTTCGAATGGTGACGGGTGCGGATCATCACAAACACGGTGAGATCGAGCCCCAGCGCCGGCAGATCCACCGCCGCCTGCGCGCCCTTCAGCACGCCTGCCTCCTCGAGCCGCTGCAGGCGCCGCCAGCAGGCGTTTTGCGACAGCCCGACCTTTTCCGCGAGCTCACGCTGCGACAGCGAACCGTCGCGCTGCAGGAAGGTCAGGATGCGCCGATCGATTGCGTCGATTTTCTGATTTTCTTCGATCATATGACCCACCAATTTTCGAAATTCAGCAAAGATAGGAGATGAAACCATCGCCGCGCAATAGCTATCCTCAACAAATCAGAAAGAACGGGGATCAGGTGATGGCGCAGGCAGCAGGACAGACGACGGACAGGCTTCAACGGTTTCGGGACACGCTCGGCCATGGCGACAGCCTGGAGATGCTGCGCGACGGGCTGATCGGCCGCGATGCCATGATCGACGGCCCGTTCGGTCCAAAGCCGCTGGTCTATGCCGATTACGTCGCCTCCGGGCGGGCGCTGATGCCGGTGGAACGCTTCATCCTGGAAGACGTCCTGCCGTTTTACGCCAACAGCCACACCGAAGCCTCCTTCTGCGGCGGCATGATGACCCGGATGCGGCGCGAGGCGCGGGCGACGATCGCGAAGCTCTGCGGCGCGACTGAGGAGCATGCGGTGATCTTTGCCGGCTCCGGCGCCACCGCCGGCCTCAACCGGCTGGTCGCGCTCTTTGGCGCAACGTTACCGCGCACGCGCGTCATCATCGGACCCTATGAGCACCATTCCAACATCCTGCCCTGGCGCGAAAGCGGCGCCGACATCGTGGAACTGTCGGAGGCTGAAGAGGGTGGTCCGGATCTTGAGGAACTGGATGCGGTTCTTGCCGCCTCGCACGATTTTTCGCAGGTGATCTGTTCCTTCTCTGCCGCCTCGAATGTGACCGGCATCGTCACCGATGTGGCCGCCGTCACCCGGCGGGCAAAGCAGGCGGGCGCCAAGATCATTTGGGATTACGCCGGCGCCGGCCCCTACCTGCCGATTGCCATGACGCCGGAAAAGGGCGCCGAGATCGACGCGATTGTCGTCTCGCCGCACAAGTTCATCGGCGGGCCGGGCGCCTCCGGCGTGCTGATCGTCCGGCGCGAAGCCGTCGTCATCGACAAGCCGAGCTGGAGCGGCGGCGGCACGGTGAAATTCGTCTCGTCCACCGGCCACGACTATTCAGAAAGCCTTGAAGCGCGCGAGGAAGCCGGCACGCCGAACGTCATCGGCGATATTCGCGCCGGCCTTGCCTTCCTGGTCAAGGACGCGATCGGCGAAAGCCTCATGACGGAGCGCAACCGGGCTCTCACCCAACGGGCGCTGGAGGCCTGGAAGGATCACCCGCGCATCGAGCTTCTTGGCAACCTCTCGGCAGACCGGCTGCCGATCCTGTCGTTCCGCATCCGCGATGGCAGGGACGGCTTCCTGCACCAGCAGCTGGTCACCCGCATGCTGTCGGACCGCTTCGGCATCCAGGCCCGGGGCGGCTGCGCCTGCGCCGGCCCTTATGTGCATCGGCTGCTCGAGATCAGCGAAAGCCAGTCCGCACTCCTGCGCACCGCCATCCTTGCTGGCCACGAAATGGAAAAGCCCGGCTTCACCCGGCTGAACTTTTCCGTGCTTTTGAGCGAGGACAAGGTGGATTACATCCTCAAAAGCGTCAGCGCGCTTGCCTTCGATGCCAGTGAGTTTTCCGGAAGCTACGCCTTCGACCCCGCCCGCGCGATCTTTTATCCAGAGGCGGCGTGAGGGGAAGGGCTCTTTCTCTTGGCTATGTCCTGTTGAAAACACCATCAATTCATGATTGAATATCAATGCCGTGTTCTGACGCGCCATGAAGCATACCTAATGATTTTTATGGCAATATTAATTGTCGTAATGTGGAACTGCGGTTGAATTACCCATTCCAATTACTTCGCCTCATCCGCATTATATCGCTGTAGGTAAGATTTGAAATTCGGATTTAAGTTCCGCGTTGCATTGGGCATTACTTACACAATGTTCGCTTGACATTTCGTGCAGCTGACGGGGGTGTCAGTTGACCATCAGGAGGAGGGGGGGCGCCGATACGATGACACGCGCGATCTGTATTCGGTGCGGAGAGGTGAAGCATGGCTGCTGGACTCCATGTCGCGCCTGCGGGCATGCCCCGCACGGTGAGACGGAACTGGCCGATTCGCTGTGCCTGTCGGATCAGATGATGGACGACCGAGAAGATATGGACGCGGTTGCGGAGTACATCCGGGACAACAGGATTGTCCCGGTCTTTCCGGCGGGGTTCCGTCATGCCCTGGCAGCCGTCAGAAAGGCCAAGGCCAGCCTGACCAGGCGGGGCCTGCTGCCAGCTGATCCGGATACGTTCGTGAGTGCATTAACGCGCCGGGAGATACCGTGAGAGCGTGGGGTAGAGAGGTGCCGATATGGCCGCGCTTGCATCCGATGGCGTGCGACGTGTCACAAGCGTCGACCTTTGCCCTCTGGAGCACGTGGCGGCGGGTCCGGTTCATGCCGTTGAAACTGTCTTCAGGGGGATGAGGTGCGTTTAAGGTCAATCCGTTATCGAGGGGCAGCCCTTGCCGTTGTCGCGTCCCTGGTCGCCCCGGTCTCGCTTCATGCCGAGAGCATCTGCGGCCCTGGCAGGGAGCTGGCGCCGAATGCGTGGGCGTGTATCCCCAAGCAAAATCGGCCCCGCGTGAGTTCGAACGGAGGCTCCTCCAACAATGCGGCGGCCATGGTCGGCGTGGCCTCGGGGGTTCTCGGCGTCATCGCAGCGCTGGCAGGGCAACTGACCCCCACGGACAATGTGGGGCGCGCGGAGGTGGACCTCAACGAAGCGGGAAATGCGAGCCGCGCGATGAACAGAAGCGGCTTCCAGAACATGCAGCAGGGCAATTTCCGCCGGGCTGCAACGTCGTTCAAGTTGGCGGCCGAAAGCGCGCGCAAGGCGCAGAACTGGAAGGAGGCCGACGAGAACGACAAGAACTGGGCGATCGCGGTGGCCCACGAGCACCTGCAGACGGCTGTCAGAGCCGAAACCGACGGCGACGTTTCAACGGCCAGCAAGGCCTATCATCAGGCGATCGTTGCGGCTGGAACGGTCGGAGATCAGCGCCTCGTCAAGGAATTGCAAAACCATCACGACAAACTGGCACGCCAGGCGGTCAAGTCGGGCAAAGCCAAGGACGTCATCCCGACCGATTCGTATTGCGCGACCGTCAACGGCGTCATGCGCTGCCAATAGGACCATTCTCATGACCATGCTGCACGCACGCCCCGCCGGGCTGTCTCTCCTGATCCTGCTGGGCGCAGCCTGCGGCAGCGCCCGGGCGGAGCCCGTCGGCTTCAACGGCCTGATGATCACCAATCTGTCGCAGGACTATACCTATTATTCGGCGGGAAATCCCAACGTGGGAGCGACCCGCAACAGCAGCAGGAGCAAGAACCTGACCGTCAGTTTCCAGGTGTTTGAGCGCGGGACACTGATCACCTCCAGCACCTTCCTCTCAGCATCCTGCAAGCGCGACGGCGCGTTCCAGAGCCCGAGCTTTGCCTACAAGATTGGAGGCAATCAGAACGAATCCTTCAACTGCACGATCAAGGACGAGTTTTCGCGCGGCAGCTTCAGGACCAGAGTGACGGGGACGGGGCGATTTGAGGGGGGCACTCTCGAATTGTCGGGCAAGGTGGTTCAAGAGGGCACCTATACGATGAACAGCGCGCCCGATTACGCCACGAGCTATTCCGTGTCCAACGAGCAGAGCATTGTGGTGGTCGTCTCGGGCAAGAAATGCACCTTGAAGTCATTCCGCCTCAATGCACGCAAGACGGAAACAAGCCCCGAAACGTCAAGGCATTATGCCGGCCGCATCGAAACGACGATAACCTATCACACGACGCCCAGCACGAAGTGCACCCTTTATTGACGCGCGGGCATGGCGGGGCGCCAGGGCGCCGGGATCGGCATCGACGAAGTCTTTGCCCCCTCGCCCCGCCTGCGGGGAGAGGGCTGGGGTGAGGGGCTCAAATTATTGATAGGGTTCGCGAATTAGCCCCTCATCCGGCTGCCGAGACCTTCCCCGTCAAGACGGGGCGAAGGGTCCTTGCAGCCGCCCGTCACTCCAAATCTTGAGGTGAAGAAGGTTTGTCAGCAAGCTGATCCCCCGGTTTGCGCCGGGGGCTCGTCGAACGGAGCAGGAGCGGCCGTCAGGCCGTCAGATCGAAGCGGTCGGCGTTCATCACCTTCACCCAGGCGGAGACGAAGTCGCGTACGAATTTTTCGCCGTTGTCGCTCTGCGCGTAGACTTCGGCAAGCGCGCGCAGCTGCGAGTTCGAACCGAAGACGAGATCGACGCGGGTTGCGGTCCACTTGACCTCGCCGGTCTTGCGGTCGCGAGCCTCAAAGAGGGTTTCGGCTGGAGACAGCGGCTTCCAGCTGGCGCCCATGTCGAG
Organism: Neorhizobium fuzhouense; assembly: GCF_042611105.1. Classification (NCBI taxonomy): domain Bacteria; kingdom Pseudomonadati; phylum Pseudomonadota; class Alphaproteobacteria; order Hyphomicrobiales; family Rhizobiaceae; genus Neorhizobium; species Neorhizobium fuzhouense. The sequence goes on along the minus strand of NZ_JBHFFP010000008.1, from coordinate 125,641 downwards.
AAGGTTGACGAAGAAATCGTTCGTCAACTCTCCCGGACGGGTGGTGAAGACGCCGTGCGGCGTTCCGCCGTAATTAGCGCCAAGAACGCGCAGGCCACCCACGAGAACCGTCATTTCCGGTGCGGTCAGCGTCAGAAGCTGGGCCTTGTCGATGAGCAGTTCTTCCGGCGAGATCGTGAACTCCGCCTTCTGATAGTTGCGGAAACCGTCTGCCACGGGTTCCAGAACCGCAAAGGAATCGACGTCCGTCTGCTCGGCCGTCGCGTCGGTGCGGCCGGGCGTGAAGGGCACCTCGATGGCATGGCCGCCGGCACGGGCGGCCTCTTCCACGGCCGCCGAGCCGCCGAGCACGATGAGGTCCGCGAGCGAAACCTTCTTTGCGCCACCCTGGGCGGCGTTGAAGGCCGACTGGATGGCTTCAAGCGTCGACAGAACGCGGGCGAGCTGTTCCGGCTGGTTGACCGCCCAATCCTTCTGCGGGGCAAGCCGGATGCGGGCGCCATTGGCGCCGCCGCGCTTGTCGGAGACACGGAAGGTGGAGGCGGAGGCCCAGGCGGTCTGGATCAGCTCCGTGCGGGTGAGGCCCGACGACAGAATTTCGGCCTTGAGCGCCGCGACATCGGCCGGATCGACAAGCTGATGGTCAACGGCGGGAACCGGATCCTGCCAGATCAGCTCCTCGGAGGGCACTTCCGGGCCGAGATAGAGAACCTTCGGCCCCATGTCGCGATGGGTGAGCTTGAACCAGGCCCGCGCAAAGGCATCGGCAAATTCCTCCGGGTTCTGGTGGTACCGGCGCGAAATGGCTTCATAGGCCGGATCCATGCGCATCGCCATGTCGGCGGTGGACATCATGATCGGCACCTTTTTCGACGGATCGCCGGCATCCGGCGCCATATCCTTTTCGGCAAGGTTCTTGGCGTGCCACTGATAGGCGCCGGCCGGGCTCTTCACCAGTTCCCATTCATAGCCGAAGAGAACGTCGAAATAGCCCATGTCCCACTGCGTCGGGTTGGCCGTCCAGGCACCTTCGAGGCCGGAGGTGATGGTGTCGGAGCCCTTGCCGCTCTTGTATGTGCTCATCCAGCCAAGGCCCTGCTCGGCAAGCGCTGCACCTTCCGGCTCGGGGCCGACATGGGCGGCGTCGCCGGCGCCATGGGTCTTGCCGAAGGTGTGGCCGCCGGCCACCAGCGCCACGGTTTCCTCGTCGTTCATCGCCATGCGGCCGAATGTGTCGCGGATGTCGCGGGCCGATGCCAGCGGATCGGGATGCCCGTCCGGGCCTTCCGGGTTGACGTAGATGAGGCCCATCTGCACGGCGGCCAGCGGGTTTTCCAGCACGCGGTCACCGGTGTAGCGGCTGTGGTCCTTGTCGCTGGTGGTCATCCACTCGACTTCGGGACCCCAGTAGATGTCTTCTTCCGGTTCCCAGATGTCGACGCGGCCGCCGCCGAAGCCGAAGGTCTTGAAACCCATGGATTCGAGCGCGCAATTGCCGGTGAGGATCATCAGGTCGGCCCAGGAGATGGCGTTGCCATACTTCTGCTTGATCGGCCACAGCAGGCGGCGCGCCTTGTCGAGATTGGCGTTATCCGGGAAACTGTTGAGCGGCGCAAAGCGCTGCGTGCCCGAGGTGGAGCCCCCGCGGCCATCGCCGGTGCGATAGGTACCGGCGCTGTGCCAGGCCATGCGGATGAAGAAGGGGCCGTAATGGCCATAATCCGCCGGCCACCAGTCCTGGCTGTCTGTCATCAGGGCATAGAGATCCTGCTTCAGGGCGTTGAGATCCAGCGCCTTGAATTTTTCCGCATAGTTGAAGGCCGGGCCCATCGGGTTCGACAGCGCCGTGTTCTGGTGCAGCATCTTCAGGTTCAGCTGGTTCGGCCACCAGTCGCGGTTGCTGCGCATGCTCTGGCTGGTCGCGCCGTGCGCAACGGGACATTTGCCGCCCGTGCCCTGCTTGGTAACGTCCATTTTCCATCCCTCCGAGAGTGGTTGTTGTGATGTGCCCGATGATCGATGTCCTGTGCGACACCTTCAAGAAGGTGCGACAAAGCAGTTCGTCCCGACCGCTTCATCATCTTCATCAACAACCTTACCAAGGCGGATCGATTAATGTAATTAGGAATAAATGATAGTTTCGATAGGCTAGGGTTATGATCAGTCCGACACTCAGACAGCTGCGCTATTTCGAGGCGCTGGCCCGCTTTGGCCATTTCGGCCGTGCCGCGGATGCCTGCGCCATCTCGCAGCCAGCGCTTTCGGTGCAGGTGAAGGAGCTTGAGGAAATGCTGGGCGTGACGCTTCTGGAACGCAGCGTCCGCCAGATCAGGCTGACGAGCTTCGGCGAGGAATTCGTCGTGCGGGTGCGCGAGATCCTGCGGGCGGTCGATGAGCTGGGGGATCTGGCGCGCGCCGCACAAAGCCAGCTCGCCGGAAGGCTTCGCATCGGCATCATCCCGACGATCGCACCCTATCTGCTGCCGGCGATGATCTCGCAGCTGACCCGCGACAATGCAGGCCTCGACATTCACCTGCGCGAAACCGTGACGCCGAAGCTTCTGCAGGAATTGTCGGAGGGTCGGCTCGACACGGCCATCGTCGCGCTGCCGGTCTCGGAGGAGTCGCTGACGGAAATTGCGCTGTTTGAGGAGAATTTCCTTCTGGTGCGTCCGGCCGAAGATGCCGCAAAGCCGGTGCCGAACCGCGAGCGGCTGCGCGAAATGCGGCTTCTGCTGCTGGAAGAGGGGCACTGCTTTCGCGAACAGGCGCTCTCCTTCTGCAACATCAGCGCCGGTTCGCCCAAGCCCCGCGAGCTTCTGGATGGCAGTTCGCTCTCGACGCTCGTCCAGATGGTGGGGGCGGGCATCGGCATTACGCTGATCCCGGAAATCGCCGTTGCGGTGGAGACCCGCTCGGCACCGGTCTCCATCGCGCGTTTCGAGGATCCGCAACCGTCGCGCACCATCGGCATGGTCTGGCGAAAGACCAGCCCCATCGCCCGCCAGCTGATGCAGGTGGCGGACGTGGTGCGCGGGGCCGCCGAAGGCCTGCGCAGGGCACCCGCTACTGTCTAGGTGGACGGCTCATGCGTTTCGCACGGCCGTCCACGGGTCTCAGTCGCGGTGACGGGCATAGATACGGTCGAGAATATCGGCGACGTCCACCAGCCGATCGGCCTCCGGATCGTAGCCTTCGCCCGTATGGAGACGTTGCGCCCAGTCGGCCGCCGCCCGGCCGCCCCAGTCTTCCGGCGGCGATGAGAGGGGTTCGCGGGTCGTTCCGGAAAAGCGCTCGGTCTTGAAGTCATAGAAGGAGCCATCGACATTGGAGAGGCTCGCTCCGCCGCCGCTGCCATAAAAGCTGGCGGAAATCACCGCGTCCTGCCCTGCCGGCAGGCGCCAGGAGCAGGCAAGCCGAACCGTTGCGCCGCTTTCCAGATCAAGCGTTGCGATGGCGTAGTCCTCGATGCGGTCGCTGTCGCCGGAAATCAGCTGGCCGCCGCTCATCAGCCGGCTTGCGACGCGCGACACCGCCGGAAAGCCGAGCGACCACAGCGCGGCATCCACCAGATGCACCCCGAGATCGATCACGCAGCCGCCGCCCGACTGCGCCTTGTCATAGAACCACGGCTTGTCCGGCCCGTAGGCATTGTGAAACACGAGGTCCGCGGCAAACACCGAGCCAAGCGCCCCGCCGCGGATCAGATCACGGATCTGGCGCATGCCATTCGTAAAACGGTAGGAGAAATCCACCGACAACAGCCGGTCGGCAGCGCGCGCGGCATCCACCACGGCCTGAACTTCGCCGGCCGTTCGTCCAAGCGGCTTCTGGCAGAACACGGCCTTGCCGGCCTGAAGCACGCGGATCGATTGCTCTGCATGCTGCGCGCTTGGTGTGGCAATCACCACGCCATCGAGATTCATGGACAGCATCTCGTCCAGCCGCTCAACGCGGCGCGCGTCCGGTGCGAGCGCCAGCGCCTCCCGCGCCATGTCCTCGGACGGATCGGAGACGACGACTGCCTCGGCGACACCCGTCTCCAGGATTTTCTGCATGCGATGGCGGCCGATCCAGCCGGTGCCGAGAAAGCCCAGGCGCAGGGGGCGTAGTTCGCTCGCTCCGCGAGGGTCGGCGGCCGCATCCGGTGTGGCGGCAAGGGCGCCGGTGAAATCTGTTTGCGTCGTGAACTGGTTCATGGGTAGGTCACCAGGGCCTTGAGGAAGCCGTCCGGACGGTCGCGCGTGGCGTTCAGCGCTTCGCCGAGCCCTTCCAGCGGATAGTTGTGCGTGTAGAGGGGGGAGGGATCGAGCCTGCCCTCGGCAACGGCTGCCACCGCCTCGCGCATTCCCTTGAGATAGATTTTGGGATCGCGCTCATGGGCGTTGATCACATCGAGCCCCCGCCAGTTCCACTGCTGCATGTTGACCTGGCGCGGGCCATCCTGGTGGTAGCCGGCGATGATCAGGCGGCCACGCTCGCGGGTCAGTTCGCCCGCCAGATCGAGCGGCCACTGCTTGCCGACGGCTTCGATCACCCGGTCGCAGAACACGCCGTCGGTGAGCCGGCGCACCTCCTCGATGATCTCCCAGTGGTCACGCATTTCGATCACCGCATCCGCCCCCATCTTCTGGGCGAGATCGAGCGAGAAGCGACGGCGCGAAATGGCGATCACCCGCGCGCCAGCATTTTTGGCCAGCTGCGTCAGCAGTGCGCCGAGGAATCCGATGCCGATAATCGCAACGGTTTGACCTTCGGAAATATCGCTGCGGCGGAAGATGTTCATGGCGCAGCCGAGCGGCTCTGCGGGAAAAGGCTTGCCGGCCAGCGCTGCCGGCAGTTTTACCGCGGCATCGGCGCTTGCCACGTCATGCGTGGCATAGGCGTGGTAGGAGAGGGCGGCCACGCGGTCGCCCACGGCAAGATCCGTCACGCCCTCGCCCAGCGCGTCGATCACCCCCCAGCCCTCGTGGCCGAGCCCGCCGGGCTCTGTCGGAAACTCCATCCAGTCCGGTCCCGCCCAGGGGGTGAGGTTGGAGGCGCAGACACCGCAGCCTTCCAGCCGAATGCGGATCTCGCCGCGCCCGGGCAACGGCTGCGGCACGCGCTCAACCCTCATCTGACCGGCGCCTGTCACGACGGCAGCCTGCATGGTGGCTGTTTCAGTGCCTGTTCGAGCGTTGGAAATGTCCATACCGATCCCTTCTTCCTGTCGTCCCGCACGATCACGAAACCTGCTCGCAACGGCTAACAAGGAAGGGGCGTGAGGGTTCCTGAAGAAGATGACATTGATGAAGTCATTGAAGTGACAGCTGAAGATGATGCCGCCTAGCACCCTCGCACAAAAGGGAAATTTAGCGTTGGAACTATCGCATGTTCCGCTTGTTCAGCCCTCGAAAGCAGCAGCATCAACCCTCTAACGATCAGGTGAAAACTCCGTGTCTCAGAAGGTCCTCATCACCGGCGGCTGCGGCTTCATCGGCCGCTATGTTACCCAGGAATTGTTGGCGTCCGGCTATCAGGTCCGCATCCTCGATGCCCTGATCGACCAGGTGCATGGCGATGGAAGCGTGGCAGTTCCGGACGGCGTTGAGTTCATCGAAGGCAATGTCTGCGACCGACAGACGGTGGACGCGGCGCTTGCCGGTGTCGATGCGGTGCTGCATCTCGCCGCCGAAGTGGGCGTCGGCCAGTCGATGTACGAAATCGCCCGCTATGTGGGTGGCAACGATCTCGGCACCGCCGTTCTTCTGGAGGCCATGATCGGTGGCCCCGTGCGGCGCATCGTCGTTGCCTCCTCCATGAGCGTTTACGGCGAAGGCCTCTACCGCACCGCGGATGGAACGCGGCTTGGACAGGTGCGCCGCAAGGCAGCCCGTATCAAGGCCGGCCAGTGGGAAGCGCAGGGGCCGAACGGCGAGGCGCTGACGCCGGCGCCGACGGACGAGGAGAAGCCCGTCGATCTGGCCTCCATCTACGCACTGACGAAATATGTGCAGGAACGCGCCGTGCTGATCTGGGGCGAGGCCTACGGGGTCGATGCGGTGGCGCTCCGCCTGTTCAACGTGTTCGGCCCCGGCCAGGCCTTGTCCAACCCCTATACGGGCGTGCTTGCCAATTTCGCCTCGCGCATCGCCAATGGCCAGTCGCCGATGATTTTCGAGGACGGCCAGCAAAGGCGCGATTTCGTCCATGTGCGCGATGTGGCGCGCGCCTTCCGGCTCGCCCTCGAAAAGCAGTCCGCCGCCGGCCATGTGATCAATGTCGGCAGCGGCCAATCCTACTCGGTGGCGGAGGTCGCCTCCCTGCTGGCCGAGGCGATGGGCGCGCCCGAGCTTCAGCCGGATATCATGAACAAGGCCCGCTCCGGTGATATCCGCAATTGCTTTGCCGATATTTCCAAGGCGCGCGAGCTTCTGGGCTTTGAGCCGGAACACAGGCTGGAAAGCACGCTCGGCGAGCTTGCCGAATGGGTGCGCGTAACCGGCGCCATCGACCGCGGCGCGGAAATGAAGCGCCAGCTCGAACAGCGGGGGCTGGTATCATGACGTCAACAGCGGCTAAGTCTGCCACGGGGGAGTTCGGCTTCGTCGAATGGTTCCGCCCGGGTGAGTTCGAGCGGACCGAACGCCTGCTGCCCGATATCCTGAAAAGCGGCGCGAGCTACCTGCGCACCCATCTCTCCTGGGCCGAATACCTCGCGCCGGGCGGCGAGGAATGGTTCGACTGGCTGATCCCGAAGCTCGGAGAGGAAATCGACCTCCTCCCGTGCCTTCACTACACGCCGCCGTCACTGTCGCGCACGGGCCGTTCGAACGGCGCGCCGGTGGTGCTGAAGGACTATGCCGATTTCGTCGATCATGTGCTGACGCGCTACGGCCGGCACTTCCGGCATGTCGAGCTGTGGAACGAACCCAATAACCTGCTCGACTGGGACTGGCGCGAAGACGCCGATTTCAATCTGTTCTGCGAAATGGTGGGCGGCGCCGCCTATTGGGCAAAGCAGCGCGGCTGGAAACCGGTGCTCGGCGGCCCGTGCCCTTTCGATCCGATGTGGCTCGATCTGATGGGCGAGCGCGGCGTGCTCTCCGTGGTCGATGCCGTCGGCTTCCACGGCTTTCCCGGCACCTGGGACAGCGAGGAAGGCAGCTGGGGCGGCTGGGACATGCATCTGGGCGAAATGCGCTCGATCCTTAACCGGCACAACCCGGATGCGCAGATCTGGATTACCGAAACGGGCTATTCCACCTGGCGCAATGACGAGATGGAACAGGCGCGCCGCTTCATGAAGGCGCTGCAGGTGCCGGCCGACCGGCTCTACTGGTATTCCTTCGCCGACGTGCCCCCGAACGTCGCGGTGCAGGAAGGCCTGTGGTTTGATCCGCGCCATTATCATCTGGGCATGGTGACCCACGAGAACCAGCCAAAGCTTCTCGCTCGCCTGCTGATGGAGGGTGGCATCGAGCGGCTGCAGGATGTGGCAAGGCTCGCAAGCCCCAACCTGGCCTCCGGGGCCGCACCGATCGTGATTACCGGCGGCAGCGGCTTTATCGGCTCCAATCTTGCCGAGAGTTTTCTGGCTGACGGCGAGGATGTCATCGTTCTCGACAATCTCGCCCGCGCCGGCGTCGACCAGAACCTCGAATGGCTGAAACAGCACCATGGCGCCAAAGTGCATCCGGTCCTCGCCGACGTGCGCGATCTGCGAGGCATCGAGGCGGCCTTTGCCGATGCCAAGGCCGTCTTTCACCTCGCTGCCCAGACGGCCGTGACGACGAGCCTCGTATCGCCGCTCGATGATTTCGAAGCCAATGCCCGCGGCACGATCAACGTTCTGGAGGCTGTACGCAAGGCGGGCCGCAAGGCGCCGGTCATCTTCGCCAGCACCAACAAGGTTTATGGCGCGCTGGAAGATCTTGAAATGCTGCCGATGGACGATCGCTATGTGCCGGCGGACGCAGGCGTGCGAGAATTCGGCATCGGCGAGGATCGGCCGCTCTCCTTCTGCACCCCCTATGGCTGCTCCAAGGGCGTGGCCGACCAGTATGTGCTCGATTACGCCAAATCCTTCGACATCCCGACAGCCGTGCTGCGCATGAGCTGCATTTACGGGCCGCGCCAGTTCGGCACGGAGGACCAGGGCTGGGTCGCGCATTTCCTCATCCAGGCGCTGAAAGGCGAGGGCGTCTCGATCTATGGCGACGGACGCCAGGTGCGCGACATCCTGCATGTGGACGATGCGGTCGGCGCCTACCGGGCCGTGCATGCGGCCATCGGACGGGTGAAGGGCGAAGTGTTCAACCTCGGCGGCGGCCCGCAGAACTGCGTCAGCATTCTGGCCGTTCTGCGCGAGATCGAAAAGCTCACCGGCCGCCCCCTGGAGACGGGCTTTGGCGAGTGGCGCGCCGGCGACCAGCTGTTTTTCGTGGCCGATACCCGCAAGCTCGCCGATCGCCTGGGCTGGCAGGCACGGATGCGCTGGAGAAGCGGGCTTCAGCATCTGGCCGACTGGCTGCGGACCCATCGCTTCACAGACGAGTCCTCCGCGCTTCGCGATTTGCGGGTGAGAGCATGAGGACAGCCGCGCCGCGTAAAATCCTGATGACCATCGATGCCGTCGGCGGCGTCTGGCGCTATGGCATGGACCTGGCGAAGGGACTTTCAGAACAGGGGATCGAGGTCGTTCTGGCGGGTTTCGGCCCACCGCCCGGTGACGACAGGCAAAGGGAAGCGGCAGGCATCGGGCAGCTGGTCTGGCTTAATGCACCGCTCGACTGGATGGCGACGAGCGAGGCCGAGCTTGGTGCCGTGCCGCGCCTCATCGGGGAACTCGCCGATCGCCATGGCGTCGATCTCCTTCATCTCAACCTGCCCTCGCAGGCGGCCGGGCTTGCCACGGATGTGCCGGTGGTCGTCGTGTCGCATTCCTGCGTCGTCACCTGGTTTGCCGCCGTGCGTGGATCCGACGTGCCGGCCGACTGGCAGTTTCATCGCCGGCTGAATGCGCAAGGCTATGCCGCAGCCGATGCGGTGGTGGTTCCGAGCCGCGCGCAGGGCCACATGCTGGACCGCGCCTATGGCGTGATGACGAAGCTGTCGGTGGTCTATAACGGCAGTGACCTTCAGCCGCGCGCCGAGCCCCGGCAAGACGTCGTATTTGCTGCCGGCCGCTGGTGGGACGAGGGCAAGAACGGCAGCGTTCTCAACGAGGCGGCAAAGACCGTGCACTGGCCGGTGCGGATGGCCGGCGCCACCCGGTCGCCAGGCGGCGACGGCATTACACTCACCCATGCCGACGCCCTCGATGAACTGGGCCATGCCGCCACCATGGATGAGATAAGCCGGGCCGCCATTTTCGTCTCTCCGTCCATCTACGAGCCATTTGGGCTGGCGGCGCTGGAGGCGGCACGTCTTGGGGCAGCACTCGTCCTCTCCGATATCCCGACCTATCGCGAGCTCTGGGATGGTGCGGCGCTATTTGCCGATCCGGGCGATGCGCAAGGCTTTGCCCGTGGGATCAACCGGCTGATTGCGGAACCGGATCTGCGCTCATCCCTTTCCCGTCATGCCCGCGAACTTTCGCGTCATTTCACCCTTGAACGGCAGGTGGACGCCATGAGCCGCATCTATGGCGATGCGGGTCTTGCGACACCCCTCTCAGTCCCCCTGGCCGCCACTGCGGAGTAGACATGAAGTTTCTGTTTTACACCCATTCTCTCGTCTCCGACTGGAACCATGGCAATGCGCATTTTCTGCGCGGCGTCATGCGCGATCTCAAACGGCGCGGACACGACACGCGGGCTCTCGAGCCGGAAGCCTCCTGGAGCCGTGAAAACCTCGTGAGGGACCAGGGCGAGGCACCGATTGCCGCTTTCCACGAGACTTTTCCCGATCTCACATCCGAGGTTTATGGCGAGGATTTCGACCATGAGACCGCCGTCGACGGTGCCGACGTGGTGGTGGTTCACGAATGGACGGATCCGGCTCTTGTCGAGCGGATCGGCAAGGCCCGCCGCCGTGGCGGACGCTTCACGCTGATCTTCCATGACACGCACCACCGTGCCGTGTCGGCAGCCGGCGATATCGCCGGCTTGAGCCTTGGCAATTACGATCTGGTGCTGGCGTTTGGCGAGACGCTGCGGGAACGCTATCTGAAGGCCGGTTGGGGCGAGCAGGTGTTTACCTGGCATGAGGCCGCCGATGACACGATCTTTCGCCCCATGCCGGAAGTGGAAAAGACCGGCGACCTGATCTGGGTCGGCAATTGGGGCGATGGCGAGCGGTCCGCGGAAATTTCCGAATTCCTGATCGCCCCGGCCCGTGACCTGAAGCTCTCCGCCACCGTGCGCGGCGTGCGATATCCCGATCACGCGCTTGCCGAATTGAAGGCGGCCGGCATCGCCTATGGCGGCTGGATCGCCAATGCCGATGCACCGCAGGCATTCGCCCGCCACCGCATGACAGTGCATATCCCGCGCCGCCCTTACGTCGAAAGCCTGCCCGGCATCCCGACGATCCGGGTGTTCGAGGCGCTCTCCTGCGGCATCCCGCTGATTTCCGCACCTTGGGACGATGCCGAGCAGCTGTTTCGTCCGGGCCGTGATTTTCTGACCGTGGCCGATGGCAATGAGATGAAGGCGGCGATGCGCCAAGTTCTCACCGATCCGGATCTCGCCGAAGAACTGGTGGCGGCGGGCCTTGAGACGATCACGGCGCGCCACACCTGCCGCCACCGCGTCGATGAACTCCTCATCATCCTTGCCGACCACGGCACCACCGATGTCCGCGCCGCGCTCAAGACCCAGGAGACCGCCGCATGAAAATCGCCTTTTACGGATCAAGCCTCGTTTCCGCCTACTGGAACGGCGCCGCCACCTATTATCGCGGCCTGCTGCGGGCGCTCTCGCTCAAGGGCTACGACATCACCTTTTACGAGCCAGACGTCTATGACCGCCAGAAGAACCGCGACATGGACCCGCCGGACTGGGCCCGCGTCGTCGTCTATGACGGAACCGTGGAGGCGCTGAAACGGGTGACGGCAGAGGCGGGTAAGGCCGATATCGTCGTCAAGGCAAGCGGCGTCGGCTTTGAGGACAATCTTCTCCTGTCTGAAATCCTGCGTCATGCCCGGCCCGACGCGCTCAAGATCTTCTGGGATGTGGATGCCCCGGCAACGCTTGGCGAGTTGAAGGCCGACCCGTCGCATCCGCTGCATGCCGCGCTTGCGAACCTCGACATGGTGCTGACCTACGGCGGCGGCGATCCGGTCGTGTCGGCCTATCGCGCTCTTGGCGCGAAAGACTGCGTGCCGATCTACAACGCGCTTGACCCGGACACCCATCATCCGGTGGCGCCCGATCCGCGCTTTGCCGCCGATCTCGGCTTTCTCGGCAACCGCCTGCCGGACCGGGAAGCCCGTGTCGAGCATTTCTTCCTGGAGCCAGCCTCCGGTTTGCCGCGCGAGCGCTTTCTGCTCGGCGGCTCCGGCTGGGAGGGAAAGCCGATGGCCGGCAATATCCGCGCCGTCGGCCATGTGCCGACGCGCGACCACAACGCCTTCAACGTGACGCCGAAGGCAGTGCTCAACATTTCGCGCGAGAGCATGGCGCAGAACGGATTTTCACCGGCGACCCGCGTGTTTGAGGCAGCCGGCGCCGGCGCCTGCCTGATCACCGATCACTGGGAGGGCATCGATCTCTTCCTGAAACCGGATGCGGAAGTGCTGGTCGCCCGCGACGGACAGGATGTCGCCGAGATCATGGCCGCTCTCACGCCGGAACGGGCCACCGCCATCGGCCGCGCCGCGCTGGCGCGCGTTCTGGCCGAACACACCTATAGCCACCGCGCCGAAGATGCCGACCGCATCTTCAAGCGCCATGCCGCACGACTGGAGGCTGCCGAATGAGCACGAAACCGCTGGATATCGTCATTCTCGGCCTTGCGTTCTCCTCCTCCTGGGGCAATGGCCACGCCACCACCTACCGTGCCCTGTTGCGCGGGCTTGGCGCAGAAGGCCACCGGGTGCTGTTTCTGGAGCGCGACGTGCCCTGGTATGCGGACCACCGCGACCTGCCCGAGCCCGACTTCTGCGAGCTCATCTATTACAGCGATATCGACGCCATGCTTGCGCAGTACGGCGCGCGCATCAGAAAAGCCGATGCCGTGATCATCGGCTCCTATGTCCCCTCCGGCCGGGAACTGATCGACAAGGTCGTGGCGCTCCAGCCGAAACTCCTCGGCTTCTATGACATCGACACGCCCGTTACGCTTTCCATGCTGGAGCGCGGCGAGGAGGAATTTCTGGCAAAACGGCAGATCCCGCTGTTCGACGCCTATTTTTCCTTTACCGGTGGCCCGATACTTACCCAGCTGGAACGGCGGTTCGGGGCGAAGAAGGCGCTGCCGCTGTATTGCTCGGTGGACGCCGACCGCTATGGCCCGACCCGCGAGGCACCCGTCTGGGATCTCGGCTATCTCGGCACCTATAGCCCCGACCGGCAGCCGACGCTTGAAAAACTGCTGATCGAGCCGGCCCGGCGCTTGCCGCAGATGCGGTTTGTCGTCGCCGGCCCGCAATATCCCGACACCATAGAGTGGCCGGACAATGTCGAGCGCATCGACCATCTGCCGCCGACCGAACATGCCTCGTTCTACAGCCGCCAGCGGTTTACGCTGAACGTCACCCGCGCCGACATGGTTGCGGCCGGCTGGTCGCCGAGCGTGCGGCTGTTTGAGGCAGCAGCCTGCGCTTCGCCCATCATCAGCGACGAATGGCCGGGGCTTTCGGATCTTTTGCCGGATGGCGAGGCGCTGCTGATTGCCCGCGACAGCGAGGATGTCATCGCAGCCCTGTCCGGCATGGACGAGGGCCGGCGCCTTGCCATTGCAGAGGCTGCCCGGACCCGGGTTCTGGAAGGCCACACCGGTGTTGCGCGCGCGCGCGAACTCGCAGCCGCGCTGCGGGCACTGCCTGCGTCCACGAGGTCGAGCGCTGATCGTGCGCCAGAAAAAATTTCGGCATGAGGAGAGAGGAAACCAGAATGCTGCAACGAACAGAACGCGGACAATCGAAGACGGTCCTGGTGGCTGGAGGTGCCGGCTTTGTCGGTTCCCATCTTTGCGATGCGCTGCTGGCCAAGGGGTGCCGGGTGATCGCCGTCGACTGCTATCTGACCGGCTCGGAGGCCAATATCCGGCCGCTGAAGAACCATCCGAATTTCCGGATGATCGAGAAGGATATCTGTGACCTGAAGGTGATCGATGAGCCGGTGGAGGAGATCTACAATCTCGCCTGCGCCGCCTCTCCGCCGGCCTATCAGGCCGATCCCGTCCACACCATGATGACCTGCGTGGTGGGCACCGGCAATCTTCTGGCGATTGCGCAGGCGAACGGCGCCTCCTTCCTGCAGGCCTCGACCAGCGAGGTCTACGGCGATCCGGAAGAGCATCCTCAGCGCGAGGATTATCGCGGCAATGTCAGCTGCACCGGCCCGCGCGCCTGCTATGACGAGGGCAAGCGCGCCGCCGAAGCCCTGTGCTTCGACATGCTGCGCGCCGGCCGCGTCGATGCGCGGGTCGTGCGCATCTTCAACACCTATGGCCCGCGCATGGCGCCAGACGATGGCCGCATCGTCTCCAACCTCGTCGTGCAGGCGCTCTCGGGCGAGCCGCTCACCATCTATGGCACAGGCGAGCAGACCCGCTCCTTCTGCTTCGTGAGTGATCTGGTGGCGGGCCTCGTCAAGCTGATGGAGGTGAACCCCAATCCCGGCCAGCCGGTCAATATCGGCAATCCCGGCGAGTTCACCATCAACGAACTGGCCGACATGGTGTTGGCCATGGTGCCGACGCGCTCGCGCATCGTTCACCACCCGCTGCCGATGGATGATCCGCAGCGCCGGCGTCCCGATATCGACCGGGCCAAGGAACTGCTCGGCTGGGAGCCGCGCGTGGCACTGGCAGAGGGCCTGCGCCAGACGGTGGACTGGTTTTCCTCCACCATGCCTCCGGAGATCCGCCGCCGCGCCGGACTGCCGCCGATCGTCCCATCACGGCCGCGGACAGATGCACCCTTGAGCCTTGGAGCCTGACCGATGGATGCAAGACGCGCGCCGTCGGCGGAAATCCGCCGGCGGATCGAAGAACTGGGGCCGTGGTTCCACAACATGGAGATCGGCGGCATCAAGACGGCGCCGGACCATTTTCTCGGCGATTACCCGGCCTTCAAGTGGAAGGGTTTTTCCCATGTTCTGCCGGAGGATCTGGAGGGGCGCAGCGTGCTGGACGTCGGCTGCAATGCCGGCTTCTATTCGCTGGAAATGAAACGGCGCAATGCCGGCCGCGTCGTAGGTGTCGACAGCGATCCGCACTATCTGGCGCAGGCGCGCTTTGCCGCGGAACAGTCGGGCCTCGACATTCAATTCCAGCAGATGTCGGTCTATGACGTGGCACGTCTCGGACAGCGTTTCGATCTCGTGATCTTCATGGGCGTCTTCTACCATTTGCGCCATCCGCTTCTGGCGCTCGATCTCTTATGGGAGCATGCAGTTGGCGACCAGATGCTGTTTCAGTGCCTGCAGCGCGGCGACGAGCGCGTTCCGGATCTTGCGGAAAATTACGACTTCAGCGAATGGGGCGTGTTCGACAGGCCGGATTTTCCAAAGCTGTTCTTCGTGGAAGAGCGCTATGCCGGCGATCCGAGCAACTGGTTCATTCCCAATACAGCCGCCATGGAGGCGATGCTGCGCTCGTCGGGATTTAAAATCGTCGAACATCCGGAACGGGAGGTCTACCTTTTACAAAAATCTGACCGACATTACGCCGTGGAGCCAGCGCCGCTCATCCCATCGACCCAGTGAGCCCTTATGCAACTGTCCGTGTCCGGATCGCCCACGCAGAAATTTACCATCGGCCTGCTGCGGGGTGCTGCGGGCGCACTGATTTTCGGCATTCCCATGCTGATGACCATGGAACTCTGGTTCCTGGGCTTCAGCATGTCGCGCCAGCGACTTCTGCTTCTGCTTCTCGTCAATATCCCGCTTCTCGTGGTGCTTGCGCATCGCATCGGCTTTGAACGCACCTTTACCCTGCGCGAGGCCGTGCGCGATGCAACTATCGCCTATGGGCTCGGCATCGTCACCAGCGCGGCCGTGCTGTCGCTTCTCGGCATCCTCACGGTCGACATGCCGGCCAATGAGTGGCTGGGCAAGGTGGCGCTGCAATCGGTGCCGGCGAGCATCGGCGCCATGCTCGGCCGCTCGCAGCTCGGTGGATCGGATCCGGATGAAGACGAGGAAGGGGACGAGGAGCCGGAACCCGAGCTTACCACGGGCTATTTCGGCGAGCTCTTCATGATGGGCATCGGAGCGTTGTTTCTCGGCCTCAACGTGGCGCCGACGGAAGAAATCATTCTCATTTCCTACAAGATGACCCCATGGCACAGCCTGGCCGCCATTCTCGTCTCCATCGCGCTCATGCACGGCTTCGTCTATGCGGTCGCCTTTCGCGGAACGCACCAGCTGGATGAGAAGACGCCGAACTGGCATGCGCTCGTGCGCTTCACGCTGCCGGGCTATGTCGTAACGTCACTGATCAGCCTCTACGTGCTGTGGACGTTCGGCCGTCTCGACGACACGGGCTGGACCCAGGTGATGATGTCGATGGTCGTGCTCAATTTCCCGGGCGCCGTTGGCGCCGCATCGGCCCGGCTGGTTTTATAAGGAAGCGACCACGTGACCATTACCAGCCGCAAGGATCACAGCCACCGCGAACAGCAGACGCCCGGCGCCATCGAATGGCTGGTCGGGCTCGTCTCGGCCCTCCTGATCGTCGTCCTGATCGCCTGGATGGCGCGCGAGGCGATCATGCAGGAAAGCCCGCCGCCGCAGCTAGACATCGAGATCACGGGCATCGAAAAGGCCGGGCGCTATTTCCGCGTCGATTTCGAACTGGCCAACCGCTCGGATTCCACCGCCGCCGCCGTCAGAGTGGAAGGTGTTTTGCGGCGCGAAGGGGCGGAGCCGGAGAGGTCGGACGTGACGTTCGATTATGCGCCGGCCCATTCCAGCACCAAAGGCGGGCTGCTGTTTGAAGGCGATCCCGCCGCCGGAACGCTGACGGTCCGGCCGACGGGTTTTGCCGAGCCCTGAGGCTCAGCCGGCCATCAGGCCAAGCTCGGGAAATGTCTTGCGCGCCTCATCGATCGACGGGCAGATGGTATCGCTGGCGTCGAGCTCGACGGAAATATTGTCGCCCACGTCGAGCGTGCCGTCGAAGATGATTGGAAGCCTTGCACCGCCCTTGCGCACCAGCGTCGCGTCATGCTTGAAGCCCTGCTTCAGCAGCCAGTCGCGCGGCGCCATGACGGAAATCTTCACGCGCACGGCCTCATCATGCTCTCGGGTGGCGACAAGCTTGTAGCCGACATTCGACTGGCCGCCGCCGACTTCCAGCGTTCCGTTGCTGGAGGCTTCCTGTAGGTGTTCGCTCATCGGACATTCTCCGTTTCGGTCAAAGGGATCTGCAGCTTAAACCGAAGCGTGCTCGTCTTTGTTCCTTAGGCGCTGGCGTTCCTCGTCGCGAAAGCCGCGCGGCGTCTGCCCGGTGCAGCGACGAAAGCAGCGGGAAAAGTAGGCGGGATCGGAATAGCCGAGACTTTCAGCGATGTGCTGGATGCTGTGGCCGGTAAAGACCAGCGCACGACGCGCCTCTTCGATCGACCGGTCCATGATCAGGTCATGCGCCGTCTTGCCGGTCACCTCCTTCACCACGCGGTTGAGATGGGTGGAGGTAATGCCGAGCATGCGCGCATAGGTCTCGACAGTCAGTTGCTCGCGGTGATGCGACAGGATCAGCTCCTTCAGCGCCCGCACCCGTCTCAAGGCAAGATCCGGCACCGAATCGCGCGGCGATGGCGCAAGCAGCCGCCCCAGCATCAGGATGACGGTTGCGACATGGGCTTCCAGGAGTTCGTCCCGGGCCGGGCGCTGCGCCTCGTATTCGGCGGCGATGCGAAAAAAGGTGGCTTCCAGATAGGCCGTATCGGCGCTTTCCGGCGAAAGCGCAATCACCATGGCATCCGACAGCGGGTTCTGCGGGCCCGCCAGATCCGCGCCCATGCGCTCCGGCACCAGCGTCAGAACCAGCCCGTCGATATCCTGCGAAAAGCGGAAGCCGTGAACCGGGCCGGGCGGCACGGCAATCACGCAGGGCGGCTTCAGCACTACCGTGCCCGAGGGCAGGAGGGCATCGCCGGACCCGTTTCGAATGTACAAGAACTGCAGAAAACTCTCATGCCGATGAAGGCCGATTTCGAAGCGATATCCGCTGCTGCGCGAGACGATCGTTTCGCAATGCACCCAAAACTCGCGCGGATCGGCGGGCTGCTCGCCATAGAGCCGGTAGGTCGGGATCGTGGACACGCGCTTGCACCTCCCCTCGCAATGTTCGATTTGTTCCAGAACGCGCCGGGAATGTCCATTGTTTGAGGGCCCTTGCGCGGGCAATTCTCCTGACAAATGCAAATTCGGGAGGAATTCAGCAATGCGTACTCAGGTTCTCATCATCGGCTCCGGACCCTCCGGTCTTCTGCTCGGACAGCTTCTGACGAAGGCCGGCATCGACAACATCATCCTCGACCGGGTGGGCAAGGATTATATCCTGGGCCGCGTGCGCGCCGGCGTTCTGGAATGGGGAACGGTCGGGCTGATCGACGAGGCGGGCGCCGGCCGGCGCATGCATGCCGAAGGCCTGCCGCATGATGGTTTCTCGCTCGCCTTTGACGGGCGCGATCATCGCATCGACCTTTACGGCCTCACCGGCAAGAAGGTCATGGTCTATGGCCAGACGGAAGTGACGCGTGACCTCATGGAGGCACGCGAGGCCTCAGGCGCCGTCACCCTCTACGACGCGCATAATGTCCAGCCACACGATTTTGATGGCGCCGCCCCTTACGTCACCTATGAGATGGATGGCGTGACCCATCGCATCGACTGCGACTTCATCGCCGGTTGCGACGGCTTTCATGGCGCAAGCCGCAAGGCCGTGCCGGAGAATGCCATCCAGAATTTCGAGAAAATCTACCCCTTTGGCTGGCTCGGCGTTCTCGCCGAAATTCCGCCCGTCAGCCATGAGCTGATCTATGCCAACCATCCGCGCGGCTTTGCGCTCTGCTCCATGCGCTCGCCCACCCGCAGCCGGTATTATGTGCAATGCGAACTGACCGACAAGGTCGAGAACTGGTCGGACGAACGCTTCTTCGACGAGTTGCGCCGCCGGCTTCCGGCGGAACATGCCGAGGCGATGGTAACGGGCCCGTCGTTTGAAAAGTCGATCGCGCCGCTGCGCTCCTTCGTCGCCGAACCGATGCGCTTCGGGCGCCTGTTCCTCGTCGGCGATGCCGCCCATATCGTGCCACCGACCGGCGCCAAGGGGCTGAACCTTGCCGCGAGCGACGTCTTCTATCTGTTTGAAGGCCTGCGCGAACACTATGGCGAAGGATCATCCGCCGGCATCGATGTCTATTCTAAGCGCGCGCTGAAGCGGGTATGGAAGTCCGTGCGCTTCTCCTGGTCGATGACGACGCTGATGCACCGCTTTCCCGACACCCTGGAATTCGGCCAGAAGATCCAGGAGGCAGAGCTGGATTATCTTACCCATTCCACGGCCGCCTCCACCGCCATGGCGGAAAATTACGTCGGCCTGCCCTACTGAGGGGACGGTGGCACGACTGCCGGAGGATCGTGCAAGAATTCCGGTGGATCAAACAAACCGAATGACGCGCCCGGGCGTTATGAAGGACAACGGCTCCCGCCCTGTGGAGCCGTTGTCGTTTCAACGACTGAGATCACTTCTACCGAAAGGTCATCACCATGGCTATTGCACGAGGCTATGCGGCAACGGATGCGTCCAAGCCGCTCGAACCGTTCACCTTCGAACGCCGCGAGCCACGCGAGGACGATGTCGTCATCTCCATCAAATATTGCGGTGTCTGCCACTCGGATATCCACCAGGCCCGCAACGAATGGGGCGGCTCGATCTATCCGATGGTTCCGGGCCATGAGGTCGCCGGCATCGTGACCGCGGTTGGCTCGGGCGTTACCCGCTTCAAGGTCGGCGATCACGTCGGCGTCGGCTGCTTTGTCGATTCCTGCGTCCATTGCGCCAGCCGCGACCTGGACACCGAACAGTATCAGCCGGGTCTTGTCGGCACTTACAATGCCTATGAAGCCGACGGCACGACGCCGACCTATGGCGGTTACTCCGATAGCATGGTGGTCAAGGAAGGCTATGTCCTGTCCATCCCGGACAACCTGCCGCTGGATCGGGCAGCGCCGCTGCTGTGCGCCGGCATTACGCTCTATTCGCCGCTTGCCCACTGGAAGGCCGGCCCCGGCAAGAAGGTCGCCGTCATCGGCATGGGCGGCCTTGGCCATATGGGCGTCAAGATCGGTGCGGCCATGGGCGCCGATGTCACCGTGCTCTCGCAGAGCCTGTCGAAGAAGGATGACGGCCTTGCCTTTGGCGCCAAGGCCTATTACGCGACCTCGGACGCCGAAACCTTCAAGACTTTGGCCGGCACCTTCGATCTCATCCTGTGCACCGTCAGTGCCGGGATCGACTGGAACGCCTATCTGTCGCTCCTGAAGGTCGATGGCACGATGGTCCTGCTCGGCGTTCCGGAAAATCCGGTGCCGGTTCATGCCTTCGCGCTGATCGGTGGGCGTCGCACACTTGCCGGCTCCATGATCGGCTCGATCAAGGAAACGCAGGAGATGCTAGACTTTTGCGGAAAGCACGACATCTTGCCGGAAATCGAACTGATCGACATCAAGGACATCAACGAAGCCTATGAGCGCGTCATCAAGAGCGACGTGCGCTACCGCTTCGTGATCGACATGGCAACGCTGCCGAAGGCCTGAAACAGATGATGGACCAACGCTCCGAAGGTTTGAACGGGATGTCGCCCCGCCCCAAAACGGTGGAGGCGGAGCCCGAGGCCCCTTCGGCGGCGTTGATCTCCGTCATCGGATTGGCGGCGGGCTCGCTCGTCGCCAATATCTATTACGCCCAGCCGCTGGTGAGCGAGATTGCCGCCGATCTCGGCATCAATGCCGATCTTGCCGGCGCGCTTACCTCCGTCACCCAGATCGGCTATGGCGTCGGCCTGTTCTTCCTCGTGTCGCTTGCCGATCTCGTCGAAAACAAGCGGCTGGTGCTGATCACGCTGACCATCACCATGCTCGGCCTTGTCGCCATGGGGCTCTCAAACACCGTTCTGCCCTTCGTGCTGGCCTCCTTCCTCATCGGTGTCTGCTCCACTGGCGCGCAGGTGCTGATCCCCTTCATCGCCCACCGGGTGCCGATTGCGCGGCGCGGCCGCGTCGTTGGCAATGTCATGGCAGCGGTCCTCACCGGCATCATGCTGGCGCGGCCGGTTTCGCTGTTTGTCGCCGCAAGCTTTGGCTGGCGCGCCATTTTCTTCGTATCAGCCGCCCTCATGGCGGTGATCGGCCTGTCGCTTGCCCGCATGATGCCGCGCCAGCAGCCGCAAAGCGGCATGACCTATCCGCAGATCCTGGGCTCCATGGGAAGCCTCATCCGGGAGACGCCGGTTCTGCGCTGGCGCTCGCTCTACCAGGCCATCGTGTTCTGCGCCTTCAACCTGTTCTGGACGGCCATTCCGTTTGCGCTGTCCGAGCGCTTCGGCCTTGGCCAGCACCAGATCGGCCTCTTTGCGCTTGCCGGCGCCGGCGGCGCGCTTGCCGCCCCCATCGTCGGGCGGCTTGCCGATCGCGGCCTCGGACGGCTTCTGTCGCTGACGGCCATGGTCGGACTTGCCGCCTTCTTTGCAGCCAGCGGCTATGCAGTCGCCGCCGGTGCCCTGGTTCTTCTCGGGGTCTGCGCCGTCCTCATCGATGCCGGCGTACAGGCCAACCAGATCGTCAGCCAGCGCATCATCTTTGCCATCGCGCCGGAAAAGCGCGGCCGCCTCAACGCCATCTACATGACCTCTGCCTTCATCGGCGGCGCCATCGGCTCGACGCTCGGCACGCTCACCTATCACGCCGCCGGCTGGACCGGCACCGCCGCCTTCGGCAGCCTGCTCGGGGTACTGGGCGTGGTGCTGTTCCTGCTGGAACAACGGGGAAATCGCCGGGGCTGACCCCTGGCGATTGCCATCGGCCTGGGTTGGTCGATCATCCGGGGATGCCGCCCACCGGGCGACATCCTTCAGCGCTGTGGCTCAGTGCGCAATCATCAGATGGCGGACGGCCGTATAATCTTCAAGCGCGTAGAGCGAGAGATCCTTGCCGTAGCCGGACTGCTTCAAGCCGCCATGGGGCATCTCGTTGCACAGCATGAAATGCGTGTTGATCCAGGTGCAGCCGTAGCGCAGCCGCGTGGCAGTGGTCATGGCGCGGGAAATGTCCTTGGTCCAGACGGATGAGGCAAGGCCGTAATCGCTGTCATTGGCCCATCTGACCGCCTCCTCCTGCTCCTTGAAGCGGGTGACGGACACGACCGGGCCAAACACTTCCCGGCGCACGATTTCATCGTCCTGCGTGGCGCCGGCCACCACGGTCGGCGCATAGTAGAAGCCGTTCTCGCTCGCCACCGTCCCGCCGGTCACCACCTCGATATGGCTGTGTTCGGCCGCACGCGCCACAAAACTTTCCACCCGGTCGCGCTGGCGCTTGGAAATCAGCGGGCCGATCTCGTTCTGGGTGTCATCGCCCAGATTGTAGCGGATGGTGGAAACCGCGCTTGAGAGATCGGCGACGAACTTGTCGTAAATCTTGTCGGCGGCATAGATGCGGCAGGCAGCCGTGCAGTCCTGGCCGGCATTGTAGTAGCCGAAGGTGCGGATGGCTGCGACGGCGGCCTCGATGTCGGCATCGTCATAGATGATGACCGGCGCCTTGCCGCCGAGTTCCAGATGCGTGCGCTTGACGGTCTTCGAGGCTGCGACCAGCACTTTCTTGCCCGTCGCAATATCGCCGGTGATCGACACCATGTTGATCTTCGGGTGGTTGATCAGCGCGTTGCCGGCACTTTCTCCCCGTCCCAGAACAACGTTCACCACGCCTTCCGGAAGAATCTCGGCCAGAAGTTTTGCCATTTTGAGCGCGGTCAGCGGCGTCTGTTCGGAGGGCTTGAACACCACCGTATTGCCACCGGCAAGAGCCGGTGCCAGCTTCCAGGCCATCATCATCAGCGGATAGTTCCATGGCGCGATCGAGCCGATGATGCCGACCGGATCGCGGCGGATCATCGACGTGTGCCCCGGCAGATATTCGCCCGAGACCGGCGCCTGCAGCGTGCGGATCGCGCCGGCAAAGAAACGGTAGCAATCCACCACCGCTGGAATTTCGTCATTGCGCACCGCATGGATCGGCTTGCCGCAATTGAGCGCTTCAAGCGCTGCAAAGGCGTCGGCATCCCGCTCGATGGCGTCGGCGATGGCCAGAAGATAGGCCGAACGCTCGGCAGGCGTCGTGGTGGCAAAGCGATCGAAGGCCTTTTCGGCCGCATCGACAGCCGCATCGATCTGCGTCAGCGAGGCCTCCGGCAGCTCCAGAATGGTTTGCCCGGTGCGCGGGTTGAGGATCTTTTCCTCCACCTCCGTGCCTGCGACGAAGGATGCCCCGATCAGCATGTCCGTGTTCATGATGCGCTCCCTTTTTGTATGGTGTTGATAGTGACGCAGACTGTCCCGTCATTTCCCGCTGCCGGCAATCTCGTCGGTGTCGCGGGTCAGGTAATAGGCGGCAAGGATGGGCAGGAAGGTGACCAGCACCACCACGACGGCCACCACATTGGTCACCGGGCGCTGGCGCGGGCGGATCAGTTCCTGCAGCATCCAGATCGGCAGGGTGGCTTGCTGGCCGCCGGTAAAGGTCGTCACGATCACCTCATCGAAGGAGAGCGCAAAGGCCAGCATGCCGCCGGCCAGAAGCGCCGTTGCGATATTGGGCAGGATGATGTGGCGGAAGGTCTGGAACCCGTCGGCGCCCAGATCCATCGAGGCCTCGATCAGCGAGCCGGATGTGCGCCGGAACCGGGCGACTGCATTGTTGTAGACGACCACGACGCAAAAGGTGCCGTGGCCGAGAATGATCGTCCAGAGCGAATAGGGAATATCGGCCAGCGAAAAGGCCGACCGCAGCGCAATGCCGGTGATGATGCCGGGAAGCGCAATCGGCAGGATGACCAGGAGCGAAATCGCCTCGCGGCCAAAGAAACGGGTCTGCGAGACGGCCGCTGCGGCAAGCGTGCCGAGGAGAAGTGCAATCGCGGTCGCAACGCTTGCGACCTTCACCGAAAGGGAAAGCGCCTGCCACACGTCGGGCCGGTTCCAGGCCACCGAAAACCAGTTGAGCGTCAGGCCCGGCGGCGGCCACTGGAAGCTTTTTTCTTCCGTGGTGAAGGCATAGACGAAGATGAGCAGGATCGGCAGATGCAGGAAGGCGATGCCGGCGCCGGCGGCAATCTTCAGCGGCCAGCTTGCCGTGGCTTCTGTATCAGAGCGCATCGAAAGCTCCCATGCGTTTGGCTATCGCCAGATAGATGCCCATGATGACGATGGGCACCACGGAAAAGGCCGCCGCCAGCGGCACATTGCCGGCCGTTCCCTGCTGCGCATAGACGGCCTGGCCGATGAACAGGCGCGACGATCCGATGATCTGCGGAATGATGTAATCGCCAAGCGTCAGCGAGAAGGTGAAGATCGATCCGGCCACCAGTCCCGGCAGCGCAAGCGGCAGAAGGACGGTGAAAAACGTCTGGCGCGGCGTGGCACCGAGGTCGCCAGAGGCTTCCACCAGCGTCTTCGGCACCCGCTCGAGTGCCGCCTGCGTCGGCAGGATCATGTAGGGCAGCCAGATATAGACGAAGACGATGAAGGTGCCGATGTAGCTGACCGAGAGCGAATTGCCGCCGATCACCGGCAGTGCCAGCACGCTGTCCAGAAGAGAGGAGAGGTGTAGCCTGGCAAAGATCCAGGTGAGGATGCCTTCCTTGGCCAGAATCAGCTTCCAGGCATAGACCTTGACCAGATAGCTCGACCAGAGCGGCATCATCACGCCGAGATAGAAGAAGGCTTTCCAGCGGCCCTTCGCATAACGCGCCGCGTAATAGGCGATCGGGAAGGCGATGAAGGCCGAGGCCACCGTGACCGCGACCGCCATCACGAGCGTGCGCAGGATGATGTCGAGATTGGCCGGGTTCAGCAGCTGCCGATAGGTGTCCAGCGTCAGCTCATAGGTCACCAGACCGGAAAAATCGTCGATGGCAAAGAAGCTCTGCGCCAGAAGCGCCAGAAGCGATCCGACATAGATGATGCCGAGCCAGAGAAGCGGCGGGGTCAGCATCAGGATGAGCAGAAGCTGCGGCCGCCGCCAGAAGAGATCCGAAAGGCGGCGCGAGAGGCCCGCGCGCCGCGCGCTGATGACGCCTTGAGAAAACGCTTCGGTCATGCCGCATCGTCCATGTAATGCACATCGCCGGGCGCCCAGGTGAGCCCGACTTCCGTGCCTTGTTCCGGCACCGGCTGGCCGGCCGGCAGCATCACGCTGAGGCTGACATCACCTGCCGTGACGCCAAGGCGGGTCGCGGCGCCGAGAAAGGCGGCCGAGCGCACATGGGCACGGACGCCCCCCTCGCGCACCAGAGATATGGCTTCCGGGCGCAGGCTTGCACAGCGCGCCTCGCCGCCGAAGTGCCGCATGACGTCCGGATCGATGACATTGGAGGAGCCGACGAAATCCGCCACGAAACGCGTCTTCGGACGATTGTAGATCTCCTGCGGCGTGCCGGCCTGGACGATCCGGCCCTTGTTGAACACCGCCACGCGGTCGGCCATGGACAGCGCTTCCCCCTGGTCATGCGTGACGAAGATGAAGGTAATGCCCAGGCTGCGCTGCAGGCTTTTCAGCTCCTCCTGCATGCTTTCGCGCAGCTTGAGGTCCAGCGCGCCGAGCGGTTCATCGAGGAGGAGAACGCGCGGACGGTTGACGAGCGCGCGGGCAAGGGCGACGCGCTGGCGCTGGCCGCCGGAGAGCTGGCCGGGCTTTCTCGCCCCGTAATCCGGCAGTTTCACCAGTTCCAGCGCCTCCTCAGCCTGCCGGTGACGCTCGGCCTTGCCGATGCCCTTGACCATCAGGCCATAGGCGACATTGTCGAGAATGCTGAAGTGCGGAAACAGCGCATAGTCCTGGAAGACGGTGTTGACGTTGCGGCGATAGGGCGGCACGCCCTCGGCGGTCTCGTCAAAAATCTCGATATGGCCGCTATCGGGCTGCTCGAAACCGGCAATCAGGCGCAGACAGGTGGTCTTGCCGGAACCGGACGGGCCGAGCATGGCGAAGAACTCGCCCGGCTCGACGACAAGATCCACCCGATCGACGGCCTGGACCTTGCCGAAATGGCGCGAGACGCCGGAAAAGGAAACGGCTGCGGTCATGGAAGCTCCAGTTCTGTTTGCGGATCCTTTGCCCGACCTCCGCCGCCGTCCGCCCCCCGACGAAGAGACGGCGTTGCGCGCCGGCCTCTCCAGCGGCGCTCAGCGTCGACATCGGGCGCGGAGGCGTCAGGGCAGGGTGCCTCCTCCCGTTGACGGGAAGAGGCTGGCGGGCATTGCACCCGCGGGCAATGCCTCAGCGGCCGCCGATCACGCCGATATAATCGGACACCCAGCGGTGATAGGGCACGCACTCGCCCTGGCTTTCGCATTTGCTGATCGGCGTCTTCCAGAAGCTGATTTTGGCAAAATTGTCGTAGCCATTGGTCGCGCAGCCTTCGTCGGTCAGCAGCGCATTGCCCTTGCAGGCGGCGGGAACGGAGGGATTGGCGCCGAACCAGGCCGACACATCGCCCTGCACCTTGGCCGACAGCGAGTGTTCCATCCATTTATAGGCGCAGTTGGGGTGCGCGGCGTCGGCATGCAGCATGGTCGTATCGGCCCAGCCGGTGGTTCCCTCCTCCGGGAAGGTGGAAGCGATCTTTGCCTTTTCCGCCTGCAGGAGGTTCACCTGGAACGGCCAGGACCCGGAGGCGACGACGCCTTCATTCTTGAAATCGTCGGTCTGGATCATGGCATCGTGCCAGTAGCGGCCGACCAGCTTGCGCTGGCCGCGCAGGAGTTCGAGGGCCGCCTTGTACTGGTCTTCGTTGAGCTCGTAGGGATCCTTGATGCCGAGGTCCGGCTTGTGCGCCTTCAGATACAGCGCGGCATCGGCCACATAGATCGGGCCGTCATAGGCCTGAACGCGGCCCTTGTTGGACTTGCCGTCCGGCAGGGTCATTTCCTCGAAGACGACCTTCCAGCTTTTCGGCGCTTCGCCCTTGAAGGCATCGGTATTGTACATGAGGACATTGGGACCCCAGACATAGGGGACGCCGTAATGAACGCCCTTCACCGTATGCCACGGCGCATTCTGCAGACGCTCGTCCAGCGTCTTCCAGCTGGGGATGAGGGCGGTGTTGATCGGCTGTACGCGCTTGCCAGCGATGAGGCGCAATGAAGCGTCGCCCGAGGCGGTGACGAGGTCGAAGCCGCCTTCGTTCATCAGCGACACCATTTCATCCGAGGTGGCTGCGGTCTTCACGGACACCTTGCAGCCCGTCTCTGTTTCGAATTTCGTCACCCAGTCATAGTTCTTGTCGGTATCGCCGCGCTCGATATAGCCGGCCCAGGCGACGATGGAGAGCGCGCCTTCGCCGGCGCCGACGGCCTTCAGCGGCTCTTGCGCAATCGATGCGGTGGTAAAGCTCAGGAATACGGAAAGGGTCGTGCACGTCTTCAGGAAGGATGTCATGGAAGGCTCCCGTTCGATGTCGATTTTTCGACTTTTGTTCCCGAACGAAACCTGCGACGAAATGCGAGCCTTCGCAAATTCATTTGGCAGAACGTCGATATCGGATTTTCCGATACCTGAAGCCTAACGCCCGCGTCCGCTGCGCATGGCCTCGGCAATGCCGATGAAATCGCGCGCCGACTGGGGCAGGCTCGACCCCTTGCGCCAGACCATGCCCACCTGCACCACCGGCAGCGAGCCGGAGACATCGCGGCTTTCGATGCGGTCGCCTTCCAGCGACCAGGGGCGATAGACCAGATCCGGCAGAAGCGCGATGCCGGCGCCGGTCGCCACCAGGCTGCGCACCGCTTCCACCGAGCGGGTGCGAAACGCCACATGAGGGCGCGCGCCGAGCGCCGAGAGAAGTTTGCCGGTATTTTCCTCGATTTCATCCACCGTCAGCATGATCAGCGGCTCGCGCGCCACGTCGGTCGGCGTAATGATGTCGGCCGAGACCAGCGGATGGCCCATGGGAAGCCACAGTCGGTACGGCGAAGTCTCCAGGATTTCCGCCTGCAGCGCCATGCGGTCACGCAGGTTGGAGATCACCATCACCGCCACATCCAGTTCCCCGCCGACCAGCAGATGTTCCAGATAGGAGCCGTTGTCCTCGACCGCCGAAACCTCGACACCGGGGCAGGCGCGCCGATACCGCGCCAGAAGGTCGGAGAGGACATAGCCGGCCACGAGGGAGGTGACGCCGATGTTCAGCGTTCCGCCCTCGATCTGCGTTGCGCCGGAAAAGGCGTTGCGGGCATCCGAGACGCTGGCATGGATTTTCGTGGCATGACGCAGGAACTGATGGCCGTTATGCGTCATCGTCAGCCCGCGCGGATGGCGCTCGAACAGTTCCACCCCAAGATCGGCCTCCAGCTCCTTGATCGCTTCGGTAACGGAGGATTGCGAGATGGAGAGGTTCTGCGCCGCACGGGTGATCGAGCCCTGTTCGGCGACGGCGATGAAGAACTGCAGCTGGCGGAATGTGAAAGCCATTCCCCCTTAAAACACTGCCCGGTAGACCTCAACAAGGCCGCAGAACAGGCTCTGCGGCAAATTTTTTGAAGGGAAAGCAGCATGCCTCCCGCCCCGGACCTAGTTCGGGCTCCCCTCACGCGAAATAGGCAGAGGGGAGGACCAGGCAAAGCACCGCTGCGTTCAGATGGCGCTTGCCGTCTTGCGGGCGATGTAAAGCGCGCGCAACTTCAGCGTCAGCGGACCGGGCTTACCATCGCCGACCGGCTGGCCGTCGATCGACACCACCGGCAGCACAAAATTGGTGGCCGAGGTGATGAAGGCTTCGGCCGCATCCTTAGCTTCATCGGGCGTAAAGGCGCGCTCTTCAAAAGCGATGCCCGCCTCTTCGGCGATGTCGAGAACGCTTGCACGGGTAATGCCGTGCAGGATCGCATGCGACAGCGGCCGGGTGATCAGCCTGCCGTCCTTGCTGATGATATGCGCGGTTGCCGAGCTTGCCTCGGTCACGAAACCGTCTTCCACCAGCCAGGCGTCGTCGGCGCCCCTGGAGGCCGCTTCCATCTTGGCCATGGACGGATAAAGCAGCTGCACGGTCTTGATGTCGCGGCGCGCCCAGCGCTGATCCGGCAGCAGGGCCACCGAAATGCCGGTCGCGACCTTCGGATTGTCGAGTACCGGCTTTGCCTGGGTAAAGAGCGTCAGCGTCGGCGTGGGATCCTTGGGGTAGGCGAAATCGCGGTCGGCCGTGCCGCGCGAGATCTGCAGGTAGATCAGGCCTTCGTTGAGAGCGTTGCGGCGAACGATCTCGCGATGGACCTCGAGCAGATCGTCCGGCGACAGCGGGCAGGTGATGCCGAGTTCCGTCATGGAGCGCTGCAGGCGGGCCGCATGGCCTTCATATTCGAGCAGCTTGCCGCCGACGACGCCGGTGACCTCATAGATCGCATCGGCAAAGAGAAAGCCGCGATCGAAGATCGAGACCTTGGCATCCGCTTCCGGCAACCACGCGCCGTTGAGATAGACAATACGAGACAAGGGAGGAGCCTTTCAGGGTGCGGGTTTGGTAAAGGGGGCAATGGTGATGCCGGCGTCGGTGAGCTTGTCGCGCAGCGCCCGTGCGGTCACTGGCGCGCCCGGCGTGTCGCCGTGAATGCAGACGGTCGCCGCTTCGACGGCGAGATGGCCGCCGTTCAGCGTCGGGATCCGGTTCTCGCAGACCATGGAGAGGACCTGATCGACGCTTTGCGAAAGATCGTGGATCACCGAGCCCTCCATCTGGCGCGGCGCCAGCATGCCGTTTTCGAGGTATCGGCGGTCCGCATAGACTTCGCAGGCAACGGCAAGGCCGGCGGCTTCCGCCGCGCGCATCGTCTGCGAATAGGGGAGGGTGATGAAGACGAGGCGCGGATCGACCGCCTTGATGGCGTTCACGCAGACACGCGCCAGCGTTTCGTCTTCGGCGGCAATATTGCCGAGCGAACCATGGGTCTTCACATGGGTGATCGGCCAGCCGAGTGCCGCCGCCATGCCCTGGATCGCGGCGATCTGGTAGATGATCTGCGCCTCGACATCCTCCGGCCGCTCACCATAGATGCGGCGCCGGCCAAAGCCGTAAAGATCCATGAAAGAGGGGTGGGCGCCGATCGCCACGCCCTTTTCCCGCGCCGAAAGAATGGTATCGCGCATGACGCTCGGATCGCCGGCATGAAAGCCGCAGGCGATGTTTGCCGTGGTGATGATGTCCATCATCGCCGCATCGTCGCCGATCGTGTAGGCGCCAAAACTTTCACCCATGTCGCAGTTGAGGTCGATCTGAGGCATGCGGCCCATCCTTATCCTGTCGTCGGCAATCGCGTCGCCAAGGGCGATATCGCCAACCTTAATCGCGCGGCAGTCTTGACATACAGTCGGTGTACTGAAATGACAAGGACGTTGTTTGCTCTGCGAATTTGCGCAGACTGAACAGATGAGAAGACAAGACACAAGGTGTAACGCCGCTCGCTTTGATTGCAGACAGGCCAAGGGTGCCGGCGGAATTGGAACGAAGAATGACCGTGCCCGATCACGCGCACCTGACCTATCCGCGCATCGCCGCAAGCGGCGACCGTGCGGTTGTCGTCGAACTGTCCGACCAGATCTGCGACGAAACGAACAGGCGTGTCGTGGCGCTTGCAGCGGCCCTGGACGCCGATCCGATCGACGGTATCGTCGAGACCGTGCCGACCTACCGGTCTCTGCTGGTGTGCTACGATCCTCTGATCGTGCGAGGGCGCGATCTCTCTATCCGTCTCCTCGAGCGGCTGTCGACGATCCGTATCGACGCGGCCGGCTCCCGCCGGCTTGTCGTGCCGGTGCTGTATGGCGGCGATGCCGGCATGGATCTGTCGGAACTGGCCGAGATGAAGGACATGAGTGTTGCAGACCTCGTCGCGCTGCACGGATCGGCGGATTACCGTGTCCACATGATCGGCTTTGCGCCGGGCTTTGCCTATCTCGGCGGCCTGCCGGAAAAATTGCATACGCCGCGGCTTCCGGCACCGCGCCAGAGGATCGAGGCGAGCGTCATCGGCATCGGCGGCAAGCAGGCCAGCATCAATTCCGTGCCGGGGCCGAGCGGCTGGCGCTTTATCGGCCGCACGCCGATCCGCGTTTTCGATCCCGCCCGCAAGGACCCCTTTCTCTTGAGAGCAGGCGACCATGTCCGCTTTCGCGCCATCGAGGCGGACGAAGCCGCAGCACTCGATGCGGCCGTCGCGGACGGTGCGCCACCGATCGAATGGGAGGAGGCATGACACGCCTGATCGTCAAACAGGCCGGCCCGATGATGTCGGTGCAGGATCGCGGCCGAAGCGGCCTCCTGCAGATGGGGGTTTCGGGCTGCGGACCGATGGATGTCACCGCCATGCGGATCGCCAATCGCCTCGTCGGCAATGACGAGGGCGATGCGCTGATCGAGTTTGCCCATGTCGGCGGCCAGTTCGAGGTAAGCGAGCCCGTGCTCCTTGCCGTCACCGGCGGCGCCGTGTCCGTCACCATCGACGGGACACCCGTCGCCACCTGGGAGAGCTACCGGCTGGATCCCGGCCAGACGCTGCGGATCGGCGCGCTTACCAATGCCGTCTGGGGCTATCTGGCATTGTCCGGCGGCATCCGCACCGAACCGGTGCTTGGCGCGCGTTCGACGCATCTGCGCTCGGCAATCGGCGGGCTCGAAGGCCGGCGCCTTTCGGCCGGCGACGTGCTGCCGCTTGGCGCAACGGATGAGACGGCGCTTTCAGCCCCGCGCAAAATCCTGCGCAAGCCGCTGTCCCGCTCGGCGGGGCCGATCCGGGTGATCGAGGGGCCGCAGGCCGGGCATTTCGATGAGGCCGCCTGGCAGCAGTTCCTGCGCGGGCCCTTCACCGTCTCCGCCAGCCGCGACCGCATGGCGCAGATGCTCGACGGCCCCAAAATTACGGCTGTCGCCGGCCATGACGTCGTCTCCGACGGAACGGTGATGGGATCGATCCAGGTGCCCGCCTCCGGGCGCCCGATCGTCCTGATGGCCGAGCGCCAGACGAGCGGCGGCTATGCGAAGATCGCAACCGTCGCCTCCGTCGATCTGCCGCGGCTCGCACAGGCGCTGACCGGTTGCCAGATCCGCTTCAAGCTTGTCAGCCGGGACCATGCGGAAGATCTGTGGATCGCTCACACCCGCGCGCTCGACGAGGTTCTCACGAGCCTCGATCATGAGGCCGGTGCCACGATCAGTGAAGGAGGCATGCCTTGAACAAGCCGCTCGCC
The DNA here is from genome assembly GCF_042611105.1 of Neorhizobium fuzhouense. Classification (NCBI taxonomy): domain Bacteria; kingdom Pseudomonadati; phylum Pseudomonadota; class Alphaproteobacteria; order Hyphomicrobiales; family Rhizobiaceae; genus Neorhizobium; species Neorhizobium fuzhouense. The sequence continues at coordinate 94,028 of NZ_JBHFFP010000008.1, read as the reverse complement.
AAGCAGGCCTATGGCAAGATTATCGAAATGATCCTTGCCGGGGCGCTGAAACCCGGCGACCTCCTGCAGGAAGCCAAGCTCGGCGACGAGCTTGCCATGTCGCGCACGCCGGTGCGCGAGGCGATCAAGCGCATTGAGGCGGAAGGGCTTGCCGTTCAGGAAGGCCGCTTCCTCAAGGTGAGGACGCTGACCATCCCCGAAGTCGAGGAAATCTTCTTCCTGCGCCAGCAGCTGGAAAGCCATTGCGCGCGCCATGCGACCGGCATCTCCTCCCACATCCTGGATGATCTGGAACGTCGCGTCCTGATCCTGCAGAAGGAGGGGCCGGGCGACGAGGATGAACAGCGCAGTCTCGATGACGACCTGCATCATGCGCTGGCGCGGGCGGCGGGCAACCAGATGATGGTGCGCGCCATCGGAGATCTGCGCCGGCGCACCTGCATGTTCGACCACACCCAGGTTCCGGCCCGCTTTACGGTGAGCTGCCAGGAACATTTGGACATCCTTGCCGCCCTTCGCGCCGGCGAAGGCGAAGAGGCAGGCCTGCTGATGGCGGCACATATCGCGCATGCCCGCGACGCGATTCTCGCCCGCCTTGCCGCGCCTTTACAGAGACCATCCCGATGAAATGCCTGATCGTCCAGCCCATTCATAAAGCCGGCATCGCCCTTCTAGAACAGGCCGGCATCGACGCCGTCCTGTGCCCCGACAGCAGCCTTGAAACGGTGAAGCGGTTGATCGGCGACTGTCAGGCGGTCATCACTCGCGATGCGGGCCTTGGCGGTGAAGCGATTGCTGCGGCCGGTCCGTTGAAGGTGATCGTCTCGCATGGCGCCGGTCACGATTCCATCGACAAGGTGGCGGCGGGCCGACGCGGCATTCTCGTCTGCAACACGCCCGGCGCCAATGCGCGCTCGGTGAGTGAACTGGCGCTCGGGCTTGCGCTCTCCGTTGCCCGGTTGATCCCGGCCGCCGATCGGGCGGTGCGCTCCGGCACGCCGGGCTTTCGCGAGACGGCCAATTTCCGCGAGCTGTTCGGCAAGACGGCGCTCGTCGTCGGCTGGGGCGCGATTGCGAGAGATCTGGCGCGGATGCTCGATATTGCCTTCGGCATGCGCATTCTCGTTCATTCGCCCCGCAGCCGCGGTGAACTGCCCTATGAGCGTGTGACGACGCTTCACGAGGGGCTTGCGGCCGCCGATCTCGTTTCCATCCACACGCCGCTTCGCGAGGAAACCCGCAACCTGTTCGACGCGGCCGCGTTTGGCGCGGTCAAACGCGGCGCGATCCTCGTCAATACGGCCCGCGCCGGCCTCATCGAAGAGGCAGCCCTTGCCGCCGCCATCGCCAGTGGAACCATTTTCGGCGCCGGCCTCGACGTCTATTCGCCGGGTGCTGCGCAAGGCCCGCTCGGGGAAAGCGGCCGCGTGATCTTCACGCCGCATCTCGGCGGCACGACCGGGGAAGCGCTGGAGCGCGTGGCGGTCGCCGCCGCCTCCCATGTGCTGACGGCGCTGTCCGGCCGCCGGCCAGAAACGACTATAGAATTGCAAGCGATGGAAGGGGTGAGCGCATGAGCACCGTCATCAGGGATACGATCGACAGACTGCTCCAGCGCATCAACGCCATCAGCGATGTCGGCCCGGGCTTCACCCGCCCGTCCTACAGCCCGCTGGAAAGCCAGGCGCATGCGGTGATTGCCGAAGAAGCCCACGCGCTTGGCCTTGCCGTGACGCGCGATGCCGGCCTCAACCTCTTTGCCCGCCTGCCGGGCCGCGACCGCGACGCACCAGCCATCCATATGGGCTCCCATCTCGATACGGTTGCCATGGGCGGCGCCTATGACGGCCAGGCCGGTGTGGCGGGCGCCATGGCGCTCGCCGCAGCCTTCGTCGAAAGCGGCGAGCCGCCGCCTGTCGACCTTGTCGTGACAGTGACGCGCGCCGAAGAAAGCGTCTGGTTTCCGGTCTCCTATGCAGGCGCGCGCGCAGCCCTTGGCCGGCTGACGGCGGCAGAACTGCAGGCAAAGCGTTCCGACACCGGCCGCACGCTCTATGACCATATCCTCGAAGAGGGCGGCCGGCCGGACGATATCCTGTCCGGGCCCGCCCTTGCGCCCGCCCGCTTCATCGAGCTGCATATCGAACAGGGCAATGTGCTCGACAATGCCAAGGAACCCTTCGGCATCGTCACGGGCGTGCGCGGCGGGTTGCGGTACCGCGAGGCGCGGATCGATGGCACCTGGGCCCATTCCGGCGGGCCGGCACGCTCGGAGCGGTCCGATGCGGTCTTTGCGCTCGCCGACCTCATCGTCGGCATGGACAAAGAGTGGCAGGACGCGCTCGACCGCGGGCAGGATCTTGCCGTCACCTTCGGCCGTGTCGATGCGGCCTCGTCGGAACATGCCTTCGCCAAGGTGCCGGGCCGAGTGGATTTCTGCGTTGATCTGAGAAGCGACACCGTCGGCGTTCTCGACGAACTGGATGGCCTGTTCAAGGCGCAGATTGTAGGCATCGAGGCAGCGCGCGGCGTGCGTTTCGATCTCGGCCCGCAATCGCGCAGCCAGCCGACGAAACTGTCGGTCGCGCTCGGCGACCAGATCGCGGCCGGCGCGGCAAGGCTCGGCTACAGCCCGCGCCGGATGCTGTCGGGCGGCGGCCATGATGCGGCAGCCTTTGCCCAGGCCGGCTGGGACAGCGTCATGGTGTTCCTGCGCAACTGGAACGGCAGTCACAATCCCGACGAGGGCATGGATCCGGCCGATCTTGCCGCAGCCGTCGAGGTGCTTCACGCAGCGATCCGCGATGGCGGCAAAGGAGGCGGTCATTGAGCGACAGGGAAACCCTTGCACAGCAGGTCTATCGCGACCTCAAGCAGCGCATCCTCGAAGGACAGCTGTCTTCGGACGAAGTGCTGACGGAACGTACACTTGCCCTGGAATCGGGCATTTCGCGCACGCCGCTGCGCGCGGCCATCTCGCGGCTTGAGAAGGAAAACGTCATCTCGCGCCTGCCCAACGGCGCGCTGATGGTGCGCCCCGTCACCATCGAGCAATTGCTGGAGATCGTGCAGGTGCGCCGGCTTCTCGAGGGTGCTGCTGCCGAAAAGGCGGCAAGCCTGCCGTTTACCGAGGAACTTGCACGATCGCGGGCGCGGATGCGCGAATTCGTGAGCGGCGACAATATCGAATTCGACCTCTTCTGGATCGACGACGACGCCTTTCACAATGCGCTTGCCCATGCCGCCGACATGCCGCTTCTCGCCACCATGCTGACCGAGATGCGCAGTATCGCGCGCCGCTGCACCATCACCCGCACCCACGATCGCTTCGACCAGCAGGCGCTGGAACATATCGCCATCATCGATGCCATCGAGGCGCGGGACGGCGCGGCCGCCCGCGCGGCTGTCGAGGTGCATTTCGACAGCGTCAGGACCCGCTTTCTCGGCTGGCTGACGCGCAATTGAGATTTTGATCGCATGACACTCCACCCGACATTCGACATCGAAACCGCAGAGCGCGGCATCGAGGCGGCGTTTCCGGCCGAAGAGTTTGCCGAAAGGCAGGCGCGCGCCCGCGCCGCCATCGCGGAAAGCGGTCACGAGGCGCTCATCGTCATCGGCCCGGAAACCATCTACTGGCTGACGGGCCGCCAGACGGCCGGCTATTTCGCCTTTCAGGCGCTCGTCCTACCGGCGGTCGGCGAGCCGGTGCTGCTGGTGCGCCAGCTCGAACTGTTCGGCACGCTTGCCAATACGTTCCTCCCCGATATCGTGACCTACCAGGATGCCGACAATCCGGCCGAAGCGCTGGTTTCGCTGCTAGAGCGGCGCGGCATCGCACATCCGGCCATCGAGCTTTCCGGCTGGTTCCTGTCGCCCAAACTTGCCGGCGAGATTGCCGAGCGGCTGGGCGTTGCGGCCCTTGCCGACGGCTCGCAGATCCTGCCGCCACTGCGGATGATCAAGTCGCCGGCCGAACTTGAGGCGATCCGCCACGCGGCGCGCTATGCGCAGGCGGGCATGATCGCCGGCATCGAAGCCTGTGCGCTTGGCGCCGATGAAAATGCCATCGCCGCCGACATGCTGCAGGCGGCGACCCGCGCCGGCTCGGAAGTGATGGCCATGGAGCCGCTCGTGTCGTCGGGACCGCGCAGCGGCCTGCCGCACATGACCTGGCGCCGCCGGGTCCTGCAGGCGGGCGATCCGATCTTCCTTGAACTTGCCGGCAGTCATGCGCGCTATCATGCGGCGCTCATGCGCACCGTCTGGATGGGCTCAGCCCCCGACGAGGCGCAGCGCATGATGGATTGTTCGCTCCGGGCACTGGATGCGGCGATTGCCAAGATCAGGCCGGGGGCGACCTGCGCCCACATTCACGATACGGCGCAGGCGGTGATCGACGCTGCCGGCTATACGGCCGCCTTTCGCAAGCGCATCGGCTATTCGATGGGCGTTGCCTTTGCGCCCGACTGGGGCGAGGGGGCAATCCTCAGCCTGTTTTCCAACGTCACCCGCATCATCGAACCGGGCATGGTCTTCCACCTGCCGGCCACCTTGCGCAGCTACGGGCACTGGACCGTCGGCGCCTCCGAAACGGTCATCGTGACCGAAACCGGCGCCGAACCGCTCTCCACCCTGCCGCGCCACCTCACCATTCGCTGATTTTCCATCCACCCCGACAAACGGAGCATGCCATGCGTTCCCTCTTTCACCTTGCCTACCATGTGACGGATCTCGATGCGTCACGCCGCTTCTACGGCGACATCCTCGGCTGCGAGGAAGGCCGCTCGACCGACACCTGGGTCGATTTCGATTTCTTCGGCCACCAGATCTCGCTGCATCTGGGCAAGCCCTTCGAGGTTACCCGCACCGGCAAGGTTGGCGACCATATGGTGATGATGCCGCATCTCGGCGTCATCCTGCCGCTCGACGACTGGTTTTCGCTGGCCGAGCGTCTCGAAAAGGGCGGCATCGCCTTCGACATCCCGCCGGTCGTACGCTTTGAAGGCGAGCCGGGCGAACAGCGCACCATGTTCTTCTTCGATCCGAGCGGCAACCCAATCGAGGTCAAGGGTTTTAAGGATTTCGACGGCGTGTTTGCCCGCTGAGGCGGCAAAGCGCCCAGCAAGACGTCATCCTCGGCGCTCCTTCCCCCTCTCCCCGCCTGCGGGGAGAGGGCTGGGGTGAGGGGCTCTAAATCATTGATAACGAAAGTGCATTTTCCCCTCATCCCGCTGCCGCGACCTTCTCCCCGTCAACACGGGGCGAAGGGGCACCGGGGAAACGCGCAGCCCATCTGGACGCTCAGAGGATTTTTCAGCTTTCAGAACATTGAGGGCGAGGTGGTGATGAGCTCGTTGCCCTTGTCGCCGATGATGATGATGTCCTCGTAGAAGGCCGCTCCGACGCCGTCGAGCGACAGGAAGGCCTCGACGCCGAAGACCATGTTTTCCTCAACCACGTCGTCGGCCAGGGACATGGTGGTGGAAATGCGCGGCAGCTCGAAACCGAGGCCGACCCCGTGGCCGTAAAACGGGAAATTCTTCATGATCGGCGAAATCGACCCGCCAAAGGCTGCAGTCATCCGGTCGCCTTCGGCGGCAACGTCGAGCAGCCTTGCGCCGGGGCGCAGCATGTCCGACAGGCGGTGCACGATGCCGCTTGCCGCCTCGATCAACCGCTTCTGCTCGCCATTGGCCGGCCCCCTGACACCGGTGCGGCCGGGATCGAGGTAATAGCCCTGGTAGAGCGGACCATGCAGCGTGCCGGTCACCATGTCGCCCATGGCCGGCACGTCCTCGCTATAGCCGGCCAGCGGAAACCGCTGGTCGAAGCCCAGCGTGTCGCCGTGATTGGTGCCGATCATCTGGATGCGTCCGCCGCGGGCGACAACGACGCGGGCCGCTTCGCCGGCCGCCTCGCGCTCCGACAAGCCGCCGACCAAGCCCTCCATCAGCGCATTGATGCCGAGCGTCGCGGTCTCGCCGGCATAGCGATAACAGTCCAGCTCGCGCGTGCTCTTGATGCGGCGCACGCTGCGCACGAGGTCGTCGGCCGGTATCCATTCGATCCCCGGCGCGATGGCTTCCAGCTGCCGGTAATACTTGACCGGGATGAAATTCGTGCCGACCAGCGCCACGCGGCCCGTGACACCGCGTGCGACAAGCGCTTTTGCCACGCTTTCGAAGGGATGGTTGCTCGTCACCACATCCTCGATGGCAACGAGGTCATGGCGGACTTCCGGCTCGTCGATATGCAGCTGCGGCGCGCGGCCCGGCTGCAGGATGACGCCGGCGAAGGAGCGGGCGGTCCAGATCAGCGAATCCATTCCGCCGCTGATCGCATAGTGATTGGAGAGATAGAGAACGTCGCCGCAATTGTCCGTGGTGCCGCCACCGCGACCGAACACCACGGCCGTCTCGAAGCCGCGCCGTTCGATCTCCTCCTGGACCCGGGCCCAGCGCGTTTCATACTCTTCAAGGGGAAAATAGGGTTGCATGCGTCACTCCGAATGCGGCCTGATGGCGGGCTTCAGCCCGGCCAGGATGCTGGCCAAGGCGTTGCCTCGTGGATCGCGCCCGCGCCCCTGCAGCTTGGCTTATTGAAGGGGTGGACGCACTTCGTATTTCGGTACACCGGCTGTATCCTTCCGTCAATCGCGATTGGCACCGCCCCAACGCAGTTTCTGTCACGGAAAGCGCGCGACGGCCTTTTCGCTTAAAATTTAGGCTTCCGGTGTTTAATCCCTGCGCTCTTCGTCCATTATTTGACCGTTAATTTGTTGAAAATGCTACTTGAACTCCAGTGGTATACTGAATAGGCTTGGTGTACCGAAATTGATGACGGAGCTTTTGACGTGCAGACGCCGACCATTCGGCGCCCGGCACCAGGAAGACGATGGATATGGATCTCGATACAAAGACTGTCGCTGCAAGCCATGGGCGGGCCTTTCCGATGAAGGCGGGGCAATATGCCCGGATCGTCAACACGCATGGCAACCAGGTGGTCGACACCTGGGCGGTGGCCGAAAACGATGTCACCGAGACCTCGGCGATGGATCATACGCGCTCGGTGAACAGCAATATCTTCGTGACGCAAGGCATGCGCATCATGTCCTCGCGCCGCCGGCCAATGCTCACGATGGTGGCAGACAGCGCCGGCGCGCGGCACGATACGCTTCTGTGCCCCTGCAGCCGCGAACTCTACGAGCAGCTCGGCTGCACGGAGCCGCACCGCAGCTGCACCGACAATTTCCATGAGGCGCTGGCGGAGCTCGATCTTGCCGTGCCGTTCACGCCCGCCTCCCTCAATCTCTTCATGAACGTACCGGTCGAGGCTGATGGCACCGTGGACCGCCTGCCGCCGGCAACGACGGCAGGCGACATGGTCGTCCTGCGCGCCGAGATGGACCTTACGCTGGTTCTGTCGGCCTGCCCGCAGGACCTCACCCCGATCAATGGCGCCGCCCGCACCCCGAAGGATGTCGCGGTCGTCATCACAGACGCCTATGATGAGGAACATGCCCGATGAGCGCACCGCTTCTGAGCTTGCGGGAGATCCGCAAGAGTTTCGGCGACAACGAGGTGCTGAAGGGCGTTTCGCTCGACGTGACGGCCGGCGAGGTGGTCTCGATCATCGGCGCCAGCGGCTCGGGCAAGAGCACCTTCCTGCGCTCGATCAATGCGCTCGAAATGCCGCAGTCGGGTTTCATGGATTTCGAGGACATGTCCTTCGACTTCCGCCCGGAATCGCGCTTCTTCCCCAGCCAGGCGCAGTTGCAGGCGCTGCGGGCGCGCGTCGGCATGGTGTTCCAGAGCTATAATCTCTGGCCGCACATGACAGTGCTCGAAAACGTCGTGCACGCGCCGGTCAAGCTCCTCAAAATCCCGCGCGCCCAGGCCATCGAGGAGGCGGAGGCGCTTCTGGCGCGCATCGGCCTGTTCGAAAAGCGCCACAGCTATCCGGGCAGGCTTTCCGGCGGCCAGCAGCAGCGCGTCGCCATCATCCGCGCGCTCGCCATGAAGCCGCGGCTCATGCTGTTTGATGAAGTCACCTCGGCGCTCGACCCGGAGCTGGTGCATGAGGTGCTGGTTCTGATGGCCTCGCTTGCCGCCGATGGGATGACCATGCTGCTGGTCACGCACGAGATTGCCTTTGCCCGCGACGTCTCGTCCCGCGTCGTCTTCTTCGACAAGGGTGTGATGGCTGAAACCGGCTCGCCGGATATTCTGCGGCACCCCGAAAGCGATCGCTTGCGCCAGTTTCTCCACCGCATTCTTCACGACGAACTTCCCCGCTCGGGCGAAAGCGACAGCAAAGGTTTGACGCAATGAACGGGTTTCTCGAGGATCTGCAAACCTACGGACCCGGCTTCTGGGACGCGGCCCTGACCGTCTTCGGGCTGACGATCCTGACGATCGTCGTCAGCTGGATCTGCGGCCTTTTGGCCGCGCTCGGGCAAAGGTCGAAATGGCGGGCCGTGCGGGCCACGTCCGCCTTCTACATCTGGTTCATCCGCGGTACGCCCCTGCTGATCCAGGTGTTCATCATCTATTTCGGCCTGCCGCAGATCGGCATCCGGCTCTCGCCCTTCACCGCCGGCGTTCTGGCGCTTGGCATCAACAGCGGCGCCTATATCGCCGAAATCATCCGAAGCGGTCTGTCGGCCATTCCGAAGGGCCAGGCAGAATCCGCGCTCGCCCTCGGCTTCAGCCCGGGAGAAACCATGCGCAGCATCATCCTGCCCCAGGTGGTGCGGATCATTCTGCCCTCGCTCACCAACGAGGCGATCTCGACGCTGAAGAACACCTCGCTTCTCTCCGCCATCACCGTGGTCGAGCTGACGCTCTATGCGCAGACGCTGATCGCCATGACGTTCCGGCCCTTCGACTTCTACATCGCGGTTGCGCTGATCTATCTCGCGCTGACGACCGTGCTTACCCAATTGGCCTCCTGGCTGGAGCGCCACTACAAGATGCAATCCTGACAGGAAACCACTCAAGGACTGCACCTCCACCCGTCCATTCCGGCCTTAACGGGCAGGCAATACACTCTCATAACAAAGGGAACTGACAATGAAACGCAGCAGTTTTTTGGGTCTGGCTTTCGCGGCATTTGCCACGCTGGTCACACATGTTCCGGCATCGGCCGCCGAGCTGGAATTGCTTCATCCGGGAAAGCTCATGGTGGCAACGGAGGGCACGTTCCCGCCGTTCAACATGCGCGCCCCCAATGGCGAGCTTGACGGGCTGGAAATCCGGCTGATGACCGAGATCTGCAAGCGCCTCGGCCTGAAATACGAGCCGGTGCTCATCAAGTGGGATTCGCTTCTGATCGGTCTTCAGGCCGACCAGTACGACATGACGAGCGATTCCATGGACATCACGGCAGAGCGCCAGAAGAAGGTGACCTTCGCCGATGGCTGGCTGGAATCGGGCGGCGTCATCCTGGTGCCGAAGGGCTCGACCATCAAGTCCGTCGATGACGTGAAGGGCAAGCGCGCCGGTGCGCTGGTCTCGTCCACCTTCGCCAAGATCGGTGAAGACAAGGGCGCCGTCGTGAAGGGCTACAAGGCCGAATCCGACGCGCTGCAGGACATGGCGAACGGCAATCTCGACCTCGTCATCACGGATGCCATTGCCGCCGGCTATGCCATCAAGCAGTCGAAACTGCCCTTCGAAATGCTGCCGGAGTATGTGAGCCACGTTCAAAAGGGTTTTGCCATCAAGAAGGGCAAGCCGGAACTGGTCAAGGCCATCAACAAGACGCTCGCCGAAATCGTCGCAGACGGCACCTACGCCAAGATCACCACGGACCTCGTCGGCTTCAACCCGGCGCCGAAGGATCCAATCCGAAGCGTGGAATAAGAGCCGGTTACGGTTCACGTCGACCCGTCAAAAAACAAGCCGCCGAACTTTTGGGTCCGGCGGCTCTTTTTTGGGTCCAAGGAAATTTGTGTGGATCAGAACTTCACGGTGAAGTTCGACCGCAGCCAGACCGTCGGGTCCTGGCCCTGCGTGGTCGCATTGACCATGAAGGAGGCGGTGCCGCCGGCAACGTCGAATTCGGCGCCGATGCCGCCGCGAACCCAAAGCTGCTTCAGGTCCTGGCCATCAATGGAAAAGTCGCTGACACCGATCAGCGTGCCGCTGGTGGCAGCGGCGTGATCCTCGAACTGGTAGCTCACTTCGCTCTTGGCCAGAAGGCGAACCGTATCGCTCATCGGGCGAACGAAATCGGCACCCAGGCGCAGGATCGTCGAATGATCGCTCGTGGCGTCATAGCTCACCGGGAAGGATCCGTTCTCTTCCGTATAGGCATCGACCTTGGTGCGCGCGTAGGAGAGGCCCGCATAAGGCGTGATGTCGGTCTCGGCGAGCGTTGCGGCGTTCAGCCAGTCGACACGGATCTTGGCGCCCCAGGTATCGGCATTGGTGCTGCCATTGGAGTAATCCTGGGCAGACCCGTTGAGATAGCCGCGCGCCGTATCGATGCTGGCGTGGCTGAAATAGCCGCCGACGGTGAGGTAGAGGTTGGAGCCCATATTGGCCGACACTTCCGGCGACAGGTAATAGCCCGTCTGCCGGACCGAGCCGCCGGCATCGAGATCCTGATTGGAATAGGTGCCGCCGACGGAGAAGCGGGCGGTGACGCCATCGGCAATGCCATAGGCAAGGCCGAACTCGCCAAGCGCCAGACCACCCTTTGCCGTATCGCCATTGTCATAGCCGCTGTCCACCGTGCCCCAGGCGGAGCGCTCGCCGACGCCGAGCAGGTTGCGCATCGGATTGCCCTGCGCGCCAAACATGATGGTGTTGGCGCTCGACACACTGTTCTGCACGGTGTTGCTCCCAACCTGGACAAGGGTCGGATAGAATTCTTCTTCCTTGATGATGCCGCCGGCGCGTGCGACGTAGACAGCATCGTCGTCGGTCTTTCCGATCACCACGGAGCCATCATCGGAGATATATTCAGCCGATGTCGTGGTATAATCCGCCGTCACGCCGCCTTCTGCAAGCCAGGCCTCGATCGACAGCATGCCGGTTTCTTGCGACCAGCGGAAACCGTGATCGACATAGTCAGCGTTTTGAGAGATGCCAACCACGTAGCGACCATCGGCGCTGACATTCAGCGCCTGGGATCTAACATCGCCGGACAGAACGCCGAGATCCGTCATATTGTCCGTCGCCGCAGACGCAACATAACGATAGGCGTGATACTCGCCGACACGGACCTCGCTGCTACCGACCAGGACATTGCCATCGTCCGACATGGCCCCGAGATATGTGTTGCCATTGACGCTGAGGTGCCCGATGTCCTTCATTCCGCCGGCCGATGTCCAACGGAAGACATTATCCGTCAACTCCGAAATCGAATATCCCGCAACAACGGAGCCATCGGCGCTGACATGCGTCGCAAAGGACCCGTTGTAAATCGAGTTGATATCCTGAACCTGGTTGCTCGCCAGGTCCCAAACCATGGCGTGGGCAATATAGTCGATGTCGTACACGGCCCCGACTACGGTCGACCCATCCCGACTGATGGCCCCCGCGCGGCTTGAAATGTACCCCGCGTCCAAGGGCGATTCCGTTTGACCCGCAGTTGTCCATGTGGATGCGAAAGACGCGGACAATGCATCGTTGTGATGGGTTCCCGCAACGATGCCATTATCACTGACACCCACAATCGACGCACTGTTCTCCGTTTCGTACTTGACCATGCCACCTTGGGCGGTCCAGCTGAAAACGTAGTGTTTATCTACCTCCTGGTCGTAATATTCGCCGGCAACGGTCTTGCCGTCGTCGCTCAGACGCGCAGAAGCGCTATAGGCAGTCTCTGGCAGCGGGATCTCGATCACCTCACCAGTGATGGTGGACACCAGACGGATGCTGGCAGGGATAGGGCCATCGGTCCTGGCGTAGTCATACCCGCTGTCATACACCAGATAGGCGGAGCCATCGCCGCTCAAGCCGCCCAGCTCATTGATTTCCAACGATGCGGCAAAAGCATCGCCACTCCACATCACCGCCAGCACGAGCGACGATACTGTGCACCGGGCATATTTCGCGTTTAACTTAGGCATGCTCCCCAAGGTCCTCTCCCATTTTATATAGTGTAATTCATATTCCAAAATCGGAAATTGTATTACATTCCGTTTGCACCGGGCTAACAAATGCAACCTGCCACATCAACAGCGTTCAAGCGTCTGTTATTTAATTCCTTTGCCCCGTTGCACAAAAACAACCCGACCCACGGCCACAATCTCCGGACGCGGGAGTTTTGATGCCCGGTCGAGGGAAGATACTGCTTCAGCTTGTCTACGCTACACCTGGGGGATGCACCCTTGGCCTCCCGCCGAATGCCTTTCGCACTTGCAAGACCTGCGGTTGCGCGCGATTCGCTGGAGGGGGCTTGCGGAACGCACCTGCCCCTCCGAATGCATAAAAACTGACCTCCCTGCGGGCTGAAATGTCTTGACAATGCGCAAGAATGCAGTCGGCGTGGGCAGATGGAGCCTGTGGCGGCTAGTTTCCTTGTGAAATTTCAGTTTCACCAAAACTGGCACGAAATCTGCGTCTCTTCCTGCGACTGGGATCAACCCAGCAGCATCCAGAAGAGGGAACGAGATGACTGCGACTTCAAAACAGGTGTTTCCATGGAAGGGTGCCGTGCCGCGCCTGAAGCGGACACTGCGCATCGGGGCAACGGCATTCACACTGGCAGCCTTGAGCGTCGGCACAGCGCTTGCCGCCGGAACGCTGCGCATCGGCATGACCGCATCCGACATTCCTCTGACAACCGGCCAGACCGACCAGGGCGGCGAGGGGCAGCGCTTCATGGGCTATACGGTCTATGACGCGCTCGTGGAATGGGACCTCACCAGCGCCGACAAGCCCTCCGGCCTCGTTCCGGGCCTTGCCACGTCCTGGGCGGTGGATGCCACGGACAAGACGAAATGGACCTTCAAGCTGCGCGACGGCGTGAAATTCCACGATGGCAGCGCCTTCAATGCCGAATCGGTGGTGTGGAACCTCGACAAGCTTCTGAAGCAGGACGCGCCGCAGTTCGACAAGCGCCAGTCGGCGCAGGGCAAGTCCCGTATTCCCGCCGTTGCCAGCTACAAGGCGATCGATCCGCTGACGGTCGAAATCGTCACCAAGGTTCCCGACGCGACGCTGCCCTACCAGCTGAGCTGGATCCTCATGTCCTCGCAGGCCAATTGGGAAGCCCAGGGCAAGAACTGGGATGCGGTGGCGCAGAAGCCGTCGGGCACCGGCCCCTGGATGATCGAAAGCGGCTTTACCCCGCGCGAACGCGTCGAGATGACGCCGAACAAGGCCTATTGGGACACCAAACGCGTGCCCAAGCTCGACAAGCTCGTCCTCATTCCGCTGCCGGAGCCGAACACGCGCGTCGCGGCGCTGCGGTCCGGCCAGGTCGACTGGATCGAGGCGCCGGCGCCGGATTCGGTCGCCTCGCTGAAGGAAGCCGGCTTCAACATCGTCACCAATGCCTATCCGCATAACTGGACCTGGCATTTTTCACGGGTCGAAGGCTCGCCGTGGAACGATATCCGCGTGCGCAAGGCCGCCAACCTCGCCGTCGATCGCCAGGGCATCAACGAGCTGCTCGGCGGCCTGTCCATTCCCGCCGAAGGTTTTTTGCCGCCCGGCCACCAGTGGTTCGGCAAGCCGGCCTTCAAGCTCGACTACAATATCGAGGCCGCAAAGAAGCTGATGGCGGAAGCCGGCTACGGGCCGGACAAGCGCATGAAGACGAAGGTCATCATCTCCTCGTCCGGTTCGGGCCAGATGCTGCCGCTTGCCATGAACGAATATATCCAGCAGACGCTCGCCGAAATCGGCATCGACGTGGAGTATGAGGTGGCCGACTGGAACACGGTGATCAACATCTGGCGCGCCGGTGCCAAGGATGCGAGCGCCAAGGGTGCGACGGCCATCAACTATTCCTATTTCATCCAGGATCCCTTTACCGGCCTCATCCGTCACCTGCAGTGCAACCTCGCACCGCCGGCCGGCACCAACTGGGGCTATTACTGCGATCCGGACATGGACGCGCTGTTCGACAAGGTGCGCAACACTTTTGATGCCGCCGAACAGGACAAGGTTCTGCAAGCGATCCACGAGAAATACGTCAACGACGCGCTGTTCCTGATGGTCACCCATGACGTTGCTCCGCGCGCCATGTCGGCGAAGGTCAAGGGCTATGTCCAGGCGCAAAACTGGTTCCAGGACTTTTCGCAGATCACCATGGATCCCTGATCCGGAACGTTCCTCCTAACACAATGCCTGCGCCGGATTGTCCGGCGCAGGCGTCCAACCGCCATCCTCAATCACCGGAACGGATAGACACCCATGCTCGTTTATGGCCTGAAGCGACTGCTGCACGTCATTCCCGTCGCCTTCGGGGTCAGCGTCGTCTGTTTCATGCTGATCCATATCGCGCCCGGAGATCCGCTGGCGGCGATCCTTCCCTCGGATGCCTCTGCCGAACTGCAGGCGCAGATGCGCAGCTTCTACGGGCTCGACCGTCCGCTCGTGGTGCAATACGGGCTCTGGATCTGGCGGGCGCTGCACGGCGATCTCGGGGTCTCCATCGCAACCGGCCGGTCCGTCAGCGGCGAGATTGCCGCAGCCTCGCTCAATTCGATCATCCTTGCGCTCGCAGCCACCCTCATCGGCTTCACGCTCGGTTCGCTCCTCGGCTTCCTCGCCGGCATTTTTCGCGGCGGGTTCATCGACCGCATCGCCTCGGGCCTTTCCATGCTCGGCGTCAGCGTGCCGCATTACTGGCTGGGCATGGTGCTCGTCATCGTCTTTTCCGTCCATCTCGGCTGGCTGCCGGCCATGGGCGGTGGGCCGGGCGGCTCGGACGGCCGTGCCGTCGGCTGGGACTATATCCGCTACCTCGTGCTGCCGGCGATCACCATGTCGGTCATTCCGATGGGCATCATTGCCCGCACCATCCGCTCGCTGGTCGCCGATATCCTGTCGCAGGACTTTACCCAGGCGCTCGCCGCCAAGGGCCTGATGACGCGCCAGATCCTGCGCCACGTCATCCGCAATGCCGCGCCGACCGCGATTTCCGTCATGGGCCTGCAGCTCGGCTACCTGCTCGGCGGCTCGATCCTCATCGAGACGGTGTTTTCCTGGCCGGGCACCGGCTTTCTGCTGAACGGCGCCATCTTCACCCGCGACCTGCCGGTGCTGCAGGGCACGATCCTGGTGCTTGCCATGTTCTTCGTCCTGGTCAACCTCATCGTCGATGTCGTGCAGGGCACCATCGATCCGCGCATCCAGAGGAGCTGAACCGATGGCCGCCATCATCACGCAGGAAACGGCACTTCCCCGCGCCAGCATCGCACGCTCGCCGGGCTACTGGAGCGGCGTCGCGCGCCGCCTGTCGCGCGATCCCGTCGCCCTCATCGCCCTTGGCCTCATCGTGCTTCTGGTGGCGATGGCCATCCTTGCGCCATATCTCGCCCCCTACGATCCGACCAAGGCGAGCATGATCCGCAGGCTGAAGCCCGTCGGCACGCCCGGTTACCTCCTCGGCACAGACGAACTCGGCCGCGACATGCTCTCGCGCCTCATTTATGGCGCGCGCCTGTCGCTCATCATGGGCGTCGTCCCGGTGCCGATCGCCTTCGTCATCGGCTCGGCCATCGGCATCATCGCCGGCTATCTCGGCGGCATCACCAACACGCTGATCATGCGCACGGTGGATGTGTTCTATGCCTTTCCCTCCGTCCTTCTGGCCGTGGCCCTGTCGGGCACGCTGGGGTCAGGGCTTGGCAATGCGCTCGTATCGCTGACGGTGGTTTTCATTCCGCAGATCGCCCGCGTTGCCGAAAGTGTCACGACCCAGGTGCGCCGCCTCGATTACGTCGATGCCGCCCGCGCTTCGGGTGCGAAAGGCCACACGATCATCCTCGTCCATGTGCTGGGCAATGTTCTGGGGCCGATCTTCGTCTTTGCCACCAGCCTGATTTCCGTGTCGATGATCCTGGCGTCCGGCCTGTCTTTTCTGGGCCTTGGCGTTCGCCCGCCGGATGCGGAATGGGGGCTGATGCTGAACACGCTGCGCACCGCGATCTACGTCAATCCGCTGGTCGCGGCGCTTCCGGGCGTGATGATCTTCCTCACCTCGATCTGCTTCAACCTGTTTTCCGACGGTCTCCGCTCAGCCATGGATGTGAAATCATGATGGATGCTGCCACACCCCTGCCGCTTGCGCCGGACGACCCGCGCGATCGCGGCGGCCCCGCCCAGCCGCTGGTCTCCGTGAGAGGTCTCGTGCGGCATTTCCCCGTCAAGGGCAGCGGCTTCCTGAAGCCGAAGAAGGTGGTCTCCGCCGTCGACGGCGTGGATTTCGATATCCTGAAGGGCGAAACGCTCGGCGTCGTCGGCGAAAGCGGCTGCGGCAAGTCGACCACGGCCCGGCTTCTGATGCAACTCATGCGGCCCGACCGCGGCGAACTGCTGTTCGACGGCGAAAGCGTCGGCGAGACGCTGCCGCTGCGCGAATATCGCCGCCAGGTGCAGATGGTGTTCCAGGACAGCTACGCCTCCTTGAACCCGCGTCTCACCATCGAGGATTCCATTGCCTTCGGTCCGCGCGTGCACGGTGTGTCGGCCAAGGTGGCGATCGGGCGCGCCCATGATCTACTGCACCGCGTCGGACTGGAGCCCGGCCGTTTTGCCGGGCGTTATCCGCATGAGCTCTCCGGCGGCCAGCGCCAGCGCATCAATATTGCCCGGGCTCTCGCGCTCGAGCCGCGGCTTGTCATCCTCGACGAGGCAGTGTCGGCGCTCGACAAATCGGTGGAAGCGCAGGTGCTCAACCTGCTGCTCGACCTCAAACGCGATTTCGGCCTCACCTATATGTTCATCTCGCATGATCTGAACGTCGTGCGCTTCATGTGCGACCGCGTCATGGTGATGTATCTCGGAAAAGTCTGCGAGATCGGCCCGCGCGATGCGATCTTCGACGCGCCGGGCCATCCCTATACGGCGGCGCTTCTCGCCTCCATGCCCAAGATGGACCCCAGCGAGCGCACCCTGGTGCCGCCGCTGTCGGGCGATCCGCCCAATCCCATCGACCCGCCGCAGGGCTGTCGCTTCCATCCGCGCTGCAGCTTTTCCGAGGACATCTGTACGCGGGTAACCCCAAGGCTCGTCACAGGGCTCGGAACCGGGCAGCGTCAGCACGCCGCAGCCTGTCTCATGCGAGACCCGGGCGCGCTGCACAGCCGCGCCCCAGCCCTTGAGGAGGCCTGATCGTGGCAGACCCGATGATCGATATCGACAATCTGAGCGTTACCTTCAACCGGGGCCGCAAGCCGGTGAAGGCGGTGAACGGCGTCAGCCTCAAGGTCAAGGCCGGCGAGGTGGTGGCGCTTCTCGGCGAATCCGGTTCGGGAAAAAGCGTCACAATGCGCTCGCTCCTGCGCCTTCACCCGAAGGGCACGACGATTACCGGCCGCATGCGGGTGGCGGGCCAGGACGTGACGGAGCTGTCGGCGCGCCAGATCGCCGATTTTCGCGGCGCCGTCACCTCCATGGTGTTCCAGGAGCCGCGGCTTGCGCTCGATCCGGTCTATACGCTCGGACAGCAGATCACCGAGACGATCATGCGCCATGAGAAGATCGGTCGGCAGGCGGCGTTCGAACGGGCGCTGAAGCTGTTTGAGAAGGTACGCATTCCCTCGCCGGAACGGCGCCTCAAAACCTATCCGCATGAAATGTCCGGCGGCATGCTGCAGCGGGCAATGATTGCCATGGCGCTTGCCTGCAATCCGAAAGTACTTCTGGCCGACGAACCGACCACGGCGCTCGATGCGACCGTCCAGATCCAGATCCTGCTTCTGATCCGCGAACTGCAGGCCGAATACGGGCTCTCCGTCATCTTCGTCACCCATGATATCGGCGTTGCGGCCGAAGTCGCCGACCGTATCGCGGTGATGTATGCGGGACGGATCGTCGAAGAGGGGGCTGTGGCCGACATCATCCGCGATCCGAAACACCCCTATACGCAAGGCCTGCTCGGTGCGCGCGTCGAGCTTGCCGGCGAGCGCGACCGGCTGGTGACCATTCCGGGCGCTCCGCCGGATCTTACCGACATGCCGAAGGGCTGCGCCTTTGCGCCGCGCTGCGTCCGGGTGATGGATGTCTGTGGAAACACCGTGCCGCCGCTCATCGGCAAGGGAGAGACAGGCCAGGTGGCCTGCCTGCACTATGCCTAGAGTGGCGCAGAGACGATCGGCAAGGCGGATGCAGGCCGTGCGCATCGCGGCGGCTTCTGCCGGATGACTGAGATCGTGCTCATCAATCCCAACACGTCCGCCGCCACGACGCAGATGATGGCGAGCATCGTGCGCGCCTCCCTTCCGGCCTCTCTGGCGCTTCTGCCAAAGACGGCACGGCAAGGAGTGCCGATGATCGTCAACAGCCGGGAACTGAAGGATTCGGCCGCGGGCGTCGTGGAGCTGGCAATCGAATGTTCCGCCACGGCCCAGGGCTTCCTCGTTGCAGCCTTCGGCGATCCGGGCGTAAAAGAGCTTCGCGCCATTGTGAATGTTCCGGTCCTCGGGCTCTGCGAAGCGGGCATGCAGGCGGCGACGGCCGGCGGCCGGCGCTTTGCCATTGCCACCGTCACGCCCGATCTGGTCAATGATTTTGCCGCAAAGGCCGCGGAACTTGGCCTATCCGACCGCTATCTCGGCACGCGCCTGACCTCAGGCGACCCAAGGAGGCTTGCATCCGACCCGCATGTCTTGCAACAGGCTCTGGAACAGGCCGTGCGTGAGTGCTTCGATCTTGATCAGGCCGATGCGGTCATCATCGGGGGAGGGCCGCTCGGGCAGGCGGCCGAAGCGCTGTCGGCCCGCTTCGCGCGTCCGGTCATTGCGCCGCTTCGCGCCGCGGCGGAACGGATGGCAGCGCTTGTTGCTTGTACGGGCGCTTGAGGACGGTGGGCACCGAGGAGTGGCCGGCCGGCTGCAGACGGGGAGGGGGATGTGCCGAGGGAGAAATCATTTCTGACGCGGGTGCGCCAGCTGCTGCCGGAGCTTCATCCGGCCGAGCGGCGGCTCGGTGAACTGATCGCCGATTTTCCAGGCGAGCTTGCGAGCTATTCGGCCCAGGAGCTGGCAGCCCTTGCGCATGTCTCCAAGGCCACCGTCTCGCGCTTCGTGCAACGGCTGGGCTATGAGAATTACGAGGCCGCGCGCCGCCATGCACGGATGGAAGGCCAGACCGGCTCACGGCTCTTTCTCGACACCGCACAGGATGCCGGCCTGCGCCGCTCGGTGAGTGCCCATGCCGCACAGGGTCAGCGCAATATCGAGGAAACCTTCCGTGCCATCAGCGACGCACAGGTCGATCTCATTGCGCAGGCGCTACTGAAAGCCCGCAAGGTCTGGGTCATCGGCTTTCGCAGCAGCCACCCGTTTGCCGCCTATCTGCAATGGCAGCTGACGCAGGTGATCGAAGACATCCGCGCCATTCCGGGAAGCGGCGAAACGATGGGCGAACATCTGGCAAGCCTGAGACCCGAGGACGTGGTGATCCTGTTTGGCCTGCGCCGCCGGACCACCAGTTTCGAGCCGCTGGTCGAGCAGATCGTGCGCGCAAAGGCGGCGCTTCTTTATATCAGCGACGAAGGCGCCCCGTTCGACAAGCGCGCCACCTGGCATCTGTCCTGCTACACGCAGGCGCCGGGACCGCTGTTCAACCACACCGCCGTCATGGCGCTCACGCATCTCCTCATCACCCGCTGCATCGAAAAGGCCGGCGCCCAAGGTCGCAGGCGCCTCAGCCGCATCGAATTCCTGAACGACAGCCTCGACGAGCTGTGATGCCCATCGATCCGGCGTCAGCTTCCGTCATGAACCTGTTCCCCCAGCCGTGCACGCAAGGCCGCATTGTCTGCTTCCAGTTCCGCCAGACGCTGGCGAAGCGGAACGATCGCGCGCTCGACCTCATCCTCAGTGTAACGCGGGGTGATGTGCTGCGGGCAATTCCAGTCGAAGGCTTCGAGCCGAAGCTTGAAGATGCGCTCTGCCCGGCCTTTGTAGGTCTCGTCGGATACTAGATCCGTCAGCGCCTCGTCGGCATCGAGTGTCAGTCGCTCGACATGCGCATAGATCTTGAGCCGGGCGCGCCGGGGATAATCCATCAGAAACAGGCATGCCCGGTCATTGGCGGCAATATTGCCGGCGCTGATATACTGACGGTTGCCGCGGTAATCGGCAAAGGCGAGGGTTTGCTTATCGACCACCTTCAGAAAGCCGGCCTTTCCTCCGCGGTGTTGCACATAGGGCCAGCCGGTTTCGGAGACGGACGCCATGTAGAAACTGTCCCGCGACGCGATGAAGGCCACCTCGGCATCCGTCAGCGCGTCGGAGGGGCGGTCATGCGGGCCCAGCCAGATTTGCTCGACCCCCATCTCCGCCTGCGCGGCCCTGACGCTCGGTGTCACGGCGACCTCGAGAAAATGATAAGGCATGTCCGATCTCCCTTGCCGGCGGCTTGCACCACAGTGCAATGCAAGCCCGGCCCCGTCCAGTCCGCTTTGCACGCGCTGGCTAAAACATCCGTGGCGGTCGAAGGCAGGCCCTATTCCTGAAGCGCCCAGTCCGCGACCTGCCAGCGCAGGTCTCCCCGGTCCTTGACGACGCGCCCGAGCCCTGGGAAAGGCATGTGCGTGGCGGCGATCAGCGCACCTTCGGAGGCAGCGCGGGGGAAGAAGCGGTCACGCATCGCCTTGGCGGCAGCCGGATCCTGTTCGAAGAGGAAGAACACGTCGGTTGCGCCGGGATGGACGACCGGAAAGATCATGTCCGACACCATGATCAGGCTCTCCCCACCATCCTCGACACGCACGCCGATATGGCCCGGCGTATGGCCGGTGAGGTCGACGATCGATACGCCACGGATGATCTCGCGCTCGCCGTCGATCGCCTGCAGCCGCGGATAAAGCCGCACCACGTCTTCCGCCATCTTGAAACTGGTCTGCAGATAATCGGGGGCGCCACTGCGCTTGGCCGGATCGGTCCAGTGCTTCACGTCCCGGCGATCGATGTAGAGCTCCGCCGTGGGATAGATGGTCTTGCCGCCGAGGATCAGGCCACCCATGTGGTCCTGATGCAGGTGGGTGACGATGACGGCATCGATCTTGTCCGGCGTGAGGCCGAGGCTTTGCAGTGCCTGTGGCAACTTTCCGGTCTGTCCGATCGAGCCCGCAGCACCGGCATCGATCAGGATACGGCGTTCCCCATCCTCGACCAGATACTGGTTGAAGAGGAACCGCACGCCGCTCTTACGGGCGGTAAACTGCGCGGTGGCGGCCTTTTCCACCTCGGCCGGGCTGCGCCCCGGAAAGTAGTCGTAGGGCATATCGGCATAGCCGTCCGTCAAGGCCGTCACGGTGAAGCGGCCAATGCGGATCTGCGCAAGCGGCGTGATCCCGGCCGGCGCGGCGGCGGCCGGCTGCACCGCAGCTGTTGCAGGGGTCGCTGCGGTGAGCGCCGTTGTGAAAAGGCCGCCTCCGAGGAGGCCAAGCGGCAGGGCGCCGGTAAAGGCACGACGTGAAAGTTGCGGCATGATCGTTTCCTCCCGATGGGTCGATGATGAGGGTGCTGGTGAACGTATCGGCCGGGTCCGGAGCGTCTTCAGGGCCACCCCGGCACTCAACCCCTGGCTTCATCATCATGGGTAAGGCGGTTTGCGCTTGCGCTCAATTGCGATCTAGGTGCCGCCGATCTAGACGAAGGAACTGCTCGAATAGACCTTGGTCTAGCAATCTTGGCTAACGCCCGGCCGCGAAAAGGCGTAATTCTAGGACCGTTTCACAGACAGGGAGCGGAGGCGGATCGACTTGGAACAGCAGCGAAATTCCGACGCCATCATCGACCTCATCCCGGCCATGGCATGGTCCACAACGTCCGATGGAATGCTCGATTTCGCCAACCAGCACTTTCTGGACTATATCGGCCTTTCCCTCTGCGACATTGCCGGCGAAAACTTCTACCGTCTCTTCCATCCGGACGACGTGGAGTATCTGGGGTGCGAATGGCGGATCATCATGGCCTCCAAGACGGGACGGGAGGTCGACGGCAGGATCAGGCGCGCCGATGGCGAGTATCGCTGGTGCACCCTGCGGCAAAAGCCGCAGATGGATGAGGCGGGCAATGTGCTCAAATGGTACGGGATCGTCCTCGACATCGAAGACCGCAAGCAGGCCGAGCAGGCGCTCAGGAAGACGAAGTCGGCTCTTGCGGCAAGCGAGGAAAATATAAGGCTCATCATCAATTCGCTTCCCGTGCTCGTCTGGTCGGCGCGCCCCGATGGAGCCGCGGATTTCGTCAACCAGAGCTGGCTCGATTACGTCGGCCTGCCCGCCGAGCGGATCCTCGAATGGGGGTTTCTGGACCTGTATCATCCCGACGACATCCCGGAGATGGTCGAGACCTGGAAGCGCGATCTCGAACACTCCGACCATACCCAGCTGAAGGGCCGCATTCGCGGGGCGGATGGAAACTATCGCTGGTTCTACTTTTCCGGTCGCAAGCTCACCGACGCCCATGGCGTGGTCCGCTGGTTTGGCTGCAATATCGATATCGAAAACCTGCAGCGGGCCGAAAACCGGCTGCGGGCAAGCGAGGCGGAACTTAGAGCCAGCGAGCAGAGACTGAACCTCATCATCAACACGATCCCTGCGATGGCCTGGTCCTGCACCCCCGACGGGCAGCTGGAATACTGGAACAAGAACCTGATCGACTTCGTCGGCCTCAAGATAAAAGACATCGAAGGGTTTGGCTTTTACCGGGTGTTTCATCCCGACGACGTCGAGCGAATGCGCGTGACCTGGGAGGAGATCGTCATCACCAAACGGCCGAATCCGGTGGATGCCCGGATCAGACGGCACGATGGCGAATACCGATGGTTCAATCTCCAGCAAAGCCCGCTTCTGGACGCAGACGGCAATGTCGTTCGCTGGTATGGCGTTGTTGTCGATATCGAGGATCGCAAACGCGCCGAGGAATCCCTGCGCCAGAGCCGCAGCCAGCTGGCGCAGGTGACGCGTCTGACGACCATTGGCGAGCTTGCGGTCTCCATCGCGCATGAGATCAACCAGCCACTCATGGCCATCGTGACCAATGCCGGAACATGCCTGCGCTGGCTGAAGGACGGCAATCTCGATCTGGAGCAGGCTCGCCTCGCCGCCGAGCGCGTCGTGCAGGACGGCCACCGCGCCGGCGACATCGTCTCGAGCATTCGCGCCATGGCCCAGAGATCGCCGCTCCAGATGGAGAGAACAGATGTCAAAAAGGCACTTCGCGACGTGCTCTTTCTTCTCCAGGCAGAGATGCAGACGCGTGGCGTGCAGGTCGTCACCGACCTGACGCCGGAACCGGTCGAGGTTCTGGGGGATCGCACGCAGCTCCAGCAGGTTCTTCTCAATCTCATCATGAACAGCGCCGAGGCGAGCGGGCATGATGCGCAGGCGATCATCACCGTCCGCTGCGCGTATGGTCCCACCGGCGACATCGAGATCAGCGTATCCGATATGGGGCACGGGATCCCGGCCGAACAGGCAGACCGGGTCTTTGAGCCCTTCTACACGACGAAATCGGATGGAATGGGCATGGGCCTTTCCATCTGCCGCTCCATCGTCGAAGCGCATGGCGGCCGTATCTGGGTTGCGGCCAACCAGCCTTGCGGAACCTCGATCCATTTCACCCTCTCGACCTTGAAGGACATGGCCGTTGATTGATGACAGGAAGAACAGGCGGCCGACGGTGATCGTCATCGATGACGATCAAAGCGTGCGCGAGGCGCTGAAGGGATTGTTCGAATCGGTGGGGTTGAGCGCCGAGACCCATGGCTCGGTCAAAGAGTTCATCGCCGCGGACGATCCGGAAAAGGCCGGATGCATCGTTCTCGACATCCGGCTGCCGGGCCAGAGTGGGCTGGAATTTCAGGAAGTGCTGGCCAGAAGCAACAGCCCAAGGTCCGTCGTGCTGATCAGCGCGCATGTCGACGTGCCGATGGCCGTGCGGGCCATGAAGGCCGGCGCCATCGATGTCCTGAGCAAGCCGGTCCGGGAACAGGACCTTTTGGAAGCCGTCAACCGGGCGATCGCAAGCGATGCGGCGCGCCGGGAGGAACGAACCGCCAAGGGCCTCACCCAATCGCGCTATCTGACGCTGACGGAGCGAGAACGGCAGATCATGGCCCTGGTGATCGCCGGCAAACTGAACAAGCAGATCGCCGCAGAACTTCATCTTGCCGAGCCGACGGTGAAGCTCCACCGCGGCCACATGATGCGAAAGATGAAGGCCACATCGGTTGCCCAGTTGGTCAAGATCGCCGAGGGCCTGCTGTGATCCCCGGGGGCACCCGAGACCCTGCGCCGGGATAAGTCCTTGCCCGCATTGGTTTGATCCGCCGCCCTTGGCTGCCCTCGCCAATTAAGCTTCGGTAAAGCGTGGTTTCCTATCGTTCTGGCCAATGACAACTGCCAGCGCTAGAAAGGCCCGATGCAGAGCCCGAACGGACCCGAAATGCACGAAGAGCAGATGCCCGCGCCGCGCCGGCGCGTCCTCAAGGGGGTTCGGCTGGCCTTCAATGCAGGGCGCAGCACGATGAATGGCCTGCTGCGGGACATTTCGCAGACAGGGGCGCGGGTGAGCGTGGAGAACTCGCTCAACGTGCCCGATACGCTCACCTTGCTGTTTGGCGATGGTACGCGGCGCGAGTGCCGGGTGGCGCGCCGGGAGCTGACGGAACTCGGGCTGCATTTTCTCGACCAGCCCGGTCCTTAAGATTTCTTGTCAGCTGCGGCGCCAGACGGTGCTGTCTGCACGCAGATGCGGCGCGCGCCATGACCATTCCCGCGCACGCCCGAAAAAATCCCGCGCCATCTTTCTCGGAACAATCCCTCCTGCCCCCTGTTCGATCCACTCTCGAGATCAACAAGGAGCCGCCCCCATGAAAGCACTCACCTGGCATGGAAAGCACGATATCCGCTGCGAAAGTGTCGATGACCCCAAGATCCTCGATGGTCGCGATGCCATCATCAAGGTGACGGCCTGCGCCATCTGCGGTTCGGACCTGCATCTGTATGACGGCGTCATGCCCGAGATGCACAAATGCGACGTGATGGGCCATGAAACCATGGGCGAAGTGGTGGAAGTGGGGGCAGACAACAAGGCGCTGAAGGTTGGCGACAGGGTGGTCGTGCCCTTTACCATTTCCTGCGGCGAGTGCTTCTTCTGCAAGCGCGGCTTCTTTTCCGGTTGCGAGCGCTCGAACCCGGACCGTGACAAGGTCTCCAAGCTCTGGGGCAATTCGCCGGCAGGCCTGTTCGGCTATTCGCACCTGCTCGGCGGCTATGCCGGCGGCCAGGCGGAGTATCTGCGCGTGCCCTATGCCGATGTCGGCCCGATCAAGGTGCCGGATGGCCTTTCCGACGAACAGGTTCTGTTTCTCTCCGACATCTTTCCGACCGGCTACATGGCAGCTGACTTCTGCAACATCCAGCCGGGCGATACGATCGCCATCTGGGGATGCGGGCCGGTCGGGCAGATGGCGATCAAATCGGCCTTCATGCTGGGGGCCGAGCGGGTGATTGCCATCGATACCGTGCCGGAACGGCTCACCATGGCGCAGGCCTCCGGCGCCCAGACACTCGATTTCCTCGAAGACGACATCTATGAAGAGATCATGGAGCTCACCGGCGGGCGTGGCGCCGACGCCTGTATCGATGCGGTGGGCACAGAAGCGGATGCATCGGCGAGCTGGGATAGCCGCTGGGACCGCATCAAGGTGGCCGCCTTCATGGGCACGGACCGCCCGCATGTGCTGCGCCAGGCGGTGCATTGCTGCCGAAATTTCGGCAGCGTCTCGATCGTCGGCGTGTATGGCGGCTTTGTCGACAAGATGCCGATGGGCTCGGCTATCAACCGCGGCCTCACCTTCCGCATGGCCCAGACGCCGGTGCAGCGTTACCTGCCGGAGCTGATGCAGCGCATCCTGGAAGGCCAGATAGATCCGTCCTTCGTCATCACCCACCGCGGAACACTGGAAGACGGCCCGGACCTCTACAAGACGTTCCGCGACAAGAAGGACGGCTGCATCAAGGTGGTGCTGAAGCCGTAAGCGCGGATCCGACACCCGCAGCGGTGACATCGAAGAGGAAGGCCGCATCTTGCTCACGGGCCCGATTGCCGGCTTCATGCCCGGCAGTTTCCAGGCGGTCTACAATGCCAGCAAGGCCTTCATCAACAGCTTCTCCTTTGCGCTGCGCGAGGAGATAAAGGATACAGGCGTCACCGTGACCTGCCTGATGCCGGGCCCCACGGATACCGAATTCTTCGACCACGCCGAACTCTAGGACACGCGGATTGGCCAGATGAAGAAGGACGATCCCGCCATGGTTGCCGAGCTGGGCTACAAGGCAATGCTGGAGGGCGACGGCGATGTGGTGACCGGCTGGAAAAACAAACTGCAATCCTCCCTTGCCAATGTCACCCCGGCCGCCGCGCTGGCCAAGGCCCATCGCAAGATGGCCGAACCGCAGGAGGAGCCCAAGCCGGCCGGCTGAAGGCCCGCCGCTCGGCGCGCAAAACGGACCGAGTCGGGCAAGGGCCCGGCCGGGGCAACAGGTGGGCACGCTATCGGCTGACGGTGAGCCTCACACTGCCGGCATTGTTGTCATAGGCCTGCCAGGCATCATTGGCGAAGGCATAGAGATAGCCGCTGCGCGAGGGCGTAAATTGCGCCGCATTGCCGATGAGGAAGACCTCGTGGGTCGGAAAGTCAGGAACCTTCGTGCCGGCCGGCGGCACGTGGACGCCATTTGCCACCAAGCCGATCAAGGCGAACCACGGCATCGCTTCCTGGCGTTTCGTATACCAGAAATCCACCTGTGGGTTGCCGGAGAGGCGGGCAAACAGTGCCTCGCCCTTGCCGATCAGCGAGGAGGCGACATGGGCAATTTCGCCGAGGTGAAACTGGCCGTCCTGCGTGCCGGCCGGTCCGCTTTTCAGGCTGGAATCGAGCCACTGTCCCTGCGCGGAAAAGGTGTAAGGCACCCCGGCTTCGAGATATAGGCCGGTAAAATTCCAGTGCGGCCGGGCGAAAATATCGACGCTTTCGGACGCGCCGGCCACCACCAATCGGGTTTTCCAATAGGGCCCCTGCGACAGCGGCGGATCGTCATGACGCGCAAGGGCCGAAACATGCAGGTTCCGACTGACGGTGTCAAACAGGGGCACATCGCGCGGCCGTGTCTTTAACGACTGGAAGATGCCGGTGGCGGAATCATGCAGGAAGCCCTGCCCTTTCGGGGGCGCAAGTTTGGCGCGAACGGTCGGGCGGAGGCCAAGACCAAGCGGATGCGCCTCATCCATCATCCAACCGAGCGCTCCGTCGCTCAGCTCGCACCGGCCATAACCGCCGCCCACATCCGCATGGACGCCGGGAAACCAGACCTGCTTCACCCGCGGATCATCCTCAACATTCGTCCACAGCGTCGGGGTAAAACTTTGCCGCATCTCGTCAATCGCGAGGGCATGGCGTGCGTTCTGCACCACAGGGCTCAGATCGGTATCGTGGAACCGGAAGTTGTCGGGATTGTCGATGAGGTTGAGGAGGCCCATGTCATCGGGCACGCCCAGCGCACCCACCGTATCCCACACGCCGATGAAGTGGATCCTGATGCTGTGGCGTGTGGAAGAGCCGGTGGCGACGCCATGGAAATGCAGCTCGTCGCTCGCCACGAGGTCCGGCACCTGGTCGGCAGGTGTGCGATAATGGCCGAAGGTCTCCTTGACGGCGCTCCACAGTGCGGCATCGTCAAGCTCGGATGCTTCGGGATCGATCAGCCCGCAGCGTGAAATCATGCCGCCAAGACTGCGCGCCGTATAGGCGCCGCGGCTGAAGCCAAACAACCAGATGCGGGCCTCCCTCTGGTAATTGCGGCAGAGCCAGGCATAGGCGCTCATGATATTGCGATCGAGCCCCTCGCCAAGGCCGCCGCCGACCACCCGGTTCCACCAGCTTCCATCGGTGCCGACGCCCGGATGATAATAGACCCGCTGCTCTGCGCCGTCCGTGCCTTTTTCGGCCAGCGCATTGCGCAGTTTGACGACATTGGTCGGCGCCGGCAGGCCGGCATCCATCTGGTCGGGCGTGTTCCACGTCCCGTCACTGAACACACAAAGATGCATCGCCGCGCCCCCCTGCCTTCATCTTGGCAGAGTGACGGGAAACGAGTATTATATCAAGGGGTATTCAGTTGATAACTATATATTTGCCGAGATATTCATTATTAAAAATCGCGATGGGAAAATTTATACTTACCGAAATTTACGTATCCAGAAATACCAGTGCGTCCGGGATATATACTTGATATTTTGCCAGTTGCCCTCGCGGTACGACACAACAGGCGTGAAAGTAAACCTCATAGCTTTACCTCACGCCTTTTCGCCCAGCGGTCGTGGCCGTGCCGGCTTCAATGGCACCGCTGGTCAGGCGGGCTTTGCCTGATCCTTGGCGGCCTTGGCGGCTTTTTCCTGCTTGAGCTTGTCGTCCTGGCGTTTCAGTTCGCGCTCCACCGTGTCGCGATCGCCTTCGGAAGGCTGGTCCTGTAGGCGGTGATTTTCTGCGTCCATGGCCGTACTCTCCTTGTGACACGTGCCGCGTCGTGGCGACCCTTTGCACGCAACCGGCAGGAGAGGGGAATGTTCCGCGAGCGTCCTCCGTTGGGGCGGCGCGCGTCTGGCCTGTGCGGCAGGGGCCAAGGGCGCGGTCAGGCGGTCGCTTCCGGCCTTTAGCCGTCAAAAGACTTCTGGATGCGGCCGCGGCCGACATCGATGACGTGGCGCATGGCGGCAATGGCCTTTTCCGGATCGCGCGAGGCAATCGCATGGGCGATGCGCAGGTGGTTCGTCGCTACCTCGTCGATCATTTCCGGCGACGAGGCCGGCGAGGAGAGGCGGAAGGAAATGGCAAGGGCGGCTTCGATCAGCGCGCTTGCCGAGCGCATGAACGGATTGCCCGAGATGCGCGCGATGGCGAGGTGGAATTCCAGGTCCACCTTGGCGATGGTTTCGGGCGTGTGATTGAGATCATCGAACTTCGCCGCGATGGCATAAAGCGCCACGATATCGTCGCTGGTCGCCCGTTCGGCGGCGGCGGCGGCTGCCGCCGGCTCCAGCGCCATGCGCATTTCTGCCAGATATTCGATGAAGGTGAGATCCATGCCCGCATCGCAGCGCCAGCCGAGCACATCGGGATCAAAGAAATTCCAGTTGGATCGCGGCAGCACGCGGGTTCCGACCTTGGCCTTCGGCTCGATCAGCCGCTTGGCCGACAGCGTCTTCATCGCCTCGCGCAAGACGGTGCGCGAGACGCCGAATCGCAGGGACAGATCGGCATCGCCGGGCAGGATCTCGCCTTCTGCGATGGCGCCCGAAACGATTGCGCTGCCCAGTTCCGCCACCACATGCGCATGGCTGCTGCCGCGCTTCTTGCCGGTGATCGTCGTCTCAAGCAGCCCCACGCAATTCTCCTCTTGCAGCGCCATCGGCCAGGCGCCTGTTTGAATACCAGATGATGGCACGCTGCAGCGCGATGAAGGCAAACAGCAGGATGCCGATCACGATCTTGGTCCACCACGACGACAGCGTGCCGTCGAAGACGATATAGGTCTGGATCAGCCCCTGGATGAGAATGCCGACCAGCGTTCCTGCCACAAGCCCGGTGCCACCGGTCAACAGCGTGCCGCCGATCACCACGGCGGCAATCGCGTCGAGCTCGATGCCGACGGTCGCGAGCGAATAGCCCGATGACGTGTAGATCGTGTAGGCAATACCTGACAAGCCCGACAGAAAGCCGGAAAGGGCATAAATTCCGATAATCGTGCGCCCGACCGGTACGCCCATCAGCGCGGCCGATTGTTCATTGCCGCCAAGGGCATAGACATTGGCGCCGAAGCGGGTGCGGCTGGCGACCAGGGCGCCTATCGCAAACACCAGAAGCATCAGCATGGCGATCGCCGTCAGCCGTCCGCCGCCCGGAAGACGCACCGATACCGTCTGGATGGTTTCAAAGAAGGGATGCGTGATCGGAACCGACTGGGTGGAGACGAGATAGGCCGCGCCGCGCGCCAGAAACATGCCGGCAAGGGTGACGACGAAGGGCGGAATGGCAAGATAGCGGATCATCAGCCCCATGCCGGCGCCAAACAGCGTCGACAGCACGAGCGACAGCGTAAAGGCCGTCATCGGATGCAGGCCGGCCGAGCCGACCAGAACCGCCACGAAGACGCTGGTAAAGGCGATCACGGAGCCGACCGACAGATCGATGCCGCCCGACAGGATGACGAACGTCATGCCGACCGCTGCAATGCCGAGAAAGGCATTGTCGGAGAGCAGGTTTGCCACCACGCGCGTCGACAGCATGTTGGGAAACTGCAGCGTGCAGAGCGCATAGGCAATCAGGAAGACGATCAGCGTCGCCAGGAATGGCAGGTTACGGGCGTTTTTCATGAGGTGCGCTCTTGCGTGGAGAGGGTCGTCGACGCGCGGTCGGTGCGGGTCGAGCCCGTCTTGTCGGCCGCGCGGGTCTCACCAGATGGCTTGCCGATCTGCCGGCCGATCTTCTGCCCGGCATTTCCCGGCGGACGGAAGAAGCCGCCGATAAAGCCAAGCGCCGGCGATTGCAGCGTCAGAACGACGATGATGATGCTCGCCTTGATGATGAGGTTGAATTCCGGCGGAAAGCCGGACACGAGAATGCCGGTATTGATCGACTGGATGATCAAGGCACCGATGAGCGAGGCGGTAATGGAAAAGCGCCCGCCGTTCAGCGACGTGCCACCGATGACGACCGCGAGGATGGCATCGAGTTCCAGCCAGAGGCCGGCATTGTTGGCGTCTGCCCCGCGGATATCGGCGGTGATGATCAGGCCGGCAATCGCGGCCATGACGCCGGAGACCGCATAGACGAAGATCAGCAGGAAGCGCGCCTGGACGCCGGCGAGCATGGCGGCGCGCCGGTTGATGCCGGTGGCTTCGATGAGAAAGCCAAGCGCCGTGCGGCGCACCAGAAGTCCGACGAGAAGGCCGGCGGCAAGCCAGAGCAGCACCGGCACCGGAATGCCAAACAGCGCGCCCGAGCCGATATCGGCAAAATCATCATTGTTGAAGGTAAGGATCACGCCTTCGGTGATGAGCTGGGCAATGCCGCGCCCGGCCACCATCAGGATAAGGGTCGCAATGATCGGCTGGATATCGAGAAAGGCGACGAGCACGGCGTTCCACAGGCCGCAGACGAGACCGACGGCGGTGACGGCGACAAGCACGGCCACCAGCGGATAACCATCCGCCACAAGGCTTGCGGCAACCGCCCCGCAGATGGCGATGACGGCGCCGATCGAAAGGTCAATGCCGCGTGTCGCAATCACCAGCGTCATGCCGATGGTCAGAAGCGCCACCGGCGCGGCGCGCACCAGAACATCGATGAGGCTGCCGTAGAGACGGCCGTTCTGCACGGTGATGCTGAGGAAGCCAGGGGAGATCAGGGTGATCAGCGCAAGGATGGCGAAAAGCGCGGCAAGCTGGGGCCCAAGGCGGCGCAGCTTGCGGGTGAGGGCGGCTGAAATCGGCGTGGTCTGCATCACGCGGCCTCCGTCGTTGCGGGCGCGGCAATGGCGCGCATGATGTTGTCGGCCGTCACCTCGGCGCCCTTTAGTTCGGCCACATGGGCGCGGTCGGAAAGCACGATGACGCGGTGGGCAACGGCGGTCAGTTCTTCCAGTTCAGACGAGATTACCACCAGCGCCATGCCATCGGCGCAGAGCTTCTCGATCATCTTCAGGATTTCCGCATGCGCACCGATATCGATGCCGCGTGTCGGCTCGTCGAGGATGAGGAGGCGCGGTCCGGTGACCAGCCAGCGGGCAAGGATCGCCTTCTGCTGATTGCCGCCGGACAGGAACTTGATCGGCCGGTCGGGATCCGGCGGGCGGATATCGAGGGAGCGGATGAACTCCTGCGCGAGCGCCCTCTGCGCCTTTGCGGAGATCGGGCGCGCCCAGCCGTCGCGGGCCTGAAGCGCAAGGGCGATGTTTTCGGCAACCGAAAACTCGCCGATAATGCCATCGGTCTTGCGCTCTTCCGGGCAGAAGCCAAAGCCGTTCGCAATCGCCGCCTGCGGCGAATTGAGCGCCACCGCCCGTCCGTCGATCTTGGCCTCACCGCTGTCGGGACGGTCGATACCGAACATCAGGAAGGCGGTTTCGGTGCGGCCGGAGCCGAGAAGGCCCGCAATGCCCACCACTTCACCGGGCTGGATCGATAGATCGAAGGGCGCAATGCTGCCGCGGCGACCGTAATTCTCAAAGCGAATCGGTGCTTCGCCCGCAGAACCTGCGGATGCACGGTCACTCGCATGCTCGCTTTCGATTTCCAGAAGCTCGCGGCCGAGCATCATGGAGATCAGTTCCATGCGCGGCAGGCCGGACAGCGCGCGGGTGCCGACGAGGCGTCCATTGCGCAGCACGGTGGCGCGGTCGGCGACCGCATAAACCTGCGCCAGAAAATGCGTGATGATGACGATGCCGAGCCCTTCTGCCTTCAGCTGACGCAGCACCTGAAACAGCATCTCGACCTCCTGGCCGTCCAGGCTTGCCGTCGGCTCGTCGAGTATAAGCACCTTGCCGGAGAGATCGACGGCGCGCGCGATCGCCACGATCTGGCAAATGGCCACCGAATAGCTGGAGAGAAGCGCATTCACGTCGATGTCGAGCCCGTAGCGCGCCAGAAGCGCGCGGGCGCCGGCGGTCATCGCCTTGCGGTCGAGAAGACCGAAGCGGCGCGGCTGGCGGCCGAGATAGAGGTTTTCAGCAACGGTGAGGTTTTCGAGAAGGTTCACCTCCTGATAGACGGTGCCGATGCCGAGCGCCTGGGCGTCGGCCACCGTTTCGGGAAGGATTTCGGTGCCTTCCAGCTGGATGCTGCCGCGGTCGCGCCGGTAAACGCCGGTGAGGATCTTGATCAGCGTGGATTTTCCCGCACCGTTTTCGCCGAGAAGCGCGTGGATCTCGCCGCGCTCGAGGGTGAAATCGACCCCGTCAAGGGCTGCGATGCCAAGGAAGCTCTTGCCGATATTGCGGGCTTCGAGAAGGGGGATCTGGCTGGACATGGCTAAGGTTCCGCGACGCTTGCGCTCCGGACGATACGGGCTTCCGGAAGCTTTACGGGGAGAGAGCGGACGGTGGCGCGGGCGGCGTCTCACAACGTCCGGGAGGGGCCGAGGCGCACCGTTTCCGGCGCGGCCATGGCCTTGAGCCTGCGGCGCGGCCTGTTCGACCGCGCCGGCTTTTTAAGGCTTAGTAGCCGAGGCCCTTCTTGGCTTCGTAGACCTTCATCGGGTCATCCTTGGCCGTGTAGAGCTTCGATTCGGTCTGGACCCACTTCTTGGGTTCCTTCTTGTCCTTGAGGTAGGCCGCAAGGATGTCGAAGGCGGGACCGGCCATGTTCGGTGTCAGTTCCACGGTGGCATTGGCTTCGCCGGCGGCCATGGCCTTGAAGATATCCGGTACGGCGTCGATGGAGACGACCTTGATGTCGGTGCCCGGCTTCAGGCCGGCTTCCTTGATCGCCTGGATGGCGCCGACGGCCATGTCGTCGTTGTGGGCGTATACGGCACAGATTCCCTTGCCGCCGCCTTCGGCCTTGATGAAGCTTTCCATCACTTCCTTGCCCTTGGTGCGGGTGAAATCACCCGTCTGCGAGCGCACGATCTTGATATTGGCGTGCGAAGCGATGGCTTCTTCGAAGCCCTTCTTGCGGTTGATGGCCGGCGAGGAGCCGGTGGTGCCCTGAAGCTCGACCACCTTGCAGTCCTTGGAGCCGACATCCTTCACCAGCCAGTCGCCGGCAACCTTGCCTTCGTGCACCTGGTCGGAGGTGACGGCGGTGAGATAAAGGCTGTCGGGCGCATCGATCTGGCGGTCGAGCAGAATGACCGGGATCTTTTCTTCCTTGGCCTCCTTCAGCACCGCATCCCAGCCGGTGGCGACGACCGGCGCGATCAGGATGGCACTGACACCCTGCGCGATAAAGCCGCGAACGGCCTTGATCTGGTTTTCCTGCTTCTGCTGCGCATCGGCGAATTTCAGCGTGATGCCACGCTTTTCAGCCTCCTGCTTGGTCACGGTCGTCTCAGCGGCACGCCAGCCGGATTCCGAACCGATCTGCGAGAAGCCGACCGTCAGAGATTGCGCCGAAACGCTCGATGCCAAAGAGAGAGTGAAGGCGACGGCGATCGTCGCAAGTACCTGTCTCATCTATATCCTCCCAGAGATGATGCCAGTTATGAACGACGCGAACTGATCATATTATAATACTTTTGAAAAGCGCAATTTTAACGGTAACGCAAAAAAATGTGACACACCCGCCAATTACAACGATTTAATTGGTGCAGCCCGCCTCAAATTATTGCAGTGCATTGTTGTTGTGCGGCGCGGGGAAACCGCAGTTGGCTGCTTGACAACAGGCATTGCGGTTAAATAGTCATATTATTCACACAGCCGCGTCACGGGCGCGGGAGGAGGGCATGGCCACTTGCCATGTCAGGCTTGAAATAGGTGCGTAAGAATATGTTGAGACTTTTGCAGGTCACCGTTGGTGGGCAGTTGCGCGTTGTTGCTTGGGATGGCGAAGGCGAGGCCCGGATCGTCGAAGGCGTGTCCTCGACCTATGAACTGGCTGAAAAGGCCATTGCCGCCGGGCAGACCTTCGAGCAGGCGCTTGCCGGCCTCGAAAAGGGCGCCGTGGTGGATCTGGATGCCGCCGTTGCCGAAAAGCGCCTTGGCCTGCCGATCACCCATGCAGACCCCGCCCACCTGATCGTTGCCGGCACGGGCCTGACCCATCTCGGTTCCGCCTCCGGCCGCGACAAGATGCACAAGGCCGCCCAGTCGGAAGAAAAGCCGACCGATTCGATGCGCATGTTCCTGATGGGCGTCGAAGGCGGCAAGCCGAAGGATGGCGAAACGGGCGTCCAGCCGGAATGGTTCTACAAGGGCGACGGCTCGCAGCTGAAGGCAACCGGCGAGGATCTCGTCTCGCCCGCCTTTGCGCTCGATGGCGGTGAGGAGCCGGAGCTTGCCGGCATTTACCTGATCGGCCCCGACGGCACGCCCTTCCGCCTCGGTTTCTGCCTTGCCAACGAATTTTCCGACCACGTGACGGAAAAGGGCAATTACCTCTGGCTTGCCCATTCCAAGCTGCGCGAAGCAGCGCTTGGTCCGGAACTCCTGGTCGGCGACCTGCCGGACCACGTCGAGGGCACCTCGCTGGTGCGCCGTGGCGACGAGGTGATCTTCGAAAAGCCGTTCCTGTCCGGCGAAGCGAACATGTCGCACACGATTGCCAACCTCGAGCATCATAACTTCAAGTATGACCTGTTCCGCCGTCCGGGCGACCTGCATGTGCACTTCTTCGGCACGGCGACGCTGTCCTTCTCCGACGGCATCAAGACCGAACCCGGCGACCAGTTCGAGATTTCGGCTGCCCCCTTCAAGTTGACGCTTGTCAACCGCCTTGCTGTCGCCGCCGAGGCGCCGGTCAGCATCGCCAAGCTGTAAGGGTCGTGCGCATGTCCTCTATCCGCCTTGCCATTGTCGGCCTTGGAAAGATCGCCCGCGACCAGCATCTGGGTGCCATCGCGGCGACTGACGGCATCGATCTGGTGGCCGTTGCCAGCCGCAATGCCAAGCTTGAGAACATCCACTGTTTTGCCGATATCGATGCGCTTCTGGCGTCCGGTATCGACGTGGATGCGATTTCGCTCTGCACGCCGCCGCAGGGGCGTTTCGCCCAGGCGCGCGCCGCGCTTCTGGCCGGCAAGCACGTGATGCTGGAAAAGCCGCCGGGCGCCACGATTGCCGAAGTCTTTGCGCTGGATGAACTGGCCAAGAAGCAGGGCGTGACGCTGTATGCCACCTGGCATTCGCGCGAAGCAGCCGCCGTCGAGCCGGCGCGCAAGCTTCTGGCCGAGCGCACGCTGCGCTCTGTGCATGTGGAGTGGAAGGAAGACGTGCGCCATTGGCATCCGGGCCAGGACTGGATCTGGGAGCCGGGCGGGCTCGGCGTCTTCGATCCGGGCATCAATGCGCTCTCGATCGTCACCCGAATCATGCCGGAGCCCTTCCATCTGGAAGCCTCGGATCTTTCCTTCCCGGCAAACCGCGCCGCCCCGATTGCGGCCAATCTCGCCTTCAAGTCGGCAAGCGGCCTTGCGCTGACGGCCGAGTTCGACTGGCGCCAGACCGGCCCGCAGACCTGGGACATCCGCGTGGAGACGCAAGAGGGTCCTGTCGTTCTGACGCATGGCGGCAGCCGCCTGCTCGTCGACGGCGAGGCCCAGATCGTCGAGGAAGATCGCGAGTACCGCAATCTTTACAGGCATTTCGTGGCTCTGGTAAAAACGGGCCAGTCGGATACGGATTTCTCGCCTCTCGTCCATGTGGCCGACGCCTTCATGCTGGGCCGCCGCCATGTGGTGGATGCTTTCGAAGACTGACCGCAAGGCCGGCCGCACCTTTTAACGCCTTTCGCAGAAGAAGAAGATCATGAGCAATTCGGACAACCCGATCGCCACCGCCGTCGCCAAGGCCGGCGAAAACCGCAAGCTTCGCTCGCGCGCCTGGTTCGACAATCCCGACAATGCGGACATGACGGCGCTGTATCTGGAGCGCTACATGAACTTCGGCCTCAGCCAGGCCGAGCTGCAGTCCGATCGCCCGATCATCGGCATTGCCCAGACCGGTTCGGACCTTTCTCCGTGCAACCGCCACCATCTGGAACTCGCCAACCGCCTGCGTGAAGGCATTCGCGAAGCCGGCGGCATCGCCATCGAATTCCCGGTGCATCCGATCCAGGAAACCGGCAAGCGCCCGACGGCGGGCCTTGACCGCAACCTCGCCTATCTCGGCCTCGTGGAAGTGCTCTACGGCTATCCGCTCGATGGCGTCGTGCTCACCATCGGCTGTGACAAGACGACGCCGGCCTGTCTGATGGCCGCAGCCACCGTCAACATCCCGGCGATCGCGCTGTCGGTCGGCCCGATGCTGAACGGCTGGTTCCGCGGCGAGCGCACCGGCTCCGGCACCATCGTCTGGAAGGCCCGCGAACTGCTGGCGAAGGGCGAGATCGACTATGCCGGCTTCGTCAAGCTGGTTGCCTCCTCGGCGCCCTCCACCGGTTACTGCAACACCATGGGCACGGCCACCACGATGAATTCGCTTGCCGAAGCGCTCGGCATGCAGCTTCCGGGCTCGGCCGCCATTCCGGCCCCGTATCGTGATCGCCAGGAAATTTCCTACCTCACCGGCCTTCGCATCGTCGACATGGTCAAGGAAGACCTGAAGCCGTCCGACATCATGACGAAGGAAGCCTTCATCAACGCCATCCGCGTCAATTCCGCGATCGGCGGCTCCACCAATGCGCCGATCCACCTGAACGGCCTTGCCCGCCATCTGGGCGTCGAGTTGACCGTCGATGACTGGCAGACCTATGGCGAGGAAATCCCGCTTCTCGTCAACCTGCAGCCGGCCGGCGAATATCTCGGCGAAGACTATTACCATGCCGGCGGCGTTCCCGCTGTCGTCAACCAGCTGATGTCGAAGGGCCTCATCCATGAGGACGCCCTGACGGTGAACGGCAAGACCATCGGCGAGAACTGCCGTGGCGCCATCATCGAGGACGAAAAGGTCATCCGGCCTTACGACCAGCCGCTGAAGGCCCATGCCGGCTTCCGCGTGCTGCGCGGCAACCTCTTCTCCTCGGCCATCATGAAGACGAGCGTGATCTCCAAGGAGTTCCGCGACCGTTACCTCTCGAACCCGAACGATCCGGAAGCCTTCGAGGGCCGTGCCGTGGTGTTCGACGGTCCGGAGGACTACCACCACCGCATCGACGATCCGTCGCTGGAAATCGACGAGAACACGGTTCTCTTCATGCGCGGTGCCGGCCCGATCGGCTATCCGGGTGCGGCCGAAGTCGTCAACATGCGTGCGCCGAACTACCTGCTCAACAAGGGCGTCACCTCGCTTCCCTGCATCGGTGACGGCCGCCAGTCCGGCACGTCCGGCAGCCCGTCGATCCTCAACGCTTCGCCGGAAGCGGCAGCCGGTGGTGGCCTTGCCATCCTGAAGACCGGTGACCGCGTGCGCATCGACGTGGGCCAGGGCAAGGCAGACATCCTGATTTCGCCCGAGGAGCTGGCGGCCCGCCAGGCCGAGCTTCAAGCCTCGGGCGGCTACAAATATCCCAAGCACCAGACGCCGTGGCAGGAAATCCAGCGCGGCATCGTCGGTCAGATGGAAACCGGCGCGGTTCTCGAACCGGCCGTCAAGTATCAGCGGATCGCGCAGACGGAAGGTATTCCGCGCGACAACCACTGAGGACACGCTGTTCCTCGCGAAGATCGGGCAAGCCGCAAGGCATAAGGCCCGGTCTGCGTCGGGCTGACGCTGTTGCAGCAAGGCGGGCATTGCGTCTGACGCGGCCCACCCCTGGCAGTCCCGGATTTGTCCGGCAGACCTGTGGAACGCATTTTCGAAAAACGTGTGGGCGGCGGCACGCGTCGCCCGCGGGGGTCTTGGCGGGCTCGAAGGGAGACCCGTCGTTCAGGAGGAGTAACTTATGAAACTGATGAAGTACCTCACCACGGCTGCCATGTTCGCAGCCATGGCCATCGCAGCTCCGGCCGGCGCTGCCGACAAGGGCACTGTCGGCGTTGCCATGCCGACCAAGTCTTCGGCCCGCTGGATCGCCGACGGCGACAACATGGTCAAGGTTCTGAAGGAACGCGGCTATACCGTCGATCTGCAGTATGCGGAAGACGACATTCCGAACCAGCTCTCCCAGATCGAGAACATGATCACCAAGGGCGCCAAGGTCCTGGTCATCGCTGCCATCGACGGCACCACCCTGTCGGACGTTCTCCAGCAGGCTGCCGACCAGAAGATCAAGGTCATCGCCTATGACCGCCTGATCCGCGACACGCCGAATGTCAGCTACTATGCGACCTTCGACAACTTCCAGGTCGGCGTTCTGCAGGCCACCACGCTCGTCAAGGCTCTGAAGGCCGACACCGAGAAGGGCCCGTTCAACATCGAACTGTTCGGCGGTTCGCCGGACGACAACAACGCCTTCTTCTTCTACAACGGCGCCATGAGCGTTCTGCAGCCGCTCATCGACAAGGGCGTGCTGAAGGTCGGTTCCGGCCAGGTTGGCATGGACAAGGTTTCCACGCTGCGCTGGGACGGTGCAACCGCCCAGGCTCGTATGGACGCCATCCTGTCGGCTTACTACAACGACAAGAAGCTGAACGCTGTTCTGTCGCCCTATGACGGTATCTCCATCGGCATCCTGTCGTCGCTGAAGGGCGTCGGCTACGGTTCCGGCGGCCAGGCCATGCCGTTCGTATCGGGTCAGGACGCCGAAGTGCCGTCCGTCAAGTCGATCATTGCCGGCGAACAGTATTCGACGATCTTCAAGGATACGCGCGAACTGGCCAAGGTCACCGTCGACATGGTTGATGCCGTCATGACCGGCAAGGAGCCGACCGTCAACGACACCAAGACCTATGACAACGGCAAGAAGGTCGTTCCGTCCTACCTGCTGAAGCCGGTTGCCGTCGACAAGACCAACTGGAAGGAAGTCCTGATCGGTTCCGGTTACTACACCGAAGCCCAGATCAAGTAAGTCTGCACCGGTGCGGCGGTGAAAGCCGCCGCACTCTTCCGTTCCCCATCGGAGAAGATGGCATGCTCGATCCCGTCCCTGCGGCCGAACGCACCCCGATTTTGGAAATGCGCGGCATCTCCAAGTCCTTCGGCGCGGTCAAGGCGCTGTCAGACGTCAGTTTTACCGTGCGCGAAGGCGAAATCCACGCGCTGGTCGGCGAAAATGGCGCCGGCAAGTCGACCCTCATGAAGGTGCTGTCCGGCGTTTATCCGCACGGCTCCTACGAAGGCTCCATTCTTTATGATGGCGTGGAACGCAATTTCCGCAATATCAACGATACCGAAGCACTTGGCATCATCATCATTCACCAGGAGCTTGCGCTCATCCCGCTGATGTCGATTGCCGAGAACATCTTTCTTGCCAATGCGCCGTCGCGTTTCGGCGTCATCGACCGTTCGGCCGTGCATGAGCGCACCAAGGCGCTTCTGGCCAAGGTCGGCCTTTCGCGCGAGGCACCCGATCAGCTGATCACCAATCTGGGCGTCGGCAAGCAGCAGCTGGTGGAAATCGCCAAGGCGCTGTCGAAGGACGTGCGCCTGCTGATCCTCGACGAGCCGACCGCCTCGCTCAACGAAACCGACAGTGCCGCCCTTCTCGAACTCCTCAAGGAGTTCCGCCGCCAGGGCATCACTTCGATCCTCATCAGCCACAAGCTGAACGAAATTTCGGAAGTCGCCGACCGCATCACGGTGCTGCGCGACGGCCGCACCGTCGATACGATGGATTGCCATGCCGGCGTCATCGAGGAAGACGAGATCATCCGCAAGATGGTCGACCGCGATCTGGAAAGCCGCTACCCCAAGCGCGAGCCGAAGATCGGCGAGGTCATCTTCGAGGTGGAGAACTGGTGCGTCGATCATCCCCAGCATGTGGGCCGTCGCGTCGTCAAGAATGTCTCCATGTCGGTGCGTGCCGGCGAAGTGGTGGGCATTTCGGGCCTGATGGGCGCCGGACGCACCGAATTCGCCATGAGTGTCTTCGGCCGCTCCTGGGGCCGCAACATCACCGGCACCGTGCGCATGCACGGCAAGGACGTCGATGTCTCGAACGTCAACCGCGCCATCGACGCGGGCCTTGCCTATGTGACGGAAGACCGCAAGCATCTCGGCCTCATCCTTGCCGAAGACATTCGCAAGAATATCTCGCTTGCCAACCTTCCGGGCGTGTCGCGCCGCAATGTCATCGACGATATTTCCGAGATGAAGGTGGCGCAGGAATTTCGCGCCCGCATGCGCATCCGCAGCCACAATGTCTATCAGGAAACGGGAAAGCTTTCGGGCGGCAACCAGCAGAAGGTTGTCCTGTCGAAATGGCTGTTTACCAATCCAGATCTGCTGATCCTCGACGAGCCGACCCGCGGCATCGATGTCGGCGCCAAGTACGAAATCTATTCCATCATCAACGAACTCGCGGACGCTGGAAAAGCGGTCGTGGTGATCTCCTCCGAAATGCCCGAGCTGATCGGCATCTGCGATCGCATCATGGTCATGCATGAGGGCGAATTTGTCGGCGAAGTCGCCGGCGAAGGCGCCACCCAGGAGAACATCATGCGCGCCATCATGCGCCGCAAGGGGAGAGAAGAATGAGCACGCCCGAAACCACAGCCCCCGCCGTTCGGCAGTCCGCCGCAGCGTTCCTGAAAGATAACCTGCGCGATTACGGCATGCTGCTGTCGCTCGTGGTGATCGTCCTGTTCTTCCAGTTCGCCACCGGCGGCATTCTTCTGAAGCCGCTGAACCTCACGAACATCATCCTGCAGAACAGCTATATCGTCATCATGGCGCTCGGCATGCTGATGATCATCGTCGCCGGCCATATCGACCTGTCGGTCGGCTCGGTCGCCGGCTTCGTCGGCGCGGTCGCGGCGATGATGATGGTGCAGTATAATTTCGACTTCGTCACGGCGAGCATCGTCTGCCTCATCATCGGCGGCGTGATCGGCGCGGTGCAGGGTTATTTCGTTGCCTATTTCAAGATCCCGTCCTTCATCGTGACGCTGGCCGGCATGCTTGTCTTCCGCGGCTTCATGATCGCGGTGCTGAGCGGCCGCTCCATCGGCCCGTTCGACCCGACCTTCCAGAAGCTGTCCTCCGGCTTCATCCCGGAATTCTTCTCCTCGGAAGGCGGCCTCTACATCACCTCGATGATCCTGGGCCTTGCGCTTGCGCTGCTGCTCGTCTGGCAGAACATCCGCAGCCGCGCCCGTCGCCAGTCGCATGGTGTCGAGAGCGAGCCCTTCGGCTTCTTCGTCGGCAAGAACATCCTGGTTCTCGCTGCCATCGGCTACATCGCCTACCTGATCTCGTCGCATCGCGGCATGCCGAACGTACTGATCATCATGGCGCTTCTGGTGGCCGGCTACGGTTTCTTCACCAACCGCACGATCATCGGTCGCCAGATCTATGCCGTCGGCGGTAACATCCGCGCGGCCGAACTGTCGGGCATCAAGACCGCCCGTCTGACCTTCTTCACCTTCGTCAACATGGGCGTTCTGGCAGCGCTCGGCGGCCTCGTGGTTGCCGCACGCCTCAACAGCGCCACGCCGAAGGCCGGCGCCGGCTTCGAGCTGGACGTGATTGCAGCCTGCTTCATCGGCGGCGCCTCGGCCTACGGCGGCGTCGGC
Source organism: Neorhizobium fuzhouense (assembly GCF_042611105.1). Taxonomy (NCBI): domain Bacteria; kingdom Pseudomonadati; phylum Pseudomonadota; class Alphaproteobacteria; order Hyphomicrobiales; family Rhizobiaceae; genus Neorhizobium; species Neorhizobium fuzhouense. The sequence goes on along the minus strand of NZ_JBHFFP010000008.1, from coordinate 51,552 downwards.
AAGGTCACGGGTGCCGTCATCGGCGCCTTCCTGATGGGTGTCATGAACAACGGCATGTCCATTCTCGGCATCGGCATCGATTACCAGCAGGTCATCAAGGGCCTGGTTCTGCTCGGCGCCGTCTGCGTGGACGTCTACAACCAGCGTCGTTGATCCTCCCAAGCATTGCGACCTGATCGAGCCGCGAATTCCGCAAGGAGTTCGCGGCTTTTTTTGTTTGACCTCTGGGAACCGACTTCACAAATTGCGTTGATGGAACCGAGCCTTGTCGCCTATGTTGACGACCCGGTGACGAAGGGGAGGCCAGCTATGACGCATTCCAATGCGCCCATTCAGCACATTGAGGCAGGGCAGCCGTCAAAGGCCAGCCGAGCGCAGGCCTCGCCGGCCGTGGCGCTTGGTGCGGTTGCCATGGGCGCACTTGCTATTGGAGCGCTTGCCATCGGTGCGCTTGCCATCGGACGTCTGAGGATCCGTCACGCACGGATCGACAGGCTTTCCGTCGGCACGCTGAACGTGGAAAATCTCAAGATCGTATCAAAGGATCAGTGACTGGCCGACCGCCGTCGCCCTCTCACCCCATCCGTTCCGAGGCATAGCTTCCCGGGCTTGGCGGAAATACGATGGTGCGGTTGCCGTTGATGAAGGTGCGGTGATGGATATGGGCGTGGACGGCGCGGGCGAGCACCTGCGCTTCCACGTCGCGACCCATCGAGACATAGTCTTCCGGGCTTTGCGCATGGGTCACGCGCACCGTATCCTGCTCGATGATCGGACCTTCGTCGAGGTCTGCCGTCACGTAATGGGCGGTTGCGCCGATCAGCTTTACGCCGCGCTCGTAAGCCTGCTTGTAGGGGTTTGCACCCTTGAAGCTTGGCAGGAAGGAGTGGTGGATGTTGATGATGCGGCCCGACATCTTCTGGCAGAGCGGGTCCGACAAAACCTGCATATAGCGGGCAAGCACGATCAGTTCCGTGCCGGTCTGCTCCACCACGTCCATCAGCCGGGCTTCCGCTTCCGGCTTGTTTTCCTTCGTCACCTTGATGTGGTGGAAGGGGATGTCGTGGTTGACGATGACCTTCTGGTAATCGAAATGGTTGGAGACGACGCCGACGATATCGATGGGCAGCGCGCCGATCTTCCAGCGATAGAGAAGGTCGTTCAGGCAATGGCCGAAGCGCGACACCATCAGCAGCACTTTCATGCGCTCGGCGGCATCGAAAATGTCGGCCTCCATCGAGAATTTCGCGATGATCGGCGCAAGGCCTGAGAGAAGCGCCTCACGGCTTTCGCCTTCTTCGGAAATGAACGAGATGCGCATGAAGAATTTTTGCGTGTCGAAATCATCGAACTGCGACGAATCGACGATATTGCAGCCCTTTTCGGCGAGATAGCCGGACAGCGCCGCGACGATGCCGCGCGAGGTGGGGCAGGAAACGGTCAGCACATAGCTCTTCATCGTCATCGTTCTCCGTTTGGGCCTTTTGGGGCCGTCTGTCCTGTGTGGGCGGTGCGAACCGTGGCGCCCGCTGCCCTTCAAAATCTCTGTCTGCCGCAATAGCCAAGATGGGCCAGATATCAAGCCTTGAAGGGCGGAAGACGGTTCCCACCCCTAAACCATGGCGAAGCCCCATGCGCATCGGTTTGCGATACCGGCAGGCGCAAAAGCGAAGGCGGAGGACCGGACCAGACGCTGCATCACACAGGCAGAACCTCGCCGGCGGCCTGTCGTATGGTCTGGATGAGGATGGAGAGCGGCAGCGATGGAGGCGCGTCGGTGCGCAGCGTCAGCCCGACCGGACCCTTCGTCTCGCTGGTATCGATGGGAAGCGATGCCAGCATGCCGGCTGCGATATCGCCCGCCACCACGCCGCTGGAAATGATCCAGATCGCATCGCTTTGTCGCACGAAGGCGCGGCCAAAGGCATCCGACACGGTTTCCACCTGCGTCGGCAGCGCCGCCACGCCGTTTGCAATGAGGAACTGCTCAACGACCGGCCGGATGATCGAGCCGCGCGTCGGCATCAGCACGGGATAGGCGGCAAGCCCGGCAAAGACCGAGCCGCCGCCGAGCAGCGGATGGCCGGCACGCACCGTAAACAGCACCTGCTCGGAATAGAGGTGCTCGAAGGAAAAACCGGCCATCTTTTCCGGCGCCGCCAGCCTCCCGACGACGAGATCCAGTTCGCCGACACGCAATTGCTCCAGCAGGACGGCGTTTTCGCCGGTGACGATCTTGATGCGGCTTGCCGTCCGCTCCTCCAGAAACAGCGTCATGGCGCGCGGCATGATGCGGGTCGAAACCGTCGGCAGTGCGCCGATGCGCACCGGTGGCACATTGTCGAGAAGCTCCTGCGAGACCGAATCAACGCCCTGGCGAAGAGCGGTCAGGGAGGCGGCCGCATGGCGCAGGAACACGTCTCCCGGCCGCGTGATGCGGATGCCGCGCCCGTCGCGCTCGAACAGCGCCACCCCCAGCAATTCCTCGAGTTCCCGGATGGTTTTCGTGACCGCCGGCTGGCTGATGTTGAGGCTGTCTGCCGCCTTGACCACGCTTTTCAGCCGGGCGACTTCCACGAACGTATGCAGATGGCGATACTTGACGCGCGATCCGATCAATTCATAACTCACAGGTTAGGGTTAGGGGGTATAAATGTCATTTTACCTAACCATTTGTCGGATGCAATAAAACCTGCGGAGGATGCGATCATGAAATTTATGCGGATCGGCGATCTGGTTCTGAGCCATGACGTGCATGGCCTCGGCAGCGGCAAGCCGGCACTCGTCTTCATCAATTCGCTGGGCACCGACCGTCGTATCTGGGACAGGGTCGTTGCAGAGCTTGCCGGCGATTTCACCATCCTCACCTTCGACAAGCGTGGCCATGGCCTGTCGGACCTTGGGGAACCGCCCTATCGGATCGAGGATTTTTCCGCCGATCTGGCAGGCCTCATCGATCATTACGGGCTTTCCAACGTCATCGTCTGCGGGCTGTCGGTCGGCGGGCTGATTGCCCTGTCGCTCTACGACACGCGCCCGGATCTCGTGCGCGCCATCGTCTTTGCCGATACGGCCCACAAGATCGGCACGGCCGAATTCTGGGCAGCCCGCATCAATGCGGTGCGGCAAAACGGCATTGCCAGCATTCTGGAACCGGTCATGACGCGCTGGTTCACAGCGCCCTATCGCGTGGCCGACAATGCCGATTACCGCGGCTATTGCACCATGCTGCTGCGCCAGCCGCCCGAAGGCTATGCCGGGACCTGTGCGGCCATCCGTGATGCCGATTTTACCGCGGTTGCCCGAACCATCGCCGTGCCAGCCCTCTGCGTGGTCGGCGAAGAGGATGGCTCGACGCCGCCGGACGTAGTGCGCTCGCTTGCCGATCTTGTCCCCGGCGCACGGTTCGAAATCATTCCCGGCGCGGCGCACATTCCGTGCGTCGAAACGCCCGAACTTTTCCTTGCCCTTCTTCGCGGCTTTGTCGCGGATCTTCCCGGAGACTGACTTCATGGCCGACCAGACGCCCCGCACCGACCGTTACCGCCAGGGCATGGCGACGCGCCGCGCCGTGCTCGGCAATGCCCATGTCGACCGGGCAAGCGCCCAGGAAACGCCGTTCGACCAGCCGTTTCAGGAGCTGATCACCGAAGGTGCCTGGGGCACCGTCTGGTCGAGACCCCATTTTACCAAGCGCGAGCGGTCGATCGTTACCATCGCGCTTCTGGCCGCCCTCGGACAGGACGAGGAGGTGGCGATGCATATTCGTGCCACGGCGAATACCGGGGCAACTGAAGAGGATATCCGCGAGGCGCTCCTCCATGTTGCCATCTATGCCGGCGTACCGGCAGCCAACCATGCCTTCAAGATCGCAAAATCAGTCTATGCCGAAGGGCAAGCGGTGAACCACGCCGAGGAGGAGACGAGATGAAGAATACAGTGCCTGAAACAGGTGGATTTTTTGCCCGCGACCGGGAGATCCATCCGCCAGCCTATACGCCGGGTTACAAGACATCGGTGCTGCGCGCCCCCCAGCGCGCCCTGATCTCCCTGGAAGGGACCAAGAGCGAGATCACCGGCCCGGTCTTTGGCCACAACATGATCGGCGAGTTCGACAATGATCTCATCGTCAATTACGCAAAGCCCGGCGAGATGGCGATCGGCCAGCGCATCATGGTGCATGGCCGGGTGCTGGACGAGCGGGGCGTGGGCGTCGCCGGCGCGCTGGTCGAATTCTGGCAGGCCAATGCCGGCGGCCGCTATCGCCACAAGAAGGAAACCTATCTCGCCGCCATCGATCCGAATTTCGGCGGCTTTGGCCGCTGCATCACCGATGAGAACGGTTATTATGCCTTCCGCACCATCAAGCCCGGCGCCTATCCCTGGCCGAACGGCGTCAACGACTGGCGCCCGGCGCATATCCATTTCTCCATCTTCGGCCATGGCTTTGCCCAGCGCCTGATCACCCAGATGTATTTCGAGGGCGATCCCCTGATCTGGATCTGCCCGATCGTCAAGACGATCCCGGACGAGGAGGCCATCAAGCGCCTTGTGGCACCGCTCGACATGAACAACACCGTTCCCATGGACATGCGCGCCTACAAGTTTGACATTGTTCTGCGCGGCCGCCGCTCCACCTTCTTTGAAAACCGCAAGGAGGGCAACTGACATGGTCCAGCCGCTGAATTACCTGAAGGAATCGCCGTCGCAGACCGCCGGGCCCTACGTGCATATCGGCTGCACGCCGAATTTCACCGGCATTACCGGCGTCTATGACACCGATCTCGGCTCCGGCCCGATGGCGAGCGACAAGACGCGCGGCGAGCGCATCACTATCAAGGGCCGCGTCATCGACGGCTCCGGCACGCCGCTGCGCGATGCGATGATCGAGATCTGGCAGGCCGATGCCGACGGCTTCTACAACAGCCCGTCGGAGACGCGCGGCACGGCCGATCCGAACTTCTTCGGCTGGGGCCGCTGCCCGGCCGACATGGTAACGGGCGAGTTTTCCTTCGAGACGATCAAGCCCGGATCCGTGCCCTTCAACGACGGCCGGCCGATGGCACCGCATGTGACCTTGTGGATCGTGGCGCGCGGCATCAATATCGGCCTGCAGACCCGCATGTATTTCTCCGACGAGGAAGAGGCCAATGCAAAGGATCCGGTACTGGCCCGCATCGAGCATCGCGTGCGTGTGCCAACCCTCATCGGCAAGCGGGAGGGTGATGTCGTCACCTTCGACATCCACCTGCAGGGCGAAAACGAAACCATCTTCTTCGACATCTGAGGCAGATCGTTGAGCATTTCCGCATTCGATCATCCCATCCTGTCCGGTCTCCTCGGTGACGAGGAGACCGGAGCCTTTTTTGAAACCGCGGCCGATATCGCCGCCATGCTGTCCTTCGAGCGGGCGCTTGCACTGTCCGAAGGGCAGGCGGGTGTCATTCCCATGGACGCCGCACAGCGCATCGCCGCGGCTGTTTTGACGTTCGAGCCGGATATTGCAGCCCTTCGCGCCGGCGTGAGCCGCGATGGCGTGGTGGTGGCCGATCTCGTGCGCCAGCTGCGCGCGACCGTGAGCCCCGATGACGCCCCCTTCGTCCACAAGGGCGCCACCAGCCAGGATGTCATCGACACCAGCCTGATGCTGAGGCTCTCCGGCGTCCTTGCGCTGTTTTCCAAGCGGCTCGACCTGCTTCTCAAGGCCTTTGCCGCCCTGGACAAGGCCCACGGAAAACGCGCCCTGATGGGCCATACGCGCATGCAGGCAGCAATCCCGATCACCGTCTCGGACCGTATCCGCAGCTGGGCGGAACCGCTTGCGCGCCATGCGGAGCGCCTGAAGGGGCTTTCGCAAGCTGGCCTGCCGGTACAGTTCGGCGGCGCTGCCGGAACGCTCGATGCGCTGGGCGACAAGGCCGGCGCCGTGCGCGCCCGTCTTGCCAAAGAACTCGGCCTTGCCGACGTGATCCAGTGGCAGAGCCAGCGTGACCGGCTGGTGGAGATCTGCGATCTCTTTGCGCTGATCTCCGGAAGTCTTGGAAAATTCGGGCAGGACATCGCGCTTCTTGCCGAAATGGGGGGCGAGATGACGCTTGCCGGCGGTGGCGGCTCGTCTGCCATGGCCCACAAGCAGAACCCGGTGGCGGCCGAAGTTCTGGTCTCGCTTGCCCGCTTCAACGCCGTGCAGCTGTCGGGCATGCATCACGCCATGGTGCATGAGCAGGAACGTTCGGGCGCTGCCTGGACGCTTGAATGGATGCTTCTGCCACTGATGGCGGTTGCAACCGGCGCGTCGCTGCGGCGGGCGCACGAGCTTCTGTCCAACATCCGCGCCCTTGGCCGGGACTGAGCGGGGCCGCTTCGCCGCGGCTGATGCAATGGCAACAGGGCACCAAAAATGCGTGCGCTGCGGCGACGGCAAATTGTGCACGCCTCCGAAACGTCTTAAAGCCGTCGCAGCGGTTTTTGAACGCAGAGCGGCTTGCGCTGCGAACACGCCTTCAGGGAGGACAACACATGCTCATCAATATCGACCCGCTTCTGTCGCCGGACCTTCTGCACACGCTGCGGGCCATGGGTCATGGCGATGAAATCGCCGTGGTCGACGCCAATTTTCCAGGCACCAGCACCGCAAAACGTCTCATCCGCCTCGATGGCGTTTCGGTAACGCGGGCAACGCAGGCCGTTGTCAGCGTCATGCCGCTCGACGAGTTCGTCGATGTGCCGGTCGTCACCATGGAAGTGGTCGGCAATCCCGACGAAGTGCCGCCGGCCGTTGCCGAACTGCGCGCCGTCGTCGGCGATCGCGGCCAGTGCGGCACGCTGGAGCGCTTTGCCTTTTATGAGCGCGCCAAGGGCTGCTTTGCCATCGTCCAGACCGGCGAATCCCGCCTCTATGGCAATATCATTCTGAAAAAGGGCGTGGTGCGCAGCTGATCCGCAGGGATGGCTCACACCGTCCTGATACACGAAAGCTTGGGGCCGGGGACGCAGACGCGTCTCCGGCCCCAGCCGTTTGGCACCGCCTTTGATCCCCACGCATCCGCTCCTTCAATGGCCAACGCGGCAGCCCCTTTTGCCGGACGATGACATAAATCAAGGAGCGCCTGCCGCTGAGGCGTAACCATCCGCTGGCCGATGCCTTCAGGCACGACGGTTTGGACGGAGGTTTTCCTGATGAGACGATGGGCGGCTTTGAGCCAGACCACTCTGCTAGCGCTGGCATTGACGCAACCTGTTGCGGCGGCAGACACCAACAATCCGGCGGCGTTGAAGACCCGCTTCGAGGCGCTGTGGAACCGCCTGACGGGCAAGGATACGATGCCGGGCATTGCCACCTCCAATGGCCGCATCGAGGCGCAGCAGATCCTCGTTTCGACAAAGCTTGCCGGGCGGCTTGCCGAGGTTCTGGCGACCGAGGGCACCATCGTCGATGCCGGCACGGTGCTGGCGCGCATGGACACGGCGGATCTCGAGGCGGAAATGGCCGGCGCCCGCGCCAAGGCCCGCCGCAGCGCCACGGCGGAAGTGGAGGCGGAGGCCGCCATTGCGCAGCGTCAGAGCGAGCTGGTTCTGGCCCGCCAGGAATATGACCGCGCCCGCACCATGAGCGAAAAGGGCAGCGGCACGGTGCAGCAGCGCGACATGCGCGAAAGCCAGCTGCAGGTCGCCGAAGCCTCCCTTCGCGCCGCCAATGCCGCCCGGGAGGAGGCCGCCGCGTCCTCCGAAGCGGAAGAAGCCGAAATTGCCCGCATCCAGTCGCAGCTCGATGATGCGGTGCTGAAGGCGCCGACGCGCGGACGCATCGAATACAAGCTCGTGCAGAAGGGCGAGGTGGTGGCCGCCGGCGCGCCGATTGCCACCATGCTCGATCTGGCCGATGTCACCATGACGATTTTCGTGCCCGCCCGGGTGGCAGCCGAGCTTGCCATCGGCGACGAGGCGCGCATCATTCTCGATGCCGCTCCGCAATATGTCATGCCGGCCAGCATTTCCTTCGTCGCCTCCGAGGCGCAGTTCACGCCGAAGACGGTGGAGACCGCCGAGGAACGCGAAAAGCTGATGTTCCGCGTCAAGCTGAAGATCGCGCCCGACCTGCTGAAAGAGTATGAAAGCCGCGTCAAGACCGGCATTCGCGGCATCGGCTATGTGCGCAGCCATGCCGGTGCGGCCTGGCCGGACGCGCTCCAGACGAAGCTTCCGCAATGAGCGAGCCCGTCGTGCAGCTTCAGTCCGTCACGCATCGCTATGGCGAGGTGGCCGCACTCGATGACGTGACGCTCGACATTCCCGCCGGCTGCATGGTGGGGCTGATCGGACCGGATGGCGTTGGCAAGTCGACGCTGCTCGGCCTCGTCGCGGGCGTTACCCGGCTGCAGACCGGCCACATCAGCGTGCTCGCCGGCGATATGGACGAGGCCGCCCACCGGCGCGCCGTCTGCATGCGCCTTGCCTTCATGCCGCAGGGGCTCGGCCGCAATCTCTATCCGACGCTGAGCGTTGCGGAAAACCTCGATTTCTTCGGCCGGCTGTTTCGCCTGAAGGCCGACGAGCGGCGGCGCCACATGGACGAGCTGCTTGCCGTGACCGGGCTTCTGCCCTACCGCGACCGCCCCGCCGGCAAGCTGTCTGGCGGCATGAAGCAGAAGCTCGGCATCTGCGCCTCGCTGCTGCACGATCCGGACCTCCTGATCCTTGACGAGCCGACGACCGGCATCGATCCGCTGTCACGCCGGCAGTTCTGGCAGCTGATCGAGCGCATCCGCGCCCGGCGCCCGAGCATGAGCGTCATCGTCGCCACCGCCTACATGGAAGAGGCGGAAGGTTTTGAATGGCTGGCAGCACTGCATGCAGGCCGCGTGATTGCGACCGGAAGACCCGCCGAAATTCTTGCGCAGACGGCAAAGCCGACGCTGGACGAGGCCTTTGCCGCGCTGATGCCATCGGCGGAGGGCAAGGTTCTCGCGCCCCTGACGCTCTCCCCCCGCATCGTGACGGATGGCCCACCAGCCATCGAGGCGGAAGGACTGACCTGCCGTTTCGGCGATTTCACCGCCGTCGATCACGTCAGTTTCCGCATTCCGAAAGGCGAGATCTTCGGCTTTCTCGGCTCCAATGGCTCGGGCAAGAGCACCACGATGAAGATGTTGACCGGTCTCCTGCCCGCAACCGAAGGGGTGGCAAGGCTGTTCGGCCAGCCGCTTCTGTCGCGCGACATCGAAACCCGCAAGCGCGTCGGCTACATGTCGCAGGCCTTCTCGCTCTATGGCGAGCTCAGCGTGCGCCAGAACCTTGAGCTGCATGCGCGCCTGTTCGGGCTTCCGGCCGACGAGATTGCTCCGCGCGTCGAAGTCATGCTGTCCGAATACGATCTGACGGAGGTGGCCGACAAGGCGCCGGACGCGCTGCCGCTTGGCATCCGCCAGCGCCTGCAGCTGGCCGCCGCCGTGCTGCACCGCCCGGAAATCCTCATTCTCGATGAACCGACGTCCGGCGTCGATCCGGTTGCCCGCGATGCCTTCTGGCGCTCGCTGATCTCGCTGTCGCGCAAAGGGGGCGTGACGATCTTCCTGTCGACGCATTTCATGAACGAAGCGGAGCGCTGCGACCGCATTTCGCTGATGCACCAGGGACGGGTGCTTGCCGTCGGCGCTCCGAAGGCGCTCTGTGCCGAACGTGGGAAGGCGACGCTTGAGGAAACCTTCATCGATGTCTTGAGCGAGGCCGGCATGGGCACGCTCAGCGAAGCGCCGGATGCAGCCGATGCGACCTCCCGGCCGGCCGAAACAGCAGGCGTCGATGCGCAAGGCCCGTCCCGGGAGCGCATCCGCCGTTTCGATGTCGGGCGGCTTTTCGCCTATGCGCGGCGCGAGACACTGGAAGTGCTGAGGGATCGGGCGCGCCTGATCTTTGCGCTGGTCGGCCCGGCGCTGCTGCTCGTCACCTTTGGTTACGGCATCTCGTTCGACGTGGAAAACCTGCCCTTTGCCATCTATGACCAGGACCAGTCGGCCGAGAGCCGGCAGCTGGTCGAAAGCTTTCAGGGCTCGCGTTATTTCGAGGAGCGCGCCGCCATCGTGTCGCAAGACGCGCTGCAGAGGCGCCTGCGCACCGGGGAACTTGCCGTTGCGGTGGAAATCCCGCCAAATTTCGGCCGCGACCTGCAGCGGCAGCTGACGCCGGAAGTTTCCGTCTGGCTCGATGGCGCCATGCCGTTTCGCGCCGAGACCGCGCGCGGCTACGTCAACGGCCTGGTGGCCGGGTCGATTGCCGATGCGAAAGCCCGCCAGACGGGCCGGACGAATGCGACCGAGACGGTCAATCTGGAAACCCGCTTTCGCTACAACCAGTCCTTCAAGAGCACCAATGCCATCGTGCCGAGCGTGCTCGTTCTGGTTCTCATTCTCATTCCCGCCATCATGACGGCGCTCGGCATCGTCAAGGAAAAGGAGACAGGATCGATCGCCAATTTCCAGGCGACACCGGTCACGCGGCTTGAGTTTCTGCTCGGCAAGCAATTGCCCTATGTCGCCATCGCCTTCGTCAGCTTCCTCATCCTCATCCTTCTCACGCGCTTTGTCTTTGCGGTGCCGATCAAGGGGTCGCTGCCGGTGCTGATGGTGGGGTCGCTGCTCTATGTCAGCGCCGCCACGGGGTTTGGTCTCGTGGTGTCGAGTTTCGTGCGCAGCCAGGTGGCGGCGATCTTTGCGACCGCCATCGTTGCCATGATCCCGGCGGTCAATTTTTCAGGCCTTCTGGTGCCGGTGTCGTCTCTGTCGGGGGGCGGGCGGCTGATGGGTTTCAGTTTTCCCTCTGCCTGGTACCAGCCGATCACCGTCGGCGTCATCACCAAGGGGCTGGGGCTTGCGCAACTGTGGACGAACATTCTGGTGCTGGCGGGTTTCGCCGTCCTTTACATCCTGATCGCGCTTGTGGCGCTGCGCAAGCGGAGTGCCTGAGATGAAACAGAAGCTTGCCCGCATCATGCGTCTCGGCATCAAGGAGCTGTACAGCCTGAAGGCCGATCCGGTGATGATAATCCTCATCCTCTATGCCTTCACCATCGCCATCTATACGGTGGCGACAGGGGCAAAGTCGGAGGTGGAAAACGCCTCCGTTGCAGTGGTTGACGAAGACCGCTCCATGCTGTCGGCGCGACTGCGCGACGGGCTGATGCAACCCTTCTTCCAGACGCCGGTGCTGATCGAGGCGCCGGATGTCGATCCGGCCATGGATGGCGGCACCTACACCTTCGTCCTGGAAATTCCGCCGAATTTCGAACGCGACGTCATCGCCGGCAGACGGCCTTCGGTGCAGATCGCCGTCGATGCCACCGCCATGTCGCTTGCCGGCACCGGCGCCACCTATATCCAGAGCATCATTCGCCAGGAAGTCGCCGCCGCCCTGCCGAAACAGGTCACAGCCTCCCCGATCAACCTCGTCATCAGCGCCCGCTTCAACCCCAACCTGATGTCGACATGGTTCAACGCGGTGATGCAGGTCATCAACAATGTCACCATGCTGTCGGTGATCCTCACGGGAGCCGCCCTCATCCGCGAGCGCGAACATGGCACAATCGAGCATCTTCTGGTGATGCCGGTGACGCCCGGCGAGATCATGCTGTCGAAGATCTGGGCGAACGGGCTGGTGATCGTCGTGGCCGCCGTGCTGTCGCTCGTGGTGGTGGTGGAGCGGGTGCTGCATGTCCCCATTGCCGGCTCGCTCGGTCTCTTCATCGCATCCGCCGTACTCTACCAGTTCTCGGTGACCTCGCTCGGCATCCTGATTGCCACCGCCTCCACTTCCATGGCGCAGTTCGGCCTCATCGCAATCCCGGTGCTGATCGCGATGAACCTTCTGTCGGGCAGCACGACGCCGATGGAAAGCATGCCGGTCTTCCTGCAGACCGTCATGCAGATCTCGCCCTCGACGCATTTCGTCGCCCTGTCGCAGGCGATCCTCTATCGCGGCGCAGACTTTTTCATCGTCTGGCCGCAGATGCTGGCGCTCGCCGTCGTCGGCTGCGGTTTCTTTGCCCTGGCGCTCCTGCGCTTCCGCCGCTCGCTGATGTCTGCGGCGTGAAGCGTGGGGATCTCAACCGGCTGCGGCAAGCAGTTCCGGCTCACGGAGCTCCGGCCAGAAGGGCTCGGTGGCTGCCATGAGGGCCGGCGTTGCCGCGGCGATATAGGGAATGCCGTCGCGGGTGCCGATGCGCACGTCAAGGCCTGCCTCGCGCGCCAGAACCGCGCCGCCGGCAATGTCCCACATGGTCGTGTACTTCTGCAGGTGGCCGTCATAGGTGCCACGGGCGGAAAACACGAGGCCCATCGAGGTGGAGCGGATCGACTGCACCACCCAGCCGGCATGGCGAAGGCCGACCGTCAGCGCCGCCACGCCTTCGGCCTCGGCGGCAGCACTGTCGCCGAGCGACATCATGCGCACGTCTTCAAAGGTGGTATCGCGCACGAAAGGCGTTCCGTTGAGGAAGAGGCCGGTGCCATCGGCCGCCGCATAGATCTCGCCCATCGCCGGCATGGCAACGACGCCGAGTTCCGGCCTGCCATGGCGCACGAAGCCGAGCGAAATGCCCCAGAGCGGCGAGCCGCGCAGGAAATTCGTCGTGCCGTCGATCGGATCGACGATCCAGTAGGCGTCGTCGGCAACGCCGCCCATTTCCTCGCCGAGCACCGTTTCGCCCGGAAAAGCCTCTGCCAACCGGTCGCGCACCAGCTGCTCGACGGCCGTATCGGCCTCGGAGACGAAATCCTGGAACCCCTTGGCGCGGGTGGCAATGCTGGTGCGGTCCCTGTGAAACCTGAGCGCCAGTTCCATGGCCTCTGCAATCACCTTGGAGGCACGCTCCAGCCGTTCATGGGAAATCGTCATCACTTGCCTTCTGCGCCAAAGCGCCCGTTGAGCCATGTCCTGAAAGCTGCGACCTCGTCCGTCTGGATGGCGCCGACGCCGGCATCGACCAGCGCACCCCATACCGCATCCGGCTCGGCCAGAGCCCGCGTATCGTTGAAATCGAGACAATGGGAAACGTCAAGCGTGTTGATCCAGAGGCGGATGTTCTGGCGCTCGAGTTCCGCATGGCCCGTCTCAAGATCGGCGATGTCCTTGAACTTCACCTCGATCATCGGGGCTGAAAGCGGCGCGATGCGGGCAAGATCCTCGGCGAACCGGCCGGGGCGAACGGCAAACATCGGCATATGCGGGATCCTGCCAAACCAGTCGGCGTCGAGAATGTCAAAATGCTGCGCATCAAGATCGATATCGGTCTTCACCAGCACCTGATCGGCGATGCCCAGGCGCAGCACCGTCTCCATCACCTGGGGCAGGTCGCGGGCAAATTTCGTGTCGATGTTGACGGTGATTTTTCCGCGCGCCTCTTCCAGAATCTCTTCGAGCGTCGGCACGCCTTCCTGAGTGAGAGCGGCATCCGCGCCGCCGGCGCCGGTCTTCAGCATGGCGCGGCGCACCGTCTCGAACGGCAATTGGGCGACGGTGCCGGTGCCAGTCGTGGTGCGGTCAAGCGTCGCATCGTGGATCACCACCAGCCGGCCATCAAGCGTCGCCTGCGTGTCGATCTCGATCATGTCGACGCCGGCTGCGATGGCGGCACGCACGGAAGCCAGCGAATTTTCCGCCGTTTCCCGCCAGAAGCCGCGATGGGCAATCGTCAGAATTGCCGGGTTGCGGCGTGAGGACAGGGCTTTCACATCCGCCGCAAGGAAAGGCTTAAGTGGTTCTGCAAAAAGGGTTTCTTCATCGACAATCGCATTTGATGCGCCGCTCATGGCTAAGCTCTCCTGGGGGTCCATGCGGGTGGCACGGGATGGCGCACTCCTTAAACCCGCAGTGATGAGAGTTTTGTGACACAGGCCGCCAACGTGTCAGCAAACGCGCCTGCAACTCCTTGTATTGATGGCTCTTTCGATCACGCAATCGTGCGGGGGCAAAGCCGATCAATGTTGACTGTCACTATCCGCTTTATATAACGCTCATCCGACATCCTGATGAGACCCGCCATGGAGGCAAACTTGATTTCCTATCGAAACGCCATGAGCCGCATCGCGCTTGCGCTGTCCCTGTCCTCGATCGCAACGGTCGGGCATGCGCAGGTGGCAGACAGCCTCACCATCTACAATGCGCAGCACGAGGGCCTGACCCAGGAATGGGTGAAGGCGTTTACCGAAGAGACGGGCATTGCGGTGACCGTGCGCAACGGATCGGACATGGAGTTTGCCAACCAGATCGTGCAGGAAGGCGCCAATTCGCCGGCAGACCTCTTCCTCACCGAAAATTCCCCGGCCATGACCCTGGTGGACGGGGCAGGGCTGTTCGAACCGGTGGATGCGGCAACGCTTGCGCAGGTGCCGGACGGCTTCAAGCCCTCCAACGGCCATTGGGTCGGCATTGCCGCCCGCTCCACCGTCTTTGCCTATGACAAGACGAAGCTTTCCGAAGACAAGCTGCCGAAGACCATGGCCGAGCTTGCCGAGCCGGCCTGGAAGGGCCGCTGGGCCGCCTCGCCATCGGGCGCCGATTTCCAGGCCATCGTTGGCGCCTTCCTGGAGCTGAAGGGCGAAGCGGCAACGGCCGCATGGCTGAAGGGCATGAAGGAAAACTTCGCCCCCTACCGCGGCAATTCCACCGCCATGAAGGCCGTCAATGCCGGTCAGGTCGAAGGCGCGCTGATCTATCACTACTATTATTTCGGTGATCAGGCCCGCACCGGCGAAAACAGCAAGAACGTCGCCCTGCATTATTTCCGCAATCAGGATCCGGGCGCCTTCGTCAGCGTATCGGGCGGCGGAATTCTGGCCTCCAGCAAGCACAAGCAGCAGGCCCAGGCCTTCCTGAAGTGGCTGACGGCGAAGGGCGGCCAGGACATCCTGCGCACCGGCACCTCCTTCGAATATGCCGTGGGTCGCGACGCAGCCTCCAACAAGGCGCTGGTGCCACTTGCCGATCTCAATGCCCCCAAGGTCGATCCGGCGCATCTCAACAATGCCAAGGTCACGGATCTGATGACGGCGGCCGGAATCCTCTGATTTTAGCCGGCAATCCGGTTGCTTCACGGCGCCGCAGCGCGTATCTGCGGCGTTTGACGATTTCGAGCACAGAATGACCCCGATCAGCGCGACAGCCTCCCTCACGCAACCGCGACCGCTGCGGTCGTTTTGCCTGTCCTGGGTGTCCGTCATTGCCGTGTTCTTTGCCTGCCTGGCGCTGGTGCCGCTCTGTTTCGTGCTCTGGGCAACGCTTGCCACGGGATATGAGACGGCGGTCGCGCTGATCTTTCGGCCTCGCGTCGCCGGCCTTCTGCTCAACACCGTCTTTCTCATCCTGCTGACCGTGCCGGCCTGTGCGGTGCTTGCCGTCGCGCTTGCCTTTCTGACGGAGCGCACGGACCTTCCCGGCGCACGGCTGTTTGCCTGGCTGTGCGTCGCCCCCCTTGCCGTGCCGGCCTTCGTTCACAGCTATGCCTGGATCGGCGTCTGGCCGGGCCTCAACGGTCTTTCGGCCGGCGTGCCGATCTCGATCGTCGCCTATTTCCCGTTTCTCTACCTGCCGGTCGCAGCCGCACTCAGGCTTCTCGATCCGGGGCTCGAGGATCAGGCGGCATCGCTTGGGCTTTCGCCGCTTTCCGTCTTCTTCCGTGTGGTCCTGCCGCAGCTGCGGCTGGCGATCCTGGGCGGCGCGCTTCTGATTTCGCTGCATCTGCTCTCGGAATACGGTCTCTTTGCGATGATCCGCTTCGACACCTTCACCACCGCGATCATCGATCAGTTCCAGTCGACCTATAATGGCGTGGCGGCCAATATGCTGGCAGTGGTGCTGGTCTTGTGCTGCCTCGTCTTCCTCGGGCTGGATGCCGCCATTCGCGGCAGGCGCCGCTATGCACGGCTGGGATCGGGCGTCGCGCGGCGGGCAACCGTGACGCGGCTCGGGGCCCTGCGCTATCCGGCCCTTCTTCTGCCTATTGTCACCTGCGCCTTCTCGCTCGGCATTCCGGCACTCACCCTCGGTCACTGGCTGGTGGCGGGCGGTGCTGCGATCTGGCGCTTCGATGCCATTGGCCTTGCCCTCTGGCAGACGCTGCGCATCTGCCTCATCGGCGGACTGGCCACCACGGCGGCCGCCATTCCCATCGCCTGGCTGTCGGTGCGCCGCCCGAGCCGGCAGAACCGCCTGGTCGAGGGCTGCTATTATCTCGCGAGCGCCATGCCGGGCGTGGTCGTGGCGCTCGCGCTCGTCACCATGACGGTCAAGGTTGCCACCCTCTACCAGACGCTTGCCACGATCACCTTTGCCTATGTGATCATGTTTCTGCCGCGCGCGCTGGTGAGCCTGCGCGCCAGTATCGCGCAGGTGCCGAAGGAACTGGAACAGGCGGCCGAAAGCCTCGGCCGCTCGCCGGCGCAGGCACTTCTCGCCACCACGGTCAGGCTTGCGGCACCCGGTGCCGCCGCCGGCCTTGCGCTCTCCTCGCTCGGCATCATGAACGAGCTGACGGCAACCCAGATGCTGGCGCCAAACGGCACGCGCACGCTCGCCATGGCCTTCTGGGCGCTGACCGGCGAAATCGACTATGCCGGTGCGGCGCCCTATGCCGTCCTCATGGTGGTGTTTTCGCTGCCGCTCACCTGGCTCCTCTATCAACAGTCAAAGAAGATCGCCGGACGATGACACTGCTCGAGATCTCGACGCTCAAGAAGCATTACGGGCCGGTCAATGCCGTCGATGGCGTCAGCCTTGCGATTGAAAGCGGCAGCCGCACGGCCATCGTCGGTCCCTCCGGCTGCGGCAAGACCACGCTGTTGCGGCTGATTGCCGGTTTCGAGGCGCCCGATGGCGGCACGATCCGCTTCGATGGCGGGTTGATCGCCGATGCGCGCGCGCAGATCCCGGCGCACAAGCGCGGCGTCGGCATCGTCTCGCAGGACGGCGCGCTGTTTCCGCATTTGAGCGTCGAGCAGAATATCGGCTTTGGCCTGAAGGACGACGGGGAAGACCGCAAGACGCGCATCGAGACCCTGATGGACATGGTGGAACTCGACCGCGCCATGCTGACGCGCCGCCCGGACCAGCTGTCCGGCGGCCAGCAGCAGCGCGTGGCGCTGGCGCGTGCGCTTGCCCGGCGTCCGCGCGTCATCCTGCTCGACGAGCCGTTTTCGGCACTCGACACCGGGCTTCGCGTCGCAACGAGAAAGGCGGTCGGGTCCGTTCTGTCGGCGGCCGGCATCACGACGGTTCTCGTCACGCATGACCAGGCCGAAGCGCTCGCCTTTGCCGATCAGGTTGTGGTCATGCGCGCCGGGCGTTTTGCGCAGGTCGGCACGCCGCGCGAGGTCTATATGCGTCCGAACGATGCCGAAACGGCAGCCTTTCTCGGCGACGCCATCGTGCTCGACGCCACGCTGAAGGACGGACGCGCCACCACAATTTTGGGCGACATCGCCGTCAACGCGAATGAACGCTCCGGTTCGGTGCGGATCCTGCTGCGCCCCGAACAGTTTTCGATCCTGCCCGCTGAGGGGACCGGCGAAAGCACCGTCACCGGCACCGTGGTCGACCTCGATTTCTGCGGGCCAAGTTCGGAGCTTGCCATCGTGCCGGATGCCGCGCCGGATTTCACCGTCCGCCTTGCCATGGCAAGCCGGCACCTCCTCGAAAAAGGCAACCGCGTCTCAATCGAGATCAACGGACCGGCCCACGTCTTTCCGTGACCGTGGCAGCCGAACGAGCAAACGGGCTGAGCCGAACGGCAAGACCCGTGTAGCAACAGGCCGCGGCACGGCTCACGCGCTGCCGGTCAACCGCGCATGGCGGCGAAGCCATTCCTGCAGGTCCTGTTCGGCGCGTTCCAGCGTTGCCTGGTTGAGCAGCTTGCGCAGGAAGGCTTCGGTGACGGCGCGCGAGCGGAAATTGTAGCGCGCCTCGCCGTCGCTTTGGGTGCGATCATAAACGCCGAGCTTCTCGTAGATCTGTTGCAGGCGGTTCTGCACGCTGCGCAGCGAGAGGTTCCGCCGCTTTGCGATGAGCCTGTCGGTGAGGCCAAGCGCGATATCGACAAGCACTTCGTATTCGGTCTCGCTGAACCCCTGCAGGTGTCCGAGGCTCTTTTGCTGCATGCCGCGCACCTCGCGGTCGATCACGCATTGCGCCTCGATGAAGATCGCCCGCAGCGCCAGCCGAAGCCGCTCGTCGGAGGCCGATTTCAAGACATAGCCATAGGCGGCGCCATCCGGCACGATGCGCGAAATGCCGCGCACATTGGCCTCGTCGGCATAGTTGGACCAGAACAGGATGCGCGTGTCCGGTCGCTCCCGCCAGATGGTGCGGGCCGCCTCGATGCCGTTGCGCGGGCTCATCTGCAGATCCATCACGATCGATTCGAAGCGATGGTCGCGCGCGAGCTTCTCGCCCATGGCGCCGTCGCCGGCCTCCAGCACGAGATCGCATTCGGGAAGGGCTGCCCGCACCGCCTCGTGAAGGTAGGAGCGGTGCAGGGGGTCGTCCTCAACGATCAGAACCTTCATCGGCCGTCTCCCGTCTCGTCCATGCGCAAGCTCACCCGCACGAAGGTCCGGCCGTCTTCGGTTCCGCAGGAAAACCGTCCGCCGATCAGGCGGGCGCGCACGCGCATGTTGTCGAGCCCGCTGCCGCCGGATTTTTCCGCCTTGCCCATGCCGATGCCGTCGTCAGAAATTTCCAGCAGAAGCCTGTCGCTCTTGCGGGAAAAGGCAACGGTGATGCGGCTTGCCTGCGCGTGGCGCACGGCATTGTTGATCGCCTCCTGGGCAATGCGAAAGAGGGTGATGGCGACATTGGGAGACAGCCTGCCGCTTGCCCCGCAACTGTCGTCGGCAAGCTCTGCGGCAATCACAAGCCCGCTGTCGCGGATCGAACGTTCCAGGTGGTTTTCGATCGCATCCACCAGCCCGAACAGCTGCAGCACGGAAGGGCGCGCCTGCTCGATGATCTGGCGAAGGTCCTGCATGGATTGCTGCAGGCTGCGAAACAGCGGCTCCAGCTTGTCGCCCGGCACGCTGTCCATCAGGCTCAAGCGTTCCAGACGCCTTGCAAACCGGGTGAGATCGCCCAGCGTCTGGTCGTGCAGGTCCATGCCGATGCGCTGGCGCTCGGCCTCCAGAAGCTCGGTCAGCCGGGCCGCCCCCTGGCGCAGCGCCTCCTCGCGCACGCGTGCCGCCTCCTCCACGATGGCCGATTGCTTGGCCTGTTCGGCCGCCCGGATGGCGAAGAAATAGGGGGCCAGCAGATCGCCGATCGACTGCGCATGCGACAGATCGCGGGGGGTGTAGAAATCCGTCGACAGGCTCGAAAAGGACAGCGCGCCGATCGTTTCGCCATGCACTTTCAGCGCCACATGCAGCCGGCTTTTCAGCCCGTGCGCACGGATGGGATCGGAAAACGAGCCCTCGAAGTGAAAGCGCGGATCGCGCGAGGCATCCGGCGTGATGTAGCTGTCGGTCTCGCCGACGAGGAGGGCGCGGATGGGACTGTGCTCAATGAGCGCCGGCGGCCGCTTGCTCCAGTCGGTTTCCAGCCCGCTCTCATAGGCCGTATGGAAGGTGCTGCCGGGCGTGATGATGCAGACATCCATGTGATCGTGCGGAATGATCAGCGCGATCTCCTTGGCCACCGCCCGGATGGCCGAGCGGAAATCCAGCTGGCCGGCAAGCAGGCGCGCAATCGTCAGATACTGCCTGAACGACGAGGCGGATGCATCTTCAAGCATGTCTTCCTCCCGGATGCGCGAAATCCCCTCCCGGACGGCGCATCGCTTCTTTCTATTCTTTCCTCATGGCAGATCGTGTGTCCTGCGGGAACCCGCACCTGATCTGCGGTAACCCGCAGGTGGTTTGCTCCAATCCGCCTGTACAGCATTTCACAATTGCCGCATCATCACAGCTACTGGAGAACTGCTCCAGGGAAAAGCTTTCGGGGCACGTCGTTGAGGAGCGGCGCTGAAAGTGGCCGGCAGGACCCGGCATCGAGGGAGAGAGACATGACCATGAAATTCGTTCTTGCGGCAACCGCTGCCGCGATGCTGAGCACCGTTGCGTTTTCGGCCCATGCCGAAACGTCTTCGAAGAAAATTGCCCTGTCCAACAACTACGCCGGCAATTCCTGGCGTCAGGCCATGCTGACCAGCTGGGACAAGGTGACCAAGGAAGCGGTGAAATCCGGCATCGTGGCGGCCGCCGATCCGTTCACCACGGCGGAAAACCAGGCGACCGAGCAGGCAGCCCAGATCCAGAACATGATCCTGCAGGGCTATGATGCGATCGTCATCAACGCGGCCTCGCCGACGGCGCTGAACGGCGCGATCAAGGAAGCCTGCGATGCCGGCATTACCGTGGTGTCGTTCGACGGCATCGTGACGGAACCCTGCGCCTGGCGCATCGCCGTCAACTTCAAGGAAATGGGCGCAAGCCAGATCGAATATCTGGCGAAGAAATTGCCGAAGGGCGGCAATCTTCTCGAAATCCGCGGCCTCGCCGGGGTCTTCGTCGATGACGAGATTTCCGCCGGCATCCATGCCGGTGTCGAGAAATACCCGCAGTTCAAGATCGTCGGCTCCGTGCATGGCGACTGGGCGCAGGATGTCGCCCAGCGCGCGGTGGCAGGCCTCCTGCCGAGCCTTCCCGAGATCGCAGCCGTGGTGACCCAGGGCGGTGACGGCTATGGTGCCGCCCAGGCCTTCGAAGCGGCCAAGCGTCCGACACCCGTCATCGTCATGGGCAACCGTGAGGACGAGCTGCAGTGGTGGAAGAAGCAGAAGGATGCCAGCGGCTACGAGACCATGTCTGTCTCGATCGCACCCGGCGTCTCGACGCTCGCCTTCTGGGTGGCCCAGCAGATCCTGGACGGCAAGCAGGTGAAGAAGGATTTGACCGTTCCCTTCCTGCGCATCGACCAGGCTAATCTCGAAAAGAACCTCGAGACGACGCAGAAGGGCGGCGTTGCCAATGTCGAGTATTCGCTCGAAGACGCCAAGGCCGTCATCGCTTCGGCGAAGTAACGCAAGGCAAACGTGATCGCCGACAAGGCGTTCCTCCCGCAGCTTCATCCGGGAACCGGTTTTCCGGGTGGAGCAGCCATCTATCGTGGTTTGAACTGATAAGCCGGCAGCGTGGGCAAGTGTGGAATGACTGAAGTGTCAGAAACCGAAGCGGTGGTGTCCATCCGTCAGGTGCGCGTCGAATTCGGTGCGGTGAAGGCGCTGGATGGCGTGGATTTCGAGGTGCGTCCCGGCGAGGCGGTCGGCCTGGTCGGCCATAACGGCGCCGGCAAGTCGACGATCGTCAATGTCATCAATGGCGGGCTGTCGCCGCATCAGGGCGAGATCCTCTATGAAGGCGAGCCCGGCGGCGGAATTTCCAGGGCGCGAGCGCATGGCGTGCGCTGCGTCTTCCAGGAACTGTCGCTCTGCCCCAATCTGACCGTGGTGGAAAACACCCGCCTCATGCATGCGGGCCTGAAGGGTCTCGGCTGGCGAAAGAGGGCGGCAACCCTCATCCGCGCCCGCATGGACGAAGTCTTTCCCGGCCATGGCATCGATCCGCTCGCAACCGTCGGATCGCTGTCGATTGCCGAGCGCCAGATGGTGGAGATCGCCATCAACTTCCTGACCGTCACCGAAGATCCCAAGCTCGTCATCCTCGACGAGCCGACCTCTTCGCTCGATGCAAGCCTTGCCGAGCAGCTGATGACCTATGTGCGCCGTTTCGTGAGAGAGGGCGGCTCAGTTCTGCTCATCTCGCACATTCTGGGCGAGATCCTGTCCACCTCCAGCCGCATCGTGGTGATGAAGGACGGTCGCGTCGTCACCTCGCGCCCGGCGGGCGAATTTTCCGTGAAAACCCTGGTGGAGGCGATGGGAAGCGTGGTGAAGGAAACCGCGCGCACGGCCTCGTCAGGCACGGCGTCTGCCGAAAAGGTCATCGCGCTTGCGCCGCAAGGCGGCTCGGCGACGCCGTTTCATGCCGCAAGAGGCGAGATCATCGGTCTTGCCGGCCTTGGCGGCCATGGCCAGACGCGCATGCTGCTCGACCTCTTTGCCGAGAGCAGCAGCAAGTGGTTTCCGACCGCCGCCAAGCGGATGGCCTTCGTGGCGGGCGACCGCGCGCTGAACGGCACGTTTTCGCAGTGGAGCATCCTGCGCAACCTCTCGATCGGCAACCTGCCGCAGCTTGCGCGGCTTGCTGCGGTCCACACAGCCCGCGAAACCGCGCATGGCGAAGACTGGAAAGCCCGCATGGGGATCCGCACACCGGACATGAACAATCCCATCCTGTCGCTTTCCGGCGGCAACCAGCAGAAGGTGCTGTTTGCCCGCGCGCTGGCGAGCGACGCCACCATCGTCCTGATGGACGATCCGATGCGCGGCGTCGATATCGGCACCAAGCAAGAGGTCTATGCGACGCTGCGGCGCGAGGCGTCTGCCGGGCGCACCTTCATCTGGTATTCGACCGAAATGGACGAGGTGCGGCTCTGCGACCGCGTCTATGTCTTCCGCGACGGCGCCATCGTTGCCGAACTCTCCGGCGATGCGGTGAGCGAGGAAAATATTCTGGCGGCCTCCTTTTCGGGAGAAGCGGCATGAGAAAGACCGTCTCCAACCTGCTGCCGATCCTCATCCCGGCCGTCTCGCTTGCCGTGCTTCTCGCCGCCGTCTTCTACATGCAGCCGCGCGCCATGAGCTATACGGGGCTCAATCTGCTGTTCAACCTTGCCGTGCCCATCGCGCTTGCGACCATTGCGCAGATGATCATCATGGCGGTCAACGATCTCGATCTGTCGATCGGCACCTTCGTAAGCTTTGCCGCCTGCGTGACGGCCGTCTACATGCCGAACCAGCCGGCCGTCGCGATCCTCATTCTGGCCGGTGCCGTCGGCATCTATGCGCTGCTCGGCATTGTCATCACGCTGCGCGACCTGCCATCCATCGTCGTCACGCTCGGCATGAGTTTCGTCTGGGGCGGGCTTGCGGTGCTGATCCTTCCGGCCCCCGGCGGGCAGGCACCGGTCTGGCTGCGCGCGCTGATGGTGTCGAAGCCGCCGCTCGTGCCGATGGCGATCGTTGCCAGCGTGGTGATTGCGGTTCTGGCGCATCTCCTCATCATGCGCTCCACCTTTGGTGTGCTTCTGCGCGGCGTCGGCGGCAACAGCCGGTCGGTGGCGCGCGCCGGCTGGTCGGTTCTGACGCTCAAAGGCGCCGCCTATGCCACGGCCGGCGTGTTTGCGGTGCTGTCCGGCATGGCGCTGGTCGGGCTCACCACCTCTGCGGATGCCAATATCGCGCTGCGCTATACGCTTCTGTCGATTGCCGGCGTCATTCTGGGCGGCGGTGAATTCGTCGGCGGCAAGGTGTCGCCCATCGGCGCGGTCATCGGCGCGCTGACGCTGACGCTTGCCGGCTCCTTCCTGTCCTTCCTGCGCATCTCGCCCGACTGGCAGATCGGCGCGCAGGGCGGCATTCTCATCATCGTGCTGGCCCTGCGGCTCGTGATCAACCGCCGCAGCCCGCAGGAGAAGACATCATGAACCGCCTGAGCCTTCTTTCCCGCAAACCCTGGACCTGGTCCTTCGTCGCAGCGCTTGCCACCTGGGTCGTGACGATCCTGTTTACCGGCGGCGCCAGCACCGCAAGCCTCACGCAGGCGACGCTCACCTTTGCCGCCTTTTCGGTGATCGTCGGTCTTGGCCAGATGCTGGTCATCACGCTCGGGCCGGGCAATGTCGATCTGTCGGTGCCGGCCACCATCACGCTGTCGGGAACGGTGGCGCTGAAGCTGATGGACGGGCAGGACGGCATGATCCTGGCGGGCCTTGCCGTCTCCATCGCCATCGGTCTTGCCATCGGCATCGTCAACTACGCGATGATCAAGTTCCTGCGCATTCCGCCGATCATCGCCACGCTGTCGATGAGCTTTCTCGTCCAGTCCACGGCGATCTGGTATAATCGCGGCCTGCGCGTGAAGCCGCCGGAGGCGCTGGCAAGCTTTACCACCTCTTCCACCTTCGGCGTGCCGAACACGGCGCTTGTCGCCCTCCTTCTGTCGCTTGCCGTCTGGTGGCTGCTCGACCGGGCAATCTTCGGACGCTGGATCTCGGCCATCGGCCAGAATGCCTTTTCCGCCCGCATGGCCGGCATCGCCGTCGATGGCTGCCGGCTTGCGACCTATGTGCTCTGCGCGGTACTGGCCTCGGTCTGCGGCTATCTTCTGGCAAGCTTTTCCGGCGGCGCCGCGCTCAACATGGGCGCCGAATATCTGCTGATGTCGATTGCCGTCGTCGTCATCGGCGGCTCGGCGGTGGCGGGCGGCAATTCCAACGTGCCGGGCATCTGGGGGGCATCGCTCTTCATGTTCCTCGTCGTTTCCATGCTCAACACCTATGGCTTCGGGGCTGGCGTGCGGCTCATCATGACCGGCCTCATCATCATCTGCGTCATCGTGGCGGCAAGCCGACCTGCCGGGTCGGCGCGCTGACCTTCAGACACTCACACCAGCCAACCGGATAGCCCATGTCGCACGCCCGCACCGGGATCTACGAGATCCACGATCCCCGCTTCCGCAACCTGATCGTCTCGAGCGCTGCCCTCGAGGAACTTTACAGCGGCTGCCGCTGGGCCGAAGGCCCGGTCTGGTTCGGCGACCACAATTGCCTGATCTTCAGCGATATCCCGAACCAGCGGATGCTGCGCTATGTGCCGGGTGCCGGCGTCTCGACCTTCCGCAGCCCCTCCAATTTCGCCAATGGCAATACCCGCGACCGCGCCGGCCGGCTGATCACCTGCGAGCATGGCGGGCGGCGGGTGACGCGCACCGAGGCCGACGGACGCATCACGGTGCTTGCCGACCGCTTCGAGGGCAAGCGCCTCAATGCCCCCAATGATGTCGTGGTCAGATCCGATGGCAGCATCTGGTTTACCGATCCGACCTACGGCATCCTCTCCGACTACGAGGGCTACCAGGCAGAGCCCGAGCTCGACACGCACAATGTCTTCCGGCTCGATCCGGCAACAGGAGAGCTGTCGGTGGTCGTCGATGATTTCGGCCAGCCGAACGGACTTGCCTTCTCGCCAGACGAGAAGCGGCTTTATGTGGCCGATTCCGCCTCGAGCCATGACGAGACCTGGCCGAGCCATATCCGCGTCTTCGACGTAACGGAGGAGGGCAGGCTTGCCAACGGGCGCGTGTTTGCCGAAATCGACAAGGGGCTACCGGACGGGTTCCGCCTCGATCTTGCCGGCAATCTGTGGACGAGTGCGGCAGACGGCGTGCACTGCTTTGCGCCCGACGGCACGCTCCTTGGCAAGATCCTCGTGCCGCAGACGGTCGCCAATCTGACCTTCGGCGGGGAGAGGCGCAACCGGCTCTACATCACGGCGACGACCTCGCTTTACGCTATCTACGTCACGACGACCGGTGCCCAGTGGCCGTAAGACAGAGCGCCGGGCGCGCGGGGCTCTTGGCGGTTTCGCTGCCAGATGGGAGAGACTGGACACATCTGTAATCGCCGGATTGCGATACCCGCCACAGGGTGGACAGCTTCTAAAACTGTCCCTATGTAACGGACCGGAGGTTGTCAGACATCATGACAATAGGGCTTGGTGAGCGCAACGCGTCCCGGCCCGGAGGAGAAGGGAATAGCCGTCGTGGCCTTGCAAAACAGCCTGAAATCCGTGGAAATCCTGCCGGAAGACGCCGACAAGGCGCTGCTCGTCGGGCGTGTCTGGTCGAATGCGGCCGCAGGCCCGTGCCCGGTTCTTGTGAAGGCCGGTCGCGTGTTCGACCTCAGCAGCCTTTCGCCCACCATGTCCGGCCTTCTGGAGATCGAGGGGCTTGCAGAGCAACTCGCCGCAGCAACCGATCTTGCCGATCTCGGCAGCCTTGACGCCTATCTGTCGGGCGAGGCAGGCCATCTTCTGGCGCCGGTCGACCTGCAGGCGGTCAAGGCCGCCGGCGTCACCTTCGCCGACAGCATGCTGGAGCGGGTGATCGAGGAACAGGCCAAGGGCGATGCGGGGCGGGCGCAGGAAATCCGCGGCAAGCTCGCACCGGTTCTCGGCGACAGCCTGCGCGGTCTGGTTGCCGGGTCAGAACAGGCCGCCAAGGTCAAGACGCTGCTGCAGGACATGGGCCTCTGGTCGCAATATCTGGAAGTCGGCATTGGGCCGGATGCGGAAATCTTCACCAAGGCGCAGCCCATGTCGTCGGTCGGCTGCGGCGACCGTGTGGGCATCCACCCGATTTCGCAGTGGAACAACCCGGAACCTGAAGTGGTGCTGGCCGTGCGCTCCGATGGCACGATCGTCGGGGCAACGCTTGGCAACGACGTCAACCTGCGCGATGTCGAGGGCCGCTCGGCGCTTCTGCTCGGCAAGGCCAAGGACAACAACGCCTCCTGCGCCATCGGCCCGTTCATCCGCCTCTTCGACGGCGATTTCACGCTCGACGTCCTTCGCAAGGTGCGCGTCTCGCTTCTGGTGCGCGGCGAGGACGATTTCGAGATGACCGGCGAAAGCCCGATGGAGGCAATCAGCCGCACGCCGGAAAATCTCGCAGCGCAATTGCGCAACCGCAATCACCAGTATCCCGATGGCGCCGTTCTGTTTCTCGGCACGATGTTTGCGCCGGTCAAGGATCGTCGTGGCGTCGGCCTCGGCTTTACCCATGAGATCGGTGACCGGGTGGAGATCTCCACCCCGAAGCTCGGTCGCCTGGTCAATATCGTCGACCGCTGCGATGCCTGCCCGGAATGGACCTTTGGCACGCGGGCGCTGTTTGAAAACCTCGCCCGTCGCGGTCTTCTCTAAGGCAGTCTAACTCCAAAAAGCGTACCGGCGTCCGAGCGGACGCCGGCTTCGCCGCTCGCGGCGTGCCGCTATTCCGGAATGGCCGGCAGCACCGTGTCGCGCGTCTTCAGCTGTTTTTCGCGGAAGAAGATGAACAGGCCGGACCCGACGATGAGCGTCGCCCCGATCACCATGCTAGTGCGCGGCACCTCGCCGAAGAACCACCAGCCGAAGACGATCGCCCAGACAAGCAGCGTATATTGCAGCGGCGCAACCGATGCCGCGTCGGAAATCTTGAGCGCCCGATTGACCAGCATATGGGCGCTCATGGCAACGATACCGAGGAGGCCGAGCGCCAGGAGTTCCGTGGCCGATGCCAGCGGTACCCAGTCGAAGGGAGCCGAAACGAGGCCCGCAATCGCCGTTCCCAGCATCTGGAAAAGAACCAGCGTCTTGTCCGGCGTGGCGCGCAGGCTGCGGCCCGACAGCAGCATGAAGGCAAAAGCGGCCGTGCCGACAACCGAGATCAGCGCCGGCAGGGTAAACATGGCACTCGACGGCTCAAGCGTCACGATGACGCCGACAAAGCCGATGCCGATCGCCGTCCAGCGCCGCCAGCCGACCTTTTCCCCCAGAAGAAAGGGGGCGGCGGCGGCCACATAGATCGGCGCTGCCAGCCAGTAGGTCATCACGTCGGCAAGCGGCAGCGACATTACTGCATAATAGAAGCAGAAGAGTTCGAGCGTCGAAAAGACGACGCGCGCCGCCTGCAGGCCCGGCCGCTCCACCTCCAGGATCGGCTTGCGGCCGGAAATCCATAGGAAGGGGGCCAGAATGATGAGCGCGGCAATCGAGCGGATGAGGATGACCTGGCCAAGCCCGTAGCTTCCCATCAGCCACTTGCCCATGGCGTCGTTCAGCGAAAACAACAGCATGCCGAAGAGCATGATGGCAGGCCCGGCAAAGACTTTGGCCGGTGCGCTGCGGCGGGAAGGGGATGCTGACATGTCTGCTCCAGAGCGATGATCGGTGGCGGCGATCGAGGTGGGCGAGGGCAGAGCGACCGCAGCTCTCCCGGGCGCGTTCCGAAGGCAGGGTCGGCGTCATCCGAACCGCTGACCGGGCAGCACCATGATGACGCCCTTCTGCACGTTTCCGACGGCGCTGACCAGAACCTTGTGCCGCAGGATGCAGAAAGCCCGCCACCTTTCCGGGCGCACGTGCCCTTGATGCCTCGCGCAGGAGATGTGGCGCGGCAAAGCGAGGCGCCGGCCGGCGCCATCGTGCGGTTGAAAGCCGTGAGTTGAGCCTTGCCGGGCGGCGCAGCTGCAGGTTTTTACCCGCGCAATGTCGGCTGGATCGGCCGGATTATTTGTTTTCGGGCGCCTGGAACAAATGCTGCAGGACGTCGTTTCCGCCCGCCACGAACGCGCCGCGGAACAAGGATGACCGGCATGTCACAGCCTTTGCCCAAGCATCTCAGCGGCCGCTCGCTTGCGGCCCTTGCCGTTCTCAATTTCTTCCTCGCCGATGCGCGCGACGGGCTGGGGCCGTTTCTCGACGGCTTTCTGGCGACCCATGGCTGGTCGCCGATGACGCTCGGCATCGTCGCAACGCTCGGCGGCGTGCTGGGGATGGTCTCGACGCCGCTGCTTGGCGCCTATGTGGATGCCTCCACGCGCAAGCGCATGCTGATCATCGTGCCCGTGATCCTGGTGACGGCAAGTGCGCTATGGACGCTTGCAAGCCCCGGCAATGCCGCTGTCTTCGGTGGCCTGTCGATGACGGCGGTGGTCGGCGCGGTGGTCGGTCCGGCGCTGATGGGCCTCACGCTCGGTCTGGTCGGCGAACGCGCCTTTTCCCGCCAGGTGTCACGCAACGAATTCTGGAACCACGCCGGCAATGTCGTCTCCCTCGCCGGGATCTATGTCGCGACCCTCTATTTCGGCGTGAGCGGCATTGTCGGGCTGATGATCGCAACAGCCATCGCCACCATCGTGGCAACGCTTGCCATCAACCCGCGCGAGATCGACCACCAGGTGGCGCGCGGGCTTTCCCATGACGATGGCGCGCCGGGCCCTTCCGGCTACAAGGTGCTCGTCGGCAGCCGGGGGCTCATCCTGCTTGCCGTGACGCTGATGATCTTCCATTTCGGCAATGCGCCGATCAGCCGTCTGATCGCCCAGAACTTTTCGATCCAGCTCGGCACGCCCTTCCGCACCACAGCGATCACCACCGGCGTCTCGCAGCTGTCGATGATTGTCGTGGCGCTCGCCACGCCTTTCCTGCTGCGGCGCTTCGGGCTTTCGACCGTCTTTCTGATCGCGCTTCTGTCACTGCCGCTGCGCGGCGCGATTGCCGGTTCGTTCACAAGCTTTGCCGCCATCTATCCGGTGCAGATCCTTGACGGGGTGGCGGCCGGCCTGATCGGCATCGCAACGCCGATCGCAGCCGAACGGATCTTGTCCGGCACCGGCCGCTTCAATGTCGGCTTTGCCGCGGTGATGACGGTGCAGGGCATCGGCGCGTCGCTGAGCAACGTCGTGGCCGGCTGGCTCACCGATCTCGGCGGCTATTCGCTCGCCTATTTCGTCCATGGTGGCGTGGCGCTGCTTGCGGTTGCAGCGTTTCTTGCCGGGCGTACATCCATCGCCCCGCCGCATCACGAAGAGACTGGCGCCCCGTCCGATTCCACAGTAGCAAGCTTGCCGGACGCCTCTTCCAACCCTTGAAAAGCAGATGACCATGCAGGCATTGACGATGACGTGGACGATAGCGGGCCTCACGGCGCTCGGCGTGATCACCCGCCCCTTCGGCTGGCCGGAGGCGATCTGGGCCGTTATCGGCGCCGTCCTTCTCGTCGCGCTCGGGCTGATCGGCGTGTCCGATGCCTGGCTCGGCGTCTCCAAGGGGCTCGACGTCTATCTGTTTCTGATCGGCATGATGCTTCTGTCGGAACTCGCCCGCCGGGAGGGTCTGTTCGACTGGCTGGCCTCGGTGGCGACCGCCCATGCCAAGGGGTCACCGCGCCGGCTCTTTGCCCTCATCTTCGGCGTCGGCATTGTCGTCACGGCCTTCCTGTCCAACGATGCGACGGCGGTCGTGCTCACCCCTGCCGTCTATGCGGCGTGCCGGGCGGCGCGCGTGCGCGATCCCATGCCCTATCTGCTGATCTGCGCCTTCATCGCCAATGCGGCAAGCTTTGTCCTGCCGATCTCCAATCCGGCCAATCTGGTGATTTTCGGCGGTGGCGAGATGCCGCCGCTCGGCCATTGGCTTTCGACCTTCACGCTGCCCTCGATCGTGGCGATCGCGGCAACCTTTGCCGCGCTCTACCTGACGCAGCGTCAGGCGCTGGCTGCCGATACGATCAGCCGCGAGGTCGAGCAGATGCCCCTGTCGCACAGCGCCCGGCTTGCCGGGGCAGGCCTGGTGCTGACGGCCCTTCTCCTGCTTGTCGCCTCCGCTCTCGACCTCGATCTCGGCCTGCCGACCTTTCTCGCCGGCGGTCTTACCACCGCCATCATCATGGCGGTGACCCGGCAGAGCCCGGTTGCGACGTTGAAGGGCGTGTCGTGGAGCGTGCTGCCGCTGGTGGCTGGCCTCTTCGTCGTGGTCGAGGCGCTGAACGGCACCGGACTTGCCGATACGCTGGCGCGCTGGCTGTCTTCCGGCGCCGAGAGCCATCCGGCCCAGACGGCAGCGCTTGCCGGCACCGTGGTCGCCTTCGTCTCCAACCTCGTCAACAATCTGCCCGCGGGCCTTGTCGCCGGCAGCGCCGTCCAGGCGGCACATGTGCCGGACAAGATCGCAGCCGCCGTGCTGATCGGCGTCGATCTGGGGCCGAACCTTTCCGTCACCGGGTCGCTTGCGACGATCCTCTGGCTGTCGGCGCTGCGTCGCGAAGGGCTTCAGATCGGTGTCTTCGCCTTCCTGAAGCTCGGTGTCGTGGTGATGATCCCGGCGCTCGCGCTGTCGCTTGCCGTGCTTGCCGTTCAGTGAAGTCTGGTGTGCCCGGCGGCTGCTTTTTGAAACTTACTGGTCCGCCACGGCAAGCCCGCGCGTGATAAGATCGAGATGGGCGCGGATATAGGCGTCGCACTCCTCCTGCGGCGTTTCGCCGAACACCAGGTGGTCCACGACAAGGGCAATCACCGGCCCGACGATGACCGATGCAAGGGCAGCCGGGCCTGCGCGAAATTCGCCCGCCGCAATGCCTTCATCGAGCAAGGCCTGGACGTGGTTGAACAGGGGGTCGATCAACTCCTCCTGATGCCTCTTGATGATCTCGGGAAAGCGCGAGCCCTCGGATACGACGAGACGGATGAGTTCCCGCGTATGCCTGTTTTTAAGGACTTTCTCGTAAGACATCAGAAGCAGTGCTTCAAGACGCTCCGCGCAATTGCCGGACAGGTCTCCGACGCCCCGCAGCAGCTCTTCAAGAGGGGTGGCAATATGTGCAATCATAGCCGAGAAGAGGTTTTCCTTCGTCGGGAAGTAGACATAGATCGTGCCTTTGGTGACGCCGATACGCTCGGCGATATCCTCCACGCGGGTCATGCCATACCCGTGGGCG
Organism: Neorhizobium fuzhouense; assembly: GCF_042611105.1. Lineage (NCBI taxonomy): Bacteria > Pseudomonadati > Pseudomonadota > Alphaproteobacteria > Hyphomicrobiales > Rhizobiaceae > Neorhizobium > Neorhizobium fuzhouense. The sequence continues at coordinate 20,137 of NZ_JBHFFP010000008.1, read as the reverse complement.
ATGAATTCCTCGAATGCCGCATCGAGAATCTGGATGGGCCGCAGAGCCTTCTGTTCAGCCCTGTTCAGCTTCCTTTCACCGTCAATCGCCATGCGCATTCTCCTCGTCTACAAACTCATTGACTAACCAGTCATTCAAAATTACCGTAGTCTGGCAATTGTTCAAGGGGCAACCATGCGACGACTAGCTACAAACGCACTTCTGGCGTTTTCATTCGTAACGCTTGCAGGCTGTGCGCCGCAGGAGGAAACGCCCCCGAAGGCGCCGCGATATGTCGGCACGGTCACCGTGGCTGAAGCGCAGGTCGCGGAAAGGATTTCCACGACCGGGGAAATCAGTGCCCGCGTCCAGTCGGATCTGTCGTTCCGGGTCAGCGGCCGCATCACAGATCGCTTCGTCGAGGTGGGAGACCGGGTGAAGGCAGGGCAGGTGCTCGCCCGCATCGATGCGCAGGAGCAGAAGGCCGACCTGCAGGTGGCCGTGGCAACGCTTGCCTCCGCGGAGGCCCAGCAAACCCAGGCACAGCAGGCCTTCGATCGCCAGCAGAGCCTGTTCAGCACGGGCGTGACCACGCGGGCCGATCTGGATTCGGCGCGTGAAACGCTGCTGCGCGCGCAGGCGACGGTGGAATCCGAGCAGGCCCAACTCGACACCGCCCGCGACACGCTCGCGCAGACAGACCTGACCGCCGATGCCGACGGGGTCATTACGGCGCGCAATGCCGAAGTGGGGCAGGTGGCCCAGGCCGCCCAGGTGATCTTCACGCTTGCCCATGACGGTCCCCGCGATGCCGTGGTCAATGTCGATGAATCGCTTCTTCTCGGCCGTGAACTGGCCGATGACATCGAGGTGCGCCTTCTGTCGGGCGGCGCCCCGATCAAGGCCGAGGTGCGCGAAGTGTCGCCGACGATCGATTCGAGCTCGGCCACCATCCGCGTCAAGCTTGGTCTTGAGGATGTGCCGCAGGCCAAGCTTGGAAGCCCGGTTGTCGCCACCGCCTCGTTCAAGCCGCAGACCGCAATCGAACTGCCCTGGTCGTCGATGGCATCCCTGAACGGCAAGCCGGCGGTCTGGGTGGTCGATCCGGCCAGCCACGCCGTGTCGATCCGGCCGGTCGATGTCATCACCTATCACAGCGACCGCTTCTCCATCCGCTCGGGCGTCAAGCCGGGTGAGATCGTGGTGGCGACCGGCGCCAATTTCCTGAACCAGGGAGAAGTCGTGGCTATCGAAGGAACCGCACAATGAAGACCGCCCCCTCAAGCCTTTCGGCGCTGCTTCTGGCCGCGACCTTCCTGACGGGCTGCCAGAAAGAGGAAGCAAGCCAGCCCGAACCGCCGCGTCCGGTCCTGTCGGTGGTGGCTGAGGAGCAGCCGGCCGCCGAGCTTGCGCTTCCCGGAACCGTCGAAGCCCGCATCACCACCGATTTCAGTTTCCGCGTCCTTGGCCGCATCGTGGCGCGCAATGTCCATGTGGGCGATCTCGTCAAGAAAGGCGATGTCCTTGCCGCCATCGATCCGCTGGCGCTGGAGCTTGCCGTCAAGAGTTCGCAGTCGGATCTCGTCAACAGCCAGGCCCAGCTTGCCAATGCGCTGACCACCGAGCAGAGACAGAAGACGCTCTACGAAAAACAATCGGGCGCCAAGTCCGCATTCGAGACGGCGGAGCTTGACCGCAAGACGGCCGAAGCCTCCGTCGACAAGGCCCAGGCCAATCTCGACAAGGCGAAGGAACAGCTGAGCTATGCCCGCCTTCTGGCCGAATTCGACGGCGTGGTGACCAGCACCGCCGCCGAAGTGGGCCAGGTCGTCTCTGCCGGCCAGACCGTGGCAACCGTTGCCCGCCCCGACATCAAGGATGCCGTCATCGACGTGCCGGAAACCGTCGCTGACAAGGTGCGGCCGGGATCGGCCTTCGACGTCGCGCTGCAGCTCGATCCGAGCGTGCACGCCAAGGGCGTCGTGCGCGAGATTGCGCCGGAGGCGGACGATGCCACGCGCACGCGCCGCACCAAGCTCAGCCTCACCGATCCGCCGGCGGCCTTGCGCCTCGGCTCGGTCATCACCGCCACCGCTCTCGACAAGGATGGGGCGTCCATCCGCCTTCCGTCCTCCGCCATCAAGATGGACGGAACGCGCGCCCTCGTCTGGGTCGTGTCGGAAGCCGAAAAGAAGGTGACATCGCGGGCGGTCACGCTCGCCAGTCCGCCACAGCCCGGGGGCATGGTCACGGTCGCCGAGGGCTTAAAGCCGGGTGAGCGCATCGTCACCGCCGGCGTTCACAAACTTCAGGAAGGCCAGACTGTCCGCCTCGATCAGGAGATGACCAAGTGAAATCCTTCAACCTCTCCGACTGGGCCCTCGAGCACCGCTCGCTCGTCTGGTATTTCATGATCGTCTTCCTGGCTGTCGGCGCCTTTTCCTACGCCAATCTCGGGCGTGAGGAAGACCCGGCCTTCACCATCAAGACGATGATCATCAATGCGCAATGGCCCGGCGCTTCTGCCGAGGACATGACGCGCCAGGTGACCGACCGCATCGAGAAGAAGCTCGAGGAACTCGACGCGCTCGATTATACCCGCAGCGAAACCACGGCCGGCCAGACGACGATCTTCGTTGAACTTCTGCCCACCACCAAGGCCAAGGACGTGCCGGGCAACTGGATCCGCATCCGCAACATGATCGCCGATATCCAGAGCGATTTCCCAAGCGGCGTTGTCGGCCCCGCCTTCAACGATTCCTTCGGCGACGTGTATGGCAATATCTATGCCTTTCTCTCGGATGGCCTGACGCAGCGCCAGATGCGCGACCTCGTCGAGGATGCCCGCGCCAAGCTGCTGACGGTTCCCAATGTCGGCAAGATCGACATCATCGGCGCCCAAGACGAGGCGATCTATCTGGAATTCTCCACCCGCAAGATCGCAGCGCTCGGCATCGACCAGCAGGCGGTCATCGATACCCTGCAGGCGCAGAATGCGGTCACGCAATCGGGCGTGGTCGAAGCCGGTTCCGAGCGGATTGCGCTGCGCGTCAGCGGCCAGTTCACCTCGGAAGAGAGCCTTCGCGCCATCAACCTGCGCATCAACGACCGCTATTTTCCGCTGACCGATATCGCCACCATCCGGCGCGGCTATGTCGACCCGCCCTCGGCGCTCTTCCGCTTCAAGGGCGAGCCTGCCATCGGCCTTGCCATCGGCATGAAGACCGGCTCCAATCTCCTGAAGTTCGGCGAACAGCTGGATGCGCAGATGAAGCGGGTCGTCTCCGACCTGCCGATCGGCGTGGATGTGGAGCGTGTCTCCGATCAGCCGGCGGTGGTCGATGAGGCCGTCTCCGGTTTTACACGGGCGCTTTTCGAGGCCATCGTCATCGTTCTTGCCATCAGCTTCATCAGCCTTGGCGTGCGCGCCGGCATGGTGGTTGCGGTTTCCATTCCGCTTGTGCTCGCCATCACCTTCGTCGTCATGGAATATAGCGGCATCTCGCTGCAGCGCATTTCGCTCGGCGCGCTCATCATCGCGCTCGGCCTTCTGGTCGATGACGCCATGATCGCCGTCGAGATGATGGTGTCGCGGCTGGAGGCGGGTGATACGCTGCGCAAGGCCGCAACCCATGTCTACACCTCGACCGCGTTTCCGATGCTGACAGGCACGCTGGTGACGGTTGCCGGCTTCATCCCGATCGGCCTCAACAACAGCGCCGCCGGCGAATTCACCTTCACGCTCTTCGTCGTCATTGCCGTCTCGCTGCTCGTCTCCTGGATCGTGGCGGTGCTGTTTACGCCGCTTCTCGGGGTGACCATCCTGCCCAAGACGATGAAATCGCACCACGAGAACAAGGGACGCGTGACGCGCGGCTTTGCCTCTATCCTGCGCCTTGCCATGCGCTGGCGCTGGGCAACGATCCTGTTGACCGTGCTTGCCTTTGTCGCCTCCGTCGGCGGCATGGGGCTTGTGCAGCAGCAGTTCTTCCCCTCGTCAGACCGCGTCGAACTCATCATCGACTGGAACATGCCCAACAACAGCACCATTGCCGAGACGAACCGGCAGATGGCGCAGATCGAGAAGGAACAGCTCGCCGGCAGCCCGGATATCGACCACTGGTCGACCTATGTGGGTCAGGGCGCGCCGCGCTTCATCCTGTCCTACGATGTCCAGACGCCGGCGGCCTGGTTCGGCCAGATCGTCATCGTCACCAAGAACCTGGAGGCGAGAAACCGTCTGCGCGCCCAGCTGCAGGCCTATGTCAACAAGACCTTCCCGGGCACGGATGCCTTCGTGAAGCTGCTCGACATCGGCCCGCCGGTCGGCAAGCCCGTGCAGTATCGCATCAGCGGTCCAGATATCCAGAAGGTCCGCCAGCTGGCGCAGCAACTGGGCGGCATCGTCAACCAGAACCCGCTTCTGACCAACATGACCTACGACTGGAACGAACCGTCGCGCGTCGTGAAGGTGGATGTGCTGCAGGACAAGGCGCGCCAGCTCGGCATTTCCTCGCAGGATATCGCAACCCGCCTCAACGGCATCGTCGAGGGTTCTTCCACCACCAAGGTGCGCGATTCCATCTATCTGATCGACGTGATCGGTAGGGCGCAGGACAGCGAGCGCGGCGCCATCGAAACGCTGAAGAACCTCCAGCTTCCGAGCAGCAGCGGCAAGTCGGTGCCGCTCTCGGCCGTCGCCAAGTTCCGGTACGAACTGGAACAGCCGAAGATCGGCCGCCGCGACCGTATTCCGACAATCATCGTGAAAGCCGCGGTAACCGGAACAACGCAGCCGGCGACGATCGTGTCGCAGCTTGCGCCCGAGGTCGAAAAATTCACCGCCACGCTGCCGCCCGGCTATTTCGTCAAGGTGGGTGGTTCGGTTGAATCGAGCGCGGATTCGCAGGGCCCGATCGCCGCCGTCGCCCCGATGATGCTGTTCGTCATGGCGACCATCCTGATGATCCAGCTGCAAAGCTTCAGCCGGCTCTTCCTGGTGTTTGCGGTGGCCCCGCTTGCCCTCATCGGGGTCGTGGCAGCGCTTCTGCTCAGCAACGCGCCAATGGGCTTCGTTGCCATCCTCGGCATCCTCGCGCTCATCGGCATCCTCATCCGAAACTCGGTCATCCTCGTGGTGCAGATCGAGCATCTGCGCAGCGAGGGCGTGCCGCCGTGGCGGGCGGTGATCGAGGCGACGGAACACCGCATGCGGCCCATTCTTCTCACCGCGGCCGCCGCGACGCTCGCGCTCATCCCGATCTCCCGCGAAGTCTTCTGGGGCCCGATGGCCTATGCCATGATGGGCGGGATCGTGGTCGGAACGGTGTTGACGCTGCTCTTCCTGCCGGCCCTCTACGTCGCCTGGTTCCGCATCCCGCGCAACAAGGATGACGAGATCCCGCAGGCCACCGAGGCCCATGGTTGAGACATGCAGAAACGGCGCCTTCAGGGGCGCCGTTTTTGATTGATGACAATGTCCGTTGGGGTGCCGCTTGGAGAACCCCGTTAAGCCAGCGTTCTCACGGGCCTTCGCAGATCGGGGCGCGGTCGGTGGCGATCTCGCCCACCTCGGCGCTGTAGGCGCGAAGACCCTGCTGATCGAGGTCGATGATCCGGTAGCAGGGATTACCGCCGGTCCACAGCGGGTTCGGCGTATCGACATCGGTGATGAAACGATGCGCGCAGGCCTGGCCGGAACTGTAGGCGATGCCTTCGGCACTCGTGCCGGAAAGTGGAATATGGATATGGCCGAAGATGATGTGGCGCACGCCCGGCGCATGACGGGCGAGGCGCTTCATGACGGCACCGCCATCGTGCATGCCGATTTTTTCGAAGTGGGCAATCTTCGTGTCCATCGGCGGGTGATGGATGAAGACGGTGACGGGAAGATCGCCGGCGCCTTCCAGCGCCTGGTCGAGCCAGACCATGCGGTCATCGCCATAGATGCCGCCGATCACGCCGGCCTCGTGGCTGTCGAGAAAGAGGAGACTGCCGGCATCGGTGTCGAGGAACGACTGGATGAAGCCGTTTTCGTCACGCGGCTGGCCCGGAAAGGCGTCGATGAAATTCGGGCGGTCGTCGTGATTGCCGAGCATGAGGCGCGTCGGAAACGGCACCGGCGCCAGAATGTCCTTCAGCAGCGCATAGGCCGCCGGATCGCCGTGGTTGCACAAATCGCCCGTCATCACCAGAAGGTCGGCATCGGCATGTTTTTCGATGATGTCGGCAATGGCAGCGCGCAGCTGCTTTTCCGGGTCGACGCCGTTCACCACAATACCCGAGGGCATCAGGTGGGTGTCGGTCAGCTGAATGATTTTCATGACGGTCTTTCTGCAGAACAAGAGTGCGGCTGCGGGGATGTTTCCCCCGCAGCCTTTGACAGAGGGATGATCCCGCTTACTTCGACATCAGGGCGTTCGTCTGCTCGACGATCTGCTTCAGACCGGCTTCCGGCGTGACTTCGCCGCGCATGACGGTACCGATGATGTCGCGCTGGGTGCGCCAGATGCGAACGGAGTCACCGCCCGGATAGCCGGCCCACGGCAGCGAACGATCGGCCTGCAGCGAGGCCGTCTTGACGTTCGGATGCTCGGCGTAATAGGGCGCCAGGAAATCCGGACCGGTGGCAAGCTTGTTGGTGGGCAGGTAGCCGGTGATGCGCACGATGACGTTCTGCGCTTCCGGCCCGGTGATCCACTTCAGGTATTTCCAGGCTGCGTCCTGCTTGGCCTTGTCCTGCGTGAGGATCACGGCCGAGTTGCCGCCGGTCGGCACGCCGCCCTTTTCCTTGTTGTCGAGCGGGAAGGTCGCGGTGACAAGCTTGAAGCGATCGCCGACGAGGCTTTCGATCGTCTGCACATGGGCGGGCGTGGAGAAGATGAAGCCGGTGAGACCTGCGCCGAACTGCTGGCGCGACTGGTCCCAGTCGAGCAGGGTCTGGCCGCCTTCGGTGACGAACTGGCGGGCAAGCTTCAGCGCGTTAAGGCCGATCTCGTTGTCGAAGGCCACCTTCTTGGTGGCCGTATCGACCAGCGTGCCGCCCTGCTGGAAGATCAGCGACTGCCACAGCCAGTCGTCCGGCCAGCCGTTGATGTCATAGCCCATGCCGGCGATCTTCGGATCGAGCGCATGGATCTTGGCGGCGAGCGCCACCAGTTCCTTGAAAGTCTTCGGCATATTTTCCGGATCGCCGCCGGCCTTCTTCACGAGGTCGGCATTGACGTAGAGGATCGGCGAGGAGGCATTGACCGGCAGGCCGTACTGCTTGCCGTCGACCTGGCCGAGCGCTGCCATTTTCGGGCTGTAGTTCTTGTCGAGAAAGGCCTGGCCGCCTTCGGCCTGAATGAACGGGCCAAGGTCGGTGATCTGCTTGCGGGGAGCGAGCGTGTGGACGAGTTCGGCCGTCAGGTTATAGCCGGAGAAATACACGTCCGGCAGGTTTCCTGTCACGGCCGACCGCAGCACCTGCTGCTGGCCTTCGTTATAGCCGGGGGCAGGGGCGAGGAAGTTGATCTTGATATCCGGGTTCTTCTTCATGAACTCATCGGCGAGCGGCTGATGGAATTTCGTGAAGCCGGGAAGGTTGTAGAGAACTTCCAGCGTGACGTCGGCGGCAAAGCCGGGCTTGGCAAGGCCGGCAAGCGCAAGGGAGAGCACAAGCCCGCCGGTGGCGGTGCGTCGGGTGATGTTCATGATCGGTCTCCATGAGGATTGTGGCGGGGAGGAGGAGGAGGGGGAGGAGAAGGGAAGGGAGGAGGGGCGTTGACCGGGGCGCGGTCACTTGACCCCCGTCATCGTGATGCCGGCGATGAAATGCCTGCGGGCAAAGAGGAAGCAGATGACCATCGGCGCGGTGATGATGGCGGCACCGGCCATCAGGGCGCCGTAGTTCGCGCCGGATTCGACATCGGCGAAGAACAGCATGCCGAGCGGCGGCGGCGCGAGATTTGTGTCGGTGACGACGATCATCGGCCAGTAGAGATCGTTCCAGTGCGCCACCAGCGAGAAGACGGCAAAGGCGGCAAGCGACGGCAAGGACCCGCGCAGCACCAGCCGCCAGCAGATTTCCATTTCGGAAAATCCGTCCATGCGGGCGGCTTCGATCACCTCGTCCGGATAGCTGCGGAAGGACTGGTGAAACAGGAAGATCGCAAACACCGAGAGAAAGAACGGTGCCATCATGGCAAAATAGGTGTTGAGCAGGTTCGTCTTGGCAAGCCCGACGAACAGCGGCAGCGCCAGCGCCTGCATCGGCACGCAAAGCGCCGCGATGATCAGCGTCATCATCAGCCGGCGGGCGGGAAATTTGAGCTTTGCCAGCGCATAGGCGGCCGGCACGGCCGTCAGCACCTGGACGATGAGGATGCCGCCGCAGACGATGACGCCGTTCAGCATGAAGCGCAGCATCGGCACCTGCGAGGCCGCGCGTGCGTAATTTTGCGCCGCATCCAGATGCTGCGGGATCGGCCAGAGCGAGACGTCAAAAATTTCCGACGGCGAGCGGATCGAGGTGAGGAACATCCAGTAGAAGGGCAGAAGCATCGGCACGGCGCCGAGTGCCAGCACCAGATGCGGCAGATATTTGCGCAAGACGGCCATCAGTAATGCACCTTCCGGTCCATATGCACCATCTGGCCGATCGACAGGATGAGCACGATCACGAGGAACAGCAGGGTGAGCGCTGCCGCATAGCCGGTGTTGGAATATTCGAAGCCTTCGAGATAAAGCTCGAACAGCAGGGTTTCGGACCCGAACCGGCCCTTGGTCAGAACGGCTACCGTCTCGAACACCTTGAAGGCGGAAATCGAGGTGGTGACGACGACGAACAGCGTGGTTGGCCCGAGCATCGGCCAGGTGACGGTGAGGAAACGGTCGATCGGATGTTTTGCGCCATCGAGGCGGGCGGCCTCGTGCAGATCCTTCGGAATGGCGGTGAGACCGGCCAGAAACAGCACCATGTTGAAGCCCAGAACCTGCCAGATGCCGATCAGCGCCATGGTCGGGATCAGCAGGGTGGGGTTGGACAGGAAGGCCACGGGCTCGAAGCCGAAGGCCTTGATGGCGGCATTGACCGGCCCGAGCGACGGATGCAGCAGGAACTGCCAGACCGTTGCCATGGCCACGAGCGTCGCCGTGACCGGCAGGAAATAGGCGATTTCCCAGAAGGCGCGGCTTTTCTTGCGGTTATAGACCAGAAGCGCCACGCCAAGCGCCAGAAGAACGCCGAACGGGATGACGATCACCGCATAGAGGACGGTATTCCACAGCGAGCGCAGAAACACCGGATCGCTGAAGGCTTTTGCGAAATTGTCGAGCCCGACGAAACGCATCGACAGCGCGCCGAGCTGATAATCGGTGAGCGAGAAGACGCAGAGAACGACGATCGGGATGATGTAGAAGGCCGCAAGCAGGATGGCAGAGGGAGCGGCAAACAGGAGGCCCAGCCGCGCCATCCGGCGCTCGGCCGGCGAGCGTTTGGCGCGGGCCGCTGCCTCAGGTTTGGCAAGCGTTGCATCGACAAGCGTCATGCTGGCACCCGTGCGCGGGCAGAAACGTCGAGGCGCCGGCCATCGGCGCCGAAGAGATGGGCGCGCTGTGCATCAAAGCCGAGCCGCAGCGTGGCGTCGGCACCGCCCGGCAGGCCTTCGCCGGCATGCTGGCGCATGACGATCCGGACCGCCGGGTCCTGGACGAGTTCGCAGGTGACGAAGCGATCGGCCCCATAGGTCTCGCTGCGCACGACGCGGGCGGCAAGGCCCTCTGCGGCCGGGCGAAGATCTTCGGCACGAATGCCAAGCGTTGCGGGGCCAGCCGCCTGTGCTGCCGCTTCAAGGCCGAATTCCTGGCCAAAAGCGGAGATGCGGCCGGTCTTGCCGATTTCCACGGGCAGGAGATTGATCGTCGGCGTGCCGATGAACCGGGCAACGGTCAAGGATGCCGGGCGCTGATAAAGTTCGTCCGGCGTGCCAAGCTGCTCGATGCCGCCGTCCGACATCAGCGCGATGCGGTCGGACATGGTCATCGCCTCGATCTGGTCATGGGTGACATAGATGAAGGTGGCGCCGAGGCGGCGGTGAAGGCCGGTCAGTTCCTCGCGCATATGGGCGCGCAGCTTGGCATCGAGGTTGGACAGCGGCTCGTCCATGAGGAAGGCGGCCGGCTGGCGCACCAGGGCGCGGGCAAGGGCGACGCGCTGGCGCTGGCCGCCGGACAGTTGCGCCGGCTTGCGGTCCAGGAGATGGCCGATCTGCAGGGTGTCCGCCGCCTCCTTGACCGATGCCGCAATCTCCTGAAGCGTCTCGGCGGGGGCAATCATCCGGCCGATCAACGGCAACCGGGCGGCAAAGGACAGGCGGCGCATGCGCAGCGGCGTTGCAATGTTCTCGCGCACCGTCATGTGCGGATAGAGCGCGTAGGACTGGAACACCATGGCCAGGTTGCGCTCGCTCGGATCGACGTCCGTCACGTCCCGGTCGCTGATCGAGACCGTGCCCCGATCGGGCGTCTCAAGACCGGCGATAATCCGCAAGAGCGTGGATTTTCCACAGCCGGACATGCCGACCAGCGACAGGAATTCGCCGGGGCGAATGGAAAGGTCGATCGATTTCAGAACGTTGTCCGCCCCGAAGCTTTTTTCGACACCCTGAAGTTCTAGCGATTGCGGCTGCATGCGGCGCTCCTTTGCGGCGCACCGTATGCGTCTCCTCCATGACAATCAGACGACAGTTTCTAGATGTTTTGATTATAACGCACAGAATGCGCTGCCGCCGGAGCGGTTTGCCTGCCGGATCGACCACCGATCGGCCGTCATCCGCAAGGGGCTGGCATCCCGCGTTTACGTGCCGACCGTCACCTGACGAACGTCAGTCCTTCAGGACCGGCGCCCGCTGTCGCGCCGGTTCTTGATCAGCCGGAGGTGTTCGATGATGTGGCGTCCTGAGCCTTCGACATGCTGGGCGATGATCCGGGCGGCACCGTCGGCATCCTGCGCGGCAATGCAGCGCAGCAGTTCGCGATGTTCGTTGAGCACGCTCGTCTGGCGGCTGAGCGATGTCTGGAAGTTGCGGCTGATCGCCGACAGGATCTCGCGGTGGCGCCACCACAGATCGACGGCGTGGCGATTGTAGTGCCGGTCGTACATGACCTGGTGGAACGTCATGTCGAGCTTCGAATGGGCATGTGGATCGGCAAAGTTCAGCGCCTCCATCTGCCCCTGCAGTTCCTCCAGGCGGTCAAGATCCGCCTTGGTGGCAAGGCCGACGAACCAGCGGGTCAGCGCCGGCTCGATCAGCACCTCGATCTCGAAAATATCGCGCACGAAGGTTTCGTCGATCGGTCGCACGCGCGCGCCGCGGTTCGGCATCATCACAACGAAACCTTCGCCGCGCAGCTGCTGCAGGGCCTCGCGAACCGGGTTGGTGGATGTGCCCATGCGCTCGGCAAGTTCCGCCACCTTCAGCCGCTCGTTGGCAGCAAGGCGCCCCTGGATGATGTCGTCGCGAATGCGCTCGTAGATCGAGGCTTCGGCGTGGTCGGTCTCTTCAACCTGCAGGAGGGGGACGATCGTGTTCATGCGCTATTTCTAGCGGATGGCCCCGCCATCTGCCAAGTGCAAAATACATCACTTTGCACACCGTTGTTGACAAATAATGTACGATCTGAAAGTTTCCGTGCATCCGGTTGGCTGGGACGACTGGACGCGCCTGAGGAGCGGGCGCTTACCAAGTGGAGGATTTCATATGTGCTACCAGCACAAGCTGCGTAACCTCGTTGCGTCGACGGGGCTGATTGGGGTGTTTGTCTTCGGACTGGCCGGCGCGTCCTTCGCGCAGGACTATCACCAGGCTCCGGCACTCGATGAACAGGTCAAGGCAGGCAAGCTGCCGGCGGTCACCGAACGCCTGCCGCAGCAGCCTTTCGTTGAAACCATGGTCGACGGCGTTGGCAAATACGGCGGCACGCTGCGGACCACGATTCTCGCCAATGGCGACCAGTACAACCTCACCCGCACCATCGCCAACGAGCTTCTGGTGCGCTGGGACCCGAAGTGGAGCAAGGTCGAGCCGTCGCTGGCTGAAAAGTTCACCGCATCCGACGACGCCACCACCTACACGTTCACCCTGCGCAAGGGACTGAAGTGGAGCGACGGCCAGCCGTTCACCGTGGACGACATCATGTTCTGGTACGAGGACGTGTTCATGAACCCGGCGCTGTCGCCGGCGAAGAACCCGACCTTCACCGTCGCCGGCAAGCCGGTGAAGGTGCGCAAGGTCGACGAGCAGACGGTTGAGTTCAAGTTCGACGCGCCTTACGGCCTGTTCCTGCAGCAGCTCGCCTATGGCCAGGGCCACCTGCCGGTGATCTACCCGAAGCATTACCTCAGCCAGTTCCACGAGAAGTATAACAAGGACGGCATTCCCGCGCTCTTGAAAGCCAATCCGGCCGCCGGCGATTGGGTGGCGCTGTTCAACTCGAAGGTCTCGATGACCTTCCAGCCCGCCTATTGGCAGAATCTCGATCTGCCGACCATGAACCCCTGGGTGCTGACCGTTCCCTATGCCGATGGCGAGCGGGTCGTGGCAAAGCGCAATCCGTTCTACTGGAAGGTCGACACGGCCGGCAACCAGCTGCCCTATATCGACAACGTCACCTGGGCAAAGCTCGACGATCCGCAGTTGATGGCGCTGAAGATGACCTCGGGCGAATTCGACTTCGCCTTCCGCCATATCAACAACTCCACCTTCAAATCCGTGCTCTTCGATGGTCAGGAAAGCGGCAAGTACCGCTTCATCGACGTCAAGGACCTGCCGGCCAATGACGCGGTCATCCTGCTCAACCTCAACTCCACCGATCCGGTGAAGAAGAAGGTCTTCCAGAACAAGGATTTCCGCATCGCGCTCAGCCGCGCGATCAACCGGCAGGAGATCATCGATCTCGTCTATGTGGGGCAGGGCGCGCCGGCACAGGTGGCGGTGCAGCCGGAGCATGAGCTGTTCAACGAGAAGGAGGCAACGCAGTATACCGAATACGATCCGGCCGCTGCCAATGCCGAACTCGACAAGCTGATGCCGAAAAAGGACGCCGAAGGCTTCCGCCTCGATGAGACCGGCAAGCGCTTCACCATCAACTTCATGGTCGCCGATGTCTTCGGCCTGTCCTATCCGGACGTCATGCAGATGGTGCAGCAATATGCCAAGGACGTCGGCATCGACATCCAGATCCGCACGACCGACCGGGCGCGCCTCAACACGATGTGGAGCGCCAACGAACAGGACGCCTATATCTGGAACTGCGTCGGCGGGCTTTCCGAGGTCTACACCGATCCGCGCTGCTACATGCCGTTCCAGAAGGCGGACATCTTCTTTGCCGTGCGCTGGGCGGAATGGTACGCCAACCATGAGACGGGCGAAGAGCCGCCGGAAAACATCAAGGCGCTGATGGCAGCCTATGACAAGGTGAACGCTGCCGTCACCGACGAGGATCGCAAGGCCAAGATGAAGGAATTCCTGACCGCCTCGGCGGACAACTTCCTCAATATCGGCATTTCGCGGCCCATGCCGAAATACATGATGGTGTCGAAGCGCCTGAAGAATGTCGTCGACGGCATTCCGATCACCGGCAATCTCTGGCACCCGGCACCAACGCTCTCGCAGTGGTATTTCGACACCGCGAAATAAGGCTCCTCCCGACGCCGGGGGCGCGAATGCCTCCGGCCGGACCTCCTTCCAATCAACGGTCATTGACATGCTTCGCTATATCGCAAGGCGGCTGGTGTTTGCCATCCCGACACTGCTTGCCGTTTCGATCATCGCCTTCATCATCATCCAGCTGCCGCCGGGCGACTACCTGACGACGCTGATGGCCGACTGGGCAAGCCAGGGCGGCGCTGTCGAGGCGGGCACTGTCGCCGCCATGCGCGAGCGCTACGGTCTCGATCAGCCGATGTACTTCCAGTACTACAAATGGATGGCCGGCATTCTGCTGCACGGCGATTTCGGCATTTCGTTCGAACTCGGCAAGCCGGTGACCGAACTGATCTGGAGCCGCCTCGGCTTCTCGCTGATGCTGTCCCTGCTGACGCTCTGCTTCGTCTGGGCGGTCGCCATCCCGATCGGCATCCTGTCGGCCGTGCGCCAGTATTCCATCTCGGATTACGCAGCGACCTTCCTTGCCTTCTTCTTCCTCGCCGTGCCCGACTTCCTGATGGCGCTTGGCGCCATGTATGTGATGTCGGTCTGGTTCGGCCAGAGTGTCGGCGGACTGTTCTCGCCGGATTATGTCGATGCTCCCTGGAGCTTCGCCAAGCTTCTGGATCTTGCCAACCACGTCTGGCTGCCGGTCATCGTCATTGGCCTCGGCTCGCTTGCCGCCCTCGTGCGCATCATGCGGGCCAACCTGCTGGACGAGTTGTCGAAGCCCTATGTCACCACCGCCCGCGCCAAGGGCATGTCCGAGTTCGAGCTGCTCATCCGCTATCCGGTCCGGCTGGCGCTCAATCCGCTCATCTCGACGCTCGGCTGGATCCTGCCGGCCGTCATCTCCGGCGAGATCATCGTTTCAGTGGTGATGAGCCTGCCGACGACAGGGCCGCTTCTTCTGCGCGCGCTTCTGGCGCAGGACATGTATCTCGCCGGCTCGCTGATCCTCCTCATCTCCGTTCTCACCATCATCGGCACGCTGATTTCCGACATCCTGCTTGCCATGACCGATCCGCGGATTCGACTGACATGACCGACATTGCCCAGCTCCCTCCCGCGACCGAAACCGACATCGACCTGCGCGACAGCAATATCGCCGTTGCCGGCCAGTGGCGCCTGTTCTGGCTGAAGTTCAAGAAGCACAAGATCGCCCTCGTCAGTCTCGTGGTGATCTGCTGCATGTATCTGATCGCCGCCTTTGCCGATTTCATCGCGCCGCTCGATCCCAATGCCACCAATGCGCGCTTCACCTATGCGCCGCCGCAGGGGCTGTCGCTGATGCACGAGGGCAGCTTCATGCCGCACGTCAATCAGCTGAAGATGACACTGAATACAGAAAGCATGCGACGCGAATTCGAACCGGATCCGGCAAAGCCGCTCGCCGTCGGCTTTCTCGTTCCCTCGGCGCCCTACAACATGCTCGGCTTCATCCCGATGGAGACCAAGCTGTTCGGGCTCGTCAATGCAAAGCCCGGCGACAGCCTCTACGTGCTCGGCGCCGACCGGCTCGGCCGCGACATCTTTTCGCGCGTCGTCCATGGCGCACGCATCTCGCTCTCCATCGGCCTTGTCGGCGTGCTGATGAGCCTTCTGCTCGGCGTGACCATCGGCGGCATTTCCGGCTTCTTCGGTGGCTGGGTCGATCTGGCGATCCAGCGTGTGATCGAGCTTTTGCGGTCGATCCCGACGATCCCGTTGTGGATGGGGCTTGCAGCCGCGATCCCGGTCGGCTGGCCGCCGCTTCGCACCTATTTCGTCATCACCCTCATCGTCTCGCTGCTTGGCTGGACGAACCTCGCACGCGAAGTGCGCGGAAAATTTCTCTCGCTGCGCGGCGAGGATTTCGTCACCGCCGCACGCCTCGATGGCATGAGCGAGATCGGCATCATCTTCAACCATCTCGTGCCGTCCTTCATGAGCCACATCATCGCAACCGTCACGCTCGCCATCCCAACGATGATCTTGGCTGAGACGGCGCTGTCCTTCCTCGGCATCGGCCTGCAGCCACCGATCATCTCCTGGGGCGTGCTGCTGCAGGAGGCGCAGAACATCCGCGCCGTGGCGCAGGCGCCCTGGCTGCTGTTCACGCCGGCGGCCGCCATCGTGATTGCCGTGCTTTCCCTCAACTTCCTCGGCGACGGACTGCGCGACGCCGCCGACCCGTATGAGTCCGTCTGATGAGCATGACCCGCGATACCATTCTGAAGGTCGAAAATCTGCAGACCTTCTTCAAGACCCGCACCGGGCTTTTCAAGGCCGTCGACGGCGTGTCGTTTGACCTGCAGCGGGGCAAGACGCTCTGCGTCGTCGGCGAAAGCGGCTCGGGCAAGTCGGTGACCGCCCGCTCGATCCTGCAGATCGTCGACAAGCCCGGAAAGATCGCGGGCGGCGCGATCTGGCTCAACCGGGCGGACGGCACCACGGTCGATCTCGCAAAGCTTAATCCGCGCGGCGAAGAAATCCGCCGGGTGCGCGGCCGCGAGATCGCCATGATCTTCCAGGAGCCGATGAGTTCGCTGTCACCGGTGCATCGCATCGGCGAGCAGATCGGCGAGGCGCTGCGCATCCATTTCGGCACGCCGAAGGCCGAGCGCCGCGAACGGGTACTGGACCTTCTGCGCCAGGTGGAAATTCCGCGGCCCGAAACCGCCATCGACCGCTATACCTTCGAGTTTTCCGGCGGCATGCGCCAGCGGGTGATGATCGCCATGGCGCTCGCCTGCAATCCGCAGGTTCTGATCGCCGACGAGCCGACGACGGCGCTCGACGTGACGACGCAGGCGGAAATCCTCGACCTCATCAAGCGGCTGCAGCAGAGCCACGGCATGGCCGTGCTCTTCATTACCCACGACATGGGCGTGGTTGCCGAAATCGCCGACGAGGTGCTGGTGATGTATCGCGGCCGGGTGATGGAGCATGGCAGCGTCGACGCGGTTTTTCACGCGCCAAAGGACGACTATACCAAGCGGCTGATCGGCTCGGTCGTGCGGCTGGAACACAAGGCCGAGATCCGGCTGAAACGGGCAGACATCGCCGCCGATGCGCCACCGCTGCTCGATGTGCGCAACCTGTCGCTGACCTTTCCATCCGGCCTGAAGGCGGTGGACGACGTGTCGCTCATCGTCCGTCCGGGTGAAACGCTCGGCATCGTCGGCGAAAGCGGCTCCGGCAAGACGACGATGGGGCGCTGCCTCCTGCGCATCTACGATCCGCAGGCGGGCGAGATCAACTATCGCCGCGCCGATGGCAGCAGCATCGATCTGCGTCTTGCCGACAAGCCGCAGTTGAAGGAACTGCGCCGCGAGGTGCGGATGATCTTTCAGGACCCGGTCGGATCGCTGAGCCCGCGCAAGACGGTCGGCCAGATCATTGCCGAGCCGCTGAAACTGGCGGGCATGCGCGGCGCCGAGCTTGACGACCGGGTTGCCGAACTGATGCAGCAGGTGGGGCTGGAACCCGCCTGGCGCGAACGCTATCCTCATGCCTTTTCCGGCGGCCAGCGCCAGCGCATCGGCATTGCCCGGGCGATTGCCGTCAAGCCGCGGCTGATCGTCGCCGACGAGGCGACCTCGGCGCTCGACGTATCGCTGCGCTCGCAGGTGCTCGACCTGATGATGAAGCTGCAGGACGAGCTTGGCCTCTCCTATGTCTTCATCAGCCACGACATGTCGGTCATCCGCTACATGTGCGACCGCGTGGCGGTGATGTATCGCGGCCGCATCGTGGAAGCCGGCGACACCGACCAGGTCGTCAACCGGCCGACCCATGACTACACGCGGGCGCTTCTGTCCGCCATTCCCCATCCCGATCCCCGCGACCGCCGCATCCAGAACCGTTTCCGGTATGTCGCGCCCACAGTTCCAGCAAACGGATAAGTCGATGAAAATCACCGATGTAAAAGTCATTGTCTGCTCTCCCGGCCGAAATTTCGTCACGGTCAAGATCTTCACGGACGAGGGCCTGACAGGGGTCGGCGATGCGACGCTGAACGGGCGCGAGAAGGCCGTGGTCGCCTATCTGGAGGAGCATATCGCGCCGCTTCTCATCGGCCGCGATCCAGGCCGCATCGAGGATATCTGGCAGTATTTCTACAAGGGTGCCTACTGGCGCCGCGGCCCGGTGACGATGGCGGCGATCGCCGGCATCGACACGGCGCTCTGGGACATCAAGGCCAAGGCCGCCAACATGCCGCTCTACCAGCTGCTGGGCGGTGCAAGCCGCGAAAAGGTGCTGTGCTACACCCATGCGCAAGGCACCACGATCGCCGAAGCGGTGGATGCCGTCGGCCGCCGGATCGAAGAGGGTTACAAGGCCGTGCGGGTGCAGGTCGGCATTCCGGGCCTGCCCGATGTCTACGGCACCGGCGCCAAGTCCATCACCAACAATGCCGCAGACGATGCCGTGCCGCATGAGGAGGTCTGGTCGACATCCAAATACATGCGCCATATCCCGAAACTGTTTCAGGCGGTGCGCGAGGCCTACGGCTTTGACGTCGAACTGCTGCACGATGCCCATCACCGGCTGACGCCGATCGAAGCCGCGCGTGTCGGCAAGGATCTGGAATTTGCCCGGCTGTTCTGGCTGGAAGATACGGTTGCTGCCGAACACCAGGAAGGCTTTCGCCTGATCCGCAAGCACACGACGACGCCGCTCGCCGTCGGCGAAGTGTTCAACACCATCTGGGACGCGCGCCTTCTGATGGAAGAGCAGCTGATCGACTATATCCGCACCACCTGCGTGCATGCGGGCGGCGTGACGGCGCTGCGCCGGATCATGGATTTTGCCGGCGTCTACAATGTCCGCACCGCCTGCCATGGCGCCATGGACATGTCGCCGATCTGCCTCGGCGCCAACCTGCATCTCGACCTGTGGGCCCCCAATTTCGGCATTCAGGAATATTCCGGCTACCTGCCGGAAATCCTCGACGTCTTCCCCGGCGCCTGGAGCCTCACCGACGGCTATCTGCATCCGGGCGATGCCATCGGCCACGGGGTCGATATCGATGAGGAGCTGGCGGCCAAATATCCCTATCAGCGCGCCTATCTTCCGGTGAACCGCCTGGAAGACGGCACCCTGTGGCATTGGTAGACGAGCGGCAAAGGGAGGAACAGCCATGAAGATCACAGCGATCAAGACCTATGCCGTGAAGGTCGGCATCCGCAACCAGCTCCTCGTCAAGGTGGAAACCGATGACGGCATTTTCGGATGGGGCGAAAGCGGCCTGTCCGGTCGCGAGAAGGCGGTGGCCGGGGCACTCGACCATTACGCCGAATTCCTCAAGGGCCGCGACCCGTTCAAGATCGGCTCGCTCTGGCAGGAAATGTACCGCAGCCAGTATTTCGAAGGCGGACGCGTTCTGCAGGCGGCCATCTCCGCCATCGACATCGCGCTCCATGACATCAAGGGCAAGGCGCTCGGCGTTCCCGTCTACGATCTGCTCGGCGGCAAGCAGCGCGACCGCATCCCGACCTTTGCGACAACCTTTGCGGAACCCGGCCCGGCCATGATCGAGCAGGCGCAGATGCTTGTCGAGCATGGCTGGACGGCGATGCGCCTGTCGCCGGCCGGTCACGAGGAAAAGGAGATCTACGAGCCGCGCGAACACATCGCCACGACGGCGAAATGGCTGGTGAAGGCGCGGGAAACGCTCGGCGACGACATCGTGCTCGGCATCGATTACCACCATCGCCTCAGCGTGGCGGAGGCCGCCAGCTTCTGCCAGAAGATGCCGAAGGGCACGCTCGATTTCCTCGAGGAGCCGATCCGGGACGAAAGCCCCGGCGCCTACGAAGCGCTGCGGCGGATGACAGACATTCCCTTCGCGATCGGCGAGGAGTTCGCCTCGAAATGGCAGTTCCAGCCCTATATCGAGCGCGACATCCACCAGTTCAACCGGCTTGACGTGTGCAATGTCGGCGGCCTGACGGAATCCATGAAGGTGGCGGCCTGGAGCGAGACGCATTACGTCGACATGATGCCGCACAATCCGCTCGGGCCCGTCTGCACCGCAGCCACCGTACATTTCTGCGCGGCCGTGGCGAATTTCTCCTGGCTCGAGACGCGCAGTAGTCCGGCGGAAACCCATCTCGGGTTCGACAACTCCGACTTCTTCCCGGTTCAGCCCCGGCTCGAAGGAGCCTTCTATCCCGTCTCCGACGCCCCCGGCCTCGGCATCGAGGTCAACGAGGAACTGCTTGCCCGGCAGGAATTCGAATATTGGGAGGCCCCGCACCTGAAGCGACGGGACGGATCGGTGACCAACTGGTAATCGAAAGACTCCGGTTCAGGGCCCGGACAAACTCCACCGTCCGGGCCACCTGCTGCGAACAGGGGAGGCAATGACTGCCAGATCGCGGCGTCATATGCAGGGCTAAAAGCGCATCGCATTTATTCAGCCTCATATCCTGCGGCTTTGAAGAAGTTTCGGCATTCAGTGACAGAGAAGAGTGCGATGATGT